>JAJXTD010000048.1 GCA_021784035.1 Actinomycetes bacterium | reverse complement strand
AGGTCAACCGTGCCACGCACGTCCTTGTTCCCGGCAGCCGGGTCCACCCCTCGGACACCCGTCTCACCTGTCGGCCGCTCCGACCGACGGCCCCGGGATCCGCGTTACACGTCGAACCCACCCGTCGGCCCCGGCGAACAGGGCGGTCCGACGTGTAACTCGGATGCGGGAGCGGGGTCGGCGCTGGACCGGGCGGGCTCCGGCCGGGTCCGGCAGAATCGGCGCGGCGGCCGCCCCGGGCGACGCCGCGGAGCCCAGGAGGCAGGGGACGGATGTCACCGGACAGTCTCGAGCGGCTGCGCGACGCGCTCCCGGCGTACGCCCGGGACACCGCGACCAACATGGACGCCGTCGTCCGCGCGCCGGGCCGCAACCTGACCGACCAGCAGCACTGGGGCACGGTCCTCGCGGTCGCGGCGGCCGTCCGCGCGCCGACCACGACGCCGGTCCTCGCCACCGAGGCCCGGCGTCACCTCGCGCCCGCGGCGGCCGACGCCGCGCTCGGGGCCGCGTCGGTGATGGCGGCGAACGCGGTCTACTTCCGCGCCCGGCACGTCCTGCCCGACGGGTACGACGGCGTCCGGGCCGGTCTGCGCATGCGGCTGGCGACCGCGCCCGGCGTGGGCCGCGCCGACTTCGAGCTCTGGTGCACCGCCGTCTCCGCGGTGGAGGGCTGCGAGTCGTGCGTCGCGTCGCACGAGGCCACCGCGCGCGGGGCCGGCCTGTCCCGCGCGGCGGTCAACGACGCGCTGCGGATCGCAGCGGTCGTGCACGCCGTCGCGGCGACCCTCGAGGCCGCCGGGCTCGTCTGACCGGCAACCTCGAGGGCGGCGATCCTCGAGGGCTCCGAGCCGCTGCGACGACCGGCCCGGCGCCGGCGGCCGCGAGGGCGGGGGACGGCGCGACAGCCCCGACCGCTGCGCTCAGCTCCCGTCGGTGCCCCGGGCGCGCGCGACGTTGGCGGCGTGCAGCTCGGCCATGCCGGCGAGCCCGATCCGCGGGTCGTCGCTCGCGCCGCGGGTCTCGACGTCGTCGAGGTAGCGGCGGTCCGAGTCCCAGCGCTCGACCGGACGCCCGCTCACCGCTCCGTGCCCCGGCACCAGCAGGCGGGACCGGCGTACGACGTCCCCGAGCGACTCGAGACCCGTGCGGTAGGTCACCAGGTCGGTGTCGCCGTCGTCGGGCATCGGGAGCTCGACGTCGCTGAGCATGTCGCCGGCGACGAGGAGCCCGAGGTCGGGCAGCTCGAGCGCAAGGTGGTGGGGCGCGTGCGCGTGGTGGACGTGCACGAGCGCGGTCGGCCCGCTCCAGTCCAGCCGCTCCCCCTCGATCGGGGTGAGGCGACCGGCGATGGCGACGAGGTCGTCGGGGAGGTCGCCGACGAGCGGCCGCACGACCTCCGCGCGGTCCTCGACCGTCGCCCGCACGGTGCCCGGCGTGGACCAGCGCGGGACGTCGCCGAGATCGGGGTGCCAGAGCACGTGGTCGTGGTGCTGGTGGGTCGCGAGGCCGGCGACGCAGCGCACACCGAGCGCCGCGAGGTCCGCCGGGATGGCCGCCAGCTCGTCGGCGTCCCATGCCGGATCGATGACGAGCGCGCCGCCATGGCCGTCCAGGACCACGGTCGACGTCGTGGCGTCGCGCCGGGAGCGCGCGACCCACACGCCGGGCCCGACCTCGGCGAGCCGGAGCAGCGTCGGCGTCGTCATGCGCGCGAGTCTGCCGCGCCGGTCCCGCGCCGCGCCATGGATCGCCGGCGGCGCCTGGTCGCGCCGCGGTCGTCCGGTCGTGGATCATGGGCGCATGCGACCGGTCATCGGAGTCTCCTGCTACGGCGAGCGCGCGGCCTGGGGCGTGTGGGACGTCGACGCAGTCGTCCTGCACCGCGCCTACGTCACGGCGCTCGAGGAGTCCGGCGCGGCCGTCGTCGTCCTCCCACCGGTGACCGACGAGTCGAGCGTCGACTCCGTGCTCGACCGGCTCGACGGCCTCGTCATCGCCGGTGGCGCCGACGTCAACCCGGCGGACTACGGCGACGACGCGCACGAGACCACCGACCGCCCCCGGCTCGACCGGGACGCGACGGAGCGCCGGCTGTACCGCGGCGCCCGCGAGCGCGGTCTGCCCGTGCTCGGCATCTGCCGCGGGGTCCAGGTGATGGCCGTGGAGAGCGGCGGCCGGCTCGTCCAGGACCTGCCCAGCGCCGGCTACGGGCTCGCCCACCGGGAGCGGCCGGGCACGTTCACCGAGCACGGCGCGACGTTCGTGGACGACTCCCTCGTCGCGCGGATCCTCGGGACCACCGAGACCACGGTGAACTCCAGCCACCACCAGGCCGTCGCCGACCCGGGCAGCCTCCGCGTCACCGGACACGCGTCCGACGGCACGATCGAGACGCTCGAGGAGCCCGACGCCGCGTTCGTCCTCGGCGTCCAGTGGCACCCCGAGATGAGCGACGACCGCCGGCTGTTCGAGGCGCTCGTCGTGGCCGCGCAGCACCACGCCCACACGCGCGTGTAACCGGCGTACGCCGACGGCACGCGGTCAGCGCATCGCGAGGATCGCCGTCTGCCGGGCCGAGGACATGAACCGGCCGGTCGAGTCCCACACCCGTGCCGTCTCGTCGATGATGCCGTCGCGCAGGGTGTCGCACCGCGCCTCGATCACGAGCGGGCCGATCGCCGGCCCGGGGTAGAGCACGACCTGCGAGGACACCGTCGGGGTCCCGGCGAAGACGTGCGCGGCCCACGGCGTCGGCGGCAGCACGTCCCACGCCGCCATCAGCAGCGCGGCGTCGACGGGACGGCCGTCGCGGTAGCGGCACCAGCCCGACATCATCATGGCGTCGAGCGCCGGACCACCGGTGATCGCGTGCCCCATCGTGGGATGCGGCCGGACCTCGAGCGTGTGCAGCAGCTCCATGCCCTCGACCGGCGCGCCCGCGCCGGAGTCGGGGCACTCCTCGATCGGCGGCAGCTGCGGCGGCGTCGCCGCATCGACCTCGACGGGCGTGTCCTTCGGGGACCCGGCGGTCACGAACGCGTCGACGAGGGCGAGCCCGTCGCGGCTCAGCGTCACGCGGGCGGTCGACAGACGGCCCCGGCGTACGACGTCGACCTCGACGTCGGCCGGGCCGGCGCCCCGCGCGGCGTGCAGGTAGTGCGTGCTGATCGTGAGCGGTGGGGCGCCGTCGAGCGCCTCGCTCGCGGCCCGTCCGCACACCGCGGTGAGGTAGCCGCCGTTGATGTGACCGGTGATCGACCAGGCACCGTCGAGGTGGATGCGCGTCACTCTCGCAGCCTGCCACGCACGACGGGCTCCAGCGGACCCAGGTCCGCCGGCGCGGCTCCGCCGCCGATCACCGTGAATGTGCCCTGAGCTGCGCTAGAAGCAGTCAGCCCTCCCCAGCTCTGGACCGTCCGGAACGTGGAGGGAAGTCCGGCTGCTTCTAGCGCAGCCTGGGGCACATTCACGGCGAACCGCAGGGAACGCACGACGGGCTCCGGCGGGCCCAGGCCCGCGGGAGCCCGGCACGAGGTGCGTGTGGCTACAGGGGGGTGACGTACGCGCCGGAGATTCCGCCGTCGACGAGGAAGTTGCTCGCGGTGATGAACGACGAGTCGTCGCTGCCGAGGAAGGCCACGGCCGCGGCGATCTCCGACGGCTCGGCGAAGCGGCCGAACGGGATGTGCACGAGACGGCGGGCCGCGCGCTCGGGGTCCTTCGCGAAGAGCTCGACGAGCAGCGGCGTGTTGACCGGTCCCGGGGAGAGCGCGTTGACGCGGATGCCCTCGCGGGCGAACTGCACGCCGAGCTCGCGGCTCATGGCGAGCACGCCGCCCTTGGACGCGGTGTAGGAGATCTGCGAGGTGGCCGCGCCCATCGTGGCGACGAAGGACGCCGTGTTGATGATGGAGCCCTTCCCCTGGGCCTGCATGTAGGGGATGACCTCCTTGCAGCACAGGTACACCGACGTGAGGTTGACCTTCTGCACGCGGTCCCACGCCTCGATGCCGGTGACGAGGATCGAGTCGTCGTCGGGCGGCGAGATGCCGGCGTTGTGGAACGAGACGTCGATCGAGCCGTAGGTGTCGTGCGCCGTCCTGAACATGCGCGCGACGTCGGCCGCGTCGGTGACGTCGGCCTGCACGGCGATGCCGCCGACCTCCTCGGCCACCGCGCCCGCGGAGTCGAGGTTCATGTCGACGACGACGACCTGCGCCCCCTCGGACGCCACCCGCTGGGCCGTCGCCTTGCCGATGCCGCTGCCCCCGCCGGTGATGACGACGGTGCGACCGGTGTACCTGTCCACGATGGCTCAGCCTTCCGTTGAGATGAACACGTTCTTGACCTCGGTGAACGCGTGGAGCGCGTCCGGTCCGAGCTCGCGTCCGAGACCGGACTTCTTGAACCCGCCGAACGGCGTCCAGTAGCGCACCGAGGAGTGCGAGTTGACCGACAGGTTGCCGCTCTCGATGCCGCGGCTCACGCGGAACGCCCGACCCACGTCCGACGTCCAGATCGAGCCGGAGAGCCCGAAGTCGGTGTCGTTGGCCAGCCGGATGGCGTCGGCCTCGTCGTCGAACGGCATCACCGCGACGACCGGTCCGAAGACCTCCTCGCGCATGAGCGGGTCGTCCTCCGCCGACGGCACGACGACCGTGGCGGGGTACCAGAACCCCGGGCCGTCCGGCACGGACCCGCGGATCACGACGTTGGTGGCGTCGGTGATGTACGACGCGACGCGCTCGCGGTGCCCCGCGCTGATGAGCGGTCCCATCTCGGCGGTGTCCAGCGACGGGTCCTCGACCCGCAGGCCCAGCACGGCGGTCTCGAGCATCGCGAGGAAGTCGTCCATCGCCGAGCGCTGCACGAGGATGCGCGACCGGGCGCAGCAGTCCTGGCCGGCGTTGTCGAAGACGGCGTACGGCGCGGTGGCCGCGGCCCGGGCGAGGTCGGCGTCGGCGAACACGACGTTGGCACTCTTGCCGCCGAGCTCCAGGGTGACCGGCTTGACCTGGCGGGCACAGCCCTCGGCCACCCGGATGCCGACCTCGGTGGACCCGGTGAACACGACCTTGGCGACGTCGGGGTGCGTCACGAACCGCTCGCCGATGACCGAGCCGCGGCCGGGGAGCACCTGGAACACGTCCTCGGGAAGTCCGGCCTCGAGGCCGAGCTCGGCGATGCGCATCGCCGTCAGCGGCGTGAGCTCGGCCGGCTTGAGCACGACGGTGTTGCCCGCGGCGAGCGCCGGGGCGAAGCCCCAGCCGGCGATCGGCATGGGGAAGTTCCACGGCACGATGACGCCGACGACGCCGAGCGGCTCGTGGAACGTGATGTCGACGCCGCCCGGCACCGGGATCTGGTGGCCGAGCAGCCGCTCGGGCGCGCCGGCGTAGTAGGCCAGCACGTCACGGACGTTGCCGGCCTCCCAGCGCGCGTTGCCGATCGTGTGCCCGGAGTTGCGGACCTCGAGCCGCGCCAGCTCCTCGCTGTGCTCGTCGACGAGGACGGAGAAGCGGCGCAGGATGCGCGCGCGGTCCCCCGGCGAGACGTGGCGCCACGTCTGGAACGCCCGGCGGGACCGGGCGATGGCGGCGTCGGTCTCCTCGAGGGAGAGCGACGGGACCGAGGCGACGAGCTCCTCGGTCGCGGGGTTGACGACGTCGTGCAGGGCGGTCACGGCTTCTCACGCCTCTCAAGATCACGAGCTGTGGTCACGATCGTGCTGGTGAGCCTCGTCGGCCGTCCCGAGCGGACGACCAGGGAACGGCGGGGCTCAGGGGGATCATCCCAAGGCGGGCGTTCCGCACGCGCGCCCGGTGGGTCGTGCCTAGAGACGCTCGAAGCCGCGGTAGCGCTCCCAGTCCGTCACGGTGCGCCCGAAGGCCTCGATCTCGATCCTGCCCATGTTCGCGTAGTGCTCCTGGACCTCCTCGCCGAAGGTCTCGGCCACCCACTCCGACCGCTCCCACAGCTCGACGGCGTCGGCCAGCCGCCACGGGACCTTGTCGCCCTCGGACGCGTACGCGTTGCCGGGGTACGCCGGACGCAGCTCGAGGCCGTCCTGGATGCCGGCGAGGCCGGCGGCGACCATCCCGGCGACCGCGAGGTAGGGGTTGACGTCGCCGCCGGGCACGCGGTTCTCCAGCCGCAGCCCGGCGCCGCGGCCGACGAGACGGAGCGCGCACGTGCGGTTGTCCCGGCCCCACTCGATGGACGTCGGCGCGAACGAGCCCGGCGCGAAGCGCTTGTAGGAGTTGATGTTGGGCGCGAAGAGCAGCGACAGCTCGCGCAGGTGCGCCAGCTGGCCGGCGATGAACTGCCGGCCGACGTCGGACATCCCGTGCTCCTCGTCGGCCTTGTCGGCCATGACCATCGACCCGTCGGTCCCGCGGAACGACAGGTGGATGTGGCAGGAGTTGCCCTCCCGCTCGTTGTACTTCGCCATGAAGGTGAGCGCGTAGCCCTCCTGCGCGGCGATCTCCTTCGCCCCCGTCTTGTACACGACGTGGTTGTCGCAGGTGGTCAGCGCGTCCTCGTAGAGGAAGGCGATCTCGTGCTGGCCGAAGTTGCACTCGCCCTTGGCGCTCTCCACCTGCAGGCCGGCCTCCGCCATCTCGAGCCGGATGCGGCGCAGCAGCGGTTCGACGCGCGAGGTGCCGATGATGGAGTAGTCGACGTTGTAGAGGTTCGACGGCGTCATGTCGCGGTAGCCCCGCGTCCAGGCGTCCTCGTAGGTGTTGTTGAACAGGATGAACTCGAGCTCGGTGCCGACGAAGGCCGCCATGCCCGCGTCGGCCAGGCGCGCGAGCTGGGCCTTGAGCACCTGGCGGGGCGAGGCGACGACGTCGCGCCCGTCGAGCCAGTGGACGTCCGCCTGCACCATCGCCGTGCCGGGGTGCCACGGCACCCGCCGCAGCGTCGCCAGGTCGTGGGCCATGACGAAGTCGCCGTATCCCGACTGCCAGCTCGACATCCGGTAGCCGTCGACGGTGTTCATGTCGACGTCGACCGCGAGCAGGTAGTTGCACCCCTCCGTGCCGTGCGGCAGCACATGCTCGACGAAGTAGGGGGCGTGCACCCGCTTGCCCTGCAGCCGCCCCTGCATGTCGGTGATCCCGACGATGACGGTGTCGATGAGGCCGGCGGCGACCTCCGTCCGGAGCTGCTCGAGGGAGAGGGGGGCGCCAGCGCGAGCGGCGTGGTCGGACATGGGTCATCCCTTCACGTGGATGGGCACACCTTGCCCGGTTTCGTCCCCGGATGGGAGCAAAACACGCAGAGCATCGGTCTAGACCGAAAACCTCCCGGCGGGCCGGGCTGCGGGTCTACGCTCCGCTCACCGCGCAGCGCCGCGGGGCGTCGCCGCCGTGCCTCCGTCCCGGTCCGGCGGGCGTCCGACGGGGGCGGGAGCGGGTCAACGACAGGAGGTCGAGGTGGTGCGGGTGTCGTCGTACGCCGTCGACGCGTCCCTGCTCGAGCGCATCGACGCCGTCCCCGCGCTGGCCGGCCGGACCGACGTCAGTGACCTGTCCGGCGGGCTCACGAACCGCAACCTCAAGGTGACCACGCCCGAGGGCGTCTACGTCGCTCGGCTGTCGTCGCCGGAGAGCGCGCTGCTGGCGATCGACCGGGCGAACGAGCACGCGAACTCGCGGGCCGCAGCCGACTCCGGCGCGGCGCCCGACGTCATCGCGTTCGCCCCCGAGGTCAGCGTCCTCGTCGTGCGCTTCATCGAGGCGACGACGTGGGGGGACGACGACGTCCTGCTGCCGGAGAACGCGCCCCGCGTTGCGGGCGTCTGCCGCCAGTTGCACGCCGGCCCGCGGTTCGTCAACGACTTCGACATGCTGCGGCTGCAGCCGCAGTATCTCTCCCTCGTCCACGAGCGCGGCTTCCGTCTGCCGGACCGCTACCTGGACTTCGCGCCGCACGTGGCGGCCCTCGCCGACGCGATCGCCGTGCGTCCGCAGGCCACCGTGCCGTGCAACAACGACCTCCTCGCCGCCAACATCCTCGACGCGGGCGACCGGCTCTGGCTCATCGACTACGAGTACTCCGGCAACAACGACCCGTTCTTCGAGATCGGCAACCTGTGGAGCGAGGCGGCCGGGACGCCCGAGGACCTCGAACGTCTCGTCGCGGCATACGTCGGCCACCCGTCGACCGCCCTCACGGCCCGCGCACGCCTGTGGGGCCTCATGTCCAAGTACGGGTGGATGCTCTGGGCCTCCATCCAGGACGGCACCAGCGACCTCGACTTCGACTTCTGGTCCTGGGGCCTGGAGAAGTACGACCGGGCGGTGGCCGAGTTCGACGGCCCCGACTTCGGCCGGCTGCTGGAGGAGGTGCGTAGCACCGACTGACGTCTCTCCCGCGCTACGTACGCATTACGGACGAGTGCGTCCGCGCGTGTCGCGGCCCGGCACCGGAGCGGTGCCGACACACTTTCGAACCAACGGCACGGCGCCGCCGTGATCGTCCCGTGAGGGGTTCCCGAAGGAGGGGACACGTGGTCGACATCTCCAAGCTCAGCGAGGACGAGCGTCAGCTCGCCGAACTGGGCTACAAGCAGGAACTGAACCGGAGCTGGTCCGGCTTCCAGAACTTCGCGATCTCGTTCTCGATCATCTCGATCCTGGCCGGCTGCTTCACGACGTTCGGCGTGGCCTGGAACAACGGCGGCCCGATCGCGATCTCGTGGGGCTGGCTGATCCTCTCCACCTTCATCCTGCTCATCGGCTTCTGCATGTCGGAGCTCGTCTCCGCCTACCCGACGTCGGCCGGCATCTACTGGTGGGCCTCCAAGCTCGGCGGCCCGCGGGCCGGCTTCTACACCGGGTGGCTCAACCTCATCGGTCTCCTCGGGATCATCGCCTCCGTCGTCTACGGCGCGGCGTTCTTCCTCAACACGACGATCAGCCTGTTCGACGAGAGCTACGCCGGGTCGTTCCTCGGCGGCGACTACATCCAGCAGCAGTTCTTCTGGTTCGTCGTCCTCATGGTCGTCGTGACGCTGCTGAACCTGTTCAAGACCTCGATCCTCGGCGTCATCAACAACATCTCTGTCTGGTGGCACGTCATCGGCTCGGCGATCGTGATCCTGATCATGATCTTCGGCCCGAGCAGCCACCAGAGCGTCTCGTTCGTGTTCACCGAGCGGATCAACAACTCCGGCTTCGGCGACACGGGCGGCCTGATGTTCTGGATCCTCGTCCTGCCGCTGGGCTTCCTGCTCACGCAGTACACGATCACCGGCTACGACGCCTCCGCCCACCTCTCCGAGGAGACGCAGGGTGCCGCCGACGGTGCCGCCAAGGGCATCTGGCGCTCGATCTTCTACAGCGCGATCGGCGGCTGGGTCCTCCTGCTGTCGTTCGTGTTCGCGGCGACGAACCTCGACTACATCAACTCCTTCGACCCCGCGGTCAACCCGTACGGCGGCGGCACCGCGATCTCGATCTTCGCGTCCTCGCTCTCGCTCCCGCTGTTCAAGACCGTCATGGTGATCTCGACGATCGGGCAGATCTACTGCTCGACCGCCTGCCTCACCTCGACGTCGCGGATGATGTTCGCGTTCAGCCGCGACGGCGCGGTGCCGGGCGGCTCGCTCTGGGCCCGGGTCAACAAGGAGAAGGTGCCGGTCAACGCGGTCGTCGCGTCGGCCGTCATCGGCGTCATCCTCACCCTGCCGGCGCTCTACAAGGCCCCGAACGGCGTCCCGGTCGCGTTCTACGCGGTCGTGTCGATCGGTGTCATCGGGCTGTACGTCGCCTTCGCCATCCCGATCTACTACCGGTGGCGCCTTGGCGACAGCTTCAAGCCGGGCTCGTGGACGCTGGGCAGCAAGTACAAGTGGATGGCTCCGCTGGCGCTCATCGAGATCGCCGTCACGAGCATCTACTTCCTGTTCCCGACGTCGCCCGCCGGTACGCCCGGGAACGAGGCCTTCACCTGGGTCGCGGTGAACTACACGCCGATCGTCGTCTTCGGCGTCCTCATCGGGATCACGATCTGGTGGCAGGTGTCGGCGAAGAACTGGTTCACCGGTCCGAAGCACACGATCGACCTGCCCGAGGGCGTGTCGTCCGCGGACGAGATCGCGCTGGAGCACCACCACGAGGGGTACCTCACCGGCGAGCACCAGCAGCACCTCCACGACCAGCAGTGACGCGCTAGTCGTCGTTCGACCGTGACGAGGGGGGAGGCGCGGTAGCCGTGAACCGTTGGCTGCCGACCTCCCCCCTCGTCGTCGACCGGGGGGCGCCCGAGCCGGCCCACGTACAGATCGCCAGCTGGCTGCGTGCGGGCATGGCGCGAGGTCAGGTCTCCCCCGGCGACCGCCTCCCCGGCGAGCGCGACCTCGCCGAGCGGCTCGGCGTCAGCCGGATGACCCTGCGCCAGGCGCTCGCCGACCTCGAGGCCTCCGGCGACCTGGTCCGAGTCCCGGGCCGGGCCGGCGGCGCGTTCGTCGCCCAGCCCCGCGTCGAGGTCGACCTCACGCACCTCACCGGCCTGACCGACCAGCTGCACCGCGCCGGGCGTCGCGCCGGCGCCCGCGTGCTGTCCGCCCGCCGCCGCGTCCCCGCCCCCGACGTCGCGGCCGCGCTCGGGCTGGGGCGGCGCGCGCAGGCGGTGGAGATCGTCCGGGTGCGGTCGGCGAACCGGCTGCCCGTGGCGCTCGAGACGTCGTGGTTCCCGGCCCGGCTCGTGCCGGGCCTGCTGGACCACCGGCTGTCCGGATCCCTGTACGCCGTGCTCCGCACCGCCTACGGGCACGAGCCGGTGAGCGCCGTCGAGCGCCTCGCGCCCGTGCTCGCGGCACCCGGCGTCGCCGAGCACCTCGGCGTGGCCCCCGGCGTCCCGCTCATGCGCGTCGAGCGGGTGGCGCGGGACGCGTCGGGCACGGCTGTGGAGTTCGCCCGCGACCTGTTCCGCAGCGACCGCGTCGACTTCCTGGTCCGGCGTACCCCCGACGCGCCCGTCACCCTGCGCGCCCTCACCGACCCGGGCTGACCCCCGCGCGCGGCGGGTCAGGCGCGGACGCGGGCGGACCTGGGGTCGTAGAGCGGGTCCTTCGTGACGGTGGCGCCGACCCACTCGCCGAAGATGCCGACCTCGACGCGGGTGCCCTCCGCGGCGTGCTCGACCGGCAGGTAGGCGAAGGCGATCGACACGCCGAGGGTGTAGCCGAGACCGCCGCTCGTCACCCGGCTCACGACGGCGCCCGGCTCCGTCTCTGCGGCCGCACCGGGCGCGCTCGCGAGGCGCACCGGCTCGTTGCCCAGCGCCACCTGCGTGCGGTCGTCCAGGACGAGGCACACCAGGCGCTGCGTGACGCCGGTCTCGCGTTGCGCGGCGAGGGCGTCCCGGCCGAGGAAGCCGCCGGGCTTGTCCAGCCGGACGCAGAAGCCGAGGCCCGCCTCGTACGGCGTGTGCGCCGGATCGATGTCCGCGCCCCAGACGCGGTATCCCTTCTCCAGGCGCAGCGAGTCGATCGCGCGATACCCGCCGGCCACCAGGCCGTGCGCCGACCCGGCCGCCCACAGCGTCGACCACAGGTTCGCGCCGTACTCGGTCGGGCAGTACATCTCCCAACCGAGCTCGCCCACGAACGTGACGCGAACCATGCGGACGGGTACGTCGCCGACCGTCGTCTCGCGCATCGCGAGGAACGGGAACGCGTCGTTGCCCAGGTCCTGCGGGGTCAGCGGCGCGAGGATGTCGCGCGCGTTCGGTCCCCACAGGCCGAAGCAGGCCCACGCGCCGGTGACGTCGGCGATCCGCACGTCGGCGTCGAGGGCCCGCGCCTGCGTGCGCAGCCACGACGCGTCGTGGTTGCCGAACGCGGTCCCCGTGACGACGAGGAACAGCTGCGCGTCGAGCTGGGTCACCGTGAAGTCGCACTCGATCCCGCCGCGCGCGTTGAGCGCCTGCGTGTACGTCACGGAACCCGCGCCGCGCGCCACGTCGTTGTCGCAGACCCATTGCACGAGCCGCGCGGCGTCCGGGCCGCTCACCTCGATCTTGGCGAAGGACGACTCGTCGAACAGCGCCGCCGTCTCCCGCGCCGCACGGTGCTCGGGCACGACGGCGGGCGACCAGTGCCGTCCGGCCCAGCCTCGGGGGCGCCACGCCTCGTCGTCGGGGCTGCCGTTCGACTCGTAGTGGTTGACCCGCTCCCAGCCGGACTTCTCGCCGAACGCGGCGCCGTGGTCCGCGTGCCAGGAGTACGCCGGGGACGTGCGCAGCGGGCGTCCGGCCGTCCGCTCGTGCGCCGGGTAGCGGATGTCGTAGTAGCTCTCGTAGTTCTCCACGGTCCGCGCGAGCGTGTACGACGGCGACCGGTACGAGCCACCGAACCGGCGCACGTCCATGTGCCAGAGGTCCATCGGCGGGGCGCCCTCGAGGACCCACTCGGCCATCACCTTGCCGATGCCGCCCGCGCCCGCGATGCCGTGCGCGCAGAATCCCGCGGCCACGAAGAACCCGGCGACGTCGGTCGGCCCGAGGCAGAACTCGTTGTCGGGCGTGAAGCCCTCGGGGCCGTTGATGAACGAGCGGATGCCGACGTCGGCGATCGCCGGCACGCGGATCGCGGCGTTCTCGCTGATCTCGACGAAGCGGTCGTGGTCGGGCGCGAGCAGGCGGCCGTTGAAGTCGGCGGGGATCGCGTCGTACGACGACGCCGACGCGGTCCACGGCAGGGACCGGCGCTCGTAGCCGCCCATGACGAGGCCGTCGACCTCCTGCCGGTAGTACACGAGGTTGTCCGGGTCGCGCAGCGAGGGCAGCGACGTCTCCCGGTGCTCGAACATCGCCTCGGTGACGACGTACTGGTGCGACATCGGCACGATCGGGACGCGCACGTCGACCAGCCGCGCGATCTCCGCGGCGAACATGCCGCCGCAGTCGACGACGAGCTCGCACTCGACGTCGCCCCGGTCGGTGCGCACTCGGGTCACGTGCCGGCGCAGTCCCTCGCCCTCGGTGTCGATCCCGAGCACGCGGGTGCGCGGATGGATGCGAACGCCCATCGCGCGGGCGCCGGCCGCGAGCGAGTAGGTCAGCTGCGAGGGGTCCACCTGCCCGTCGGTGGGGAGGTAGCACGCGCCGACGACCCCCTCGGTCGACATGAGCGGGAACAGCTCCTGGGCCTCGGCCGCCGAGACGAGGTGCATCTCGAGGCCGCTCGACGCGGCCCAGCCGTCCTGGCGCCGGATCTCCTCCCAGCGCTCCGGCGTCGACGCGAGGCGGATGCTCCCGCACTCGACCCAGCCGGGCGGGTTCTCGCCCTGCTGCAGCGAGCGGTAGAGCTCGACCGAGTAGCGGTTCATCGCCGTGAGCGTGGGGTCCGAGCGCAGCTGGCCGACCAGGCCGGCCGAGTGGAACGTCGACCCGCTGGTGAGCTCGTTCCGGTCGACGAGGACCACGTCGCGCTCGCCGGCGAGCGCGAGGTGGTAGGCCACGGACGTGCCGCCGACGCCGCCGCCGATCACGACGACGCGGGCACGGGACGGAAGGGCGCGGGACACCGGCTCGGTCACGCGGGCAACGTTAGCGGTGGTGCACCCGCCTGGCAGCCGGATCGGTCTAGACCATTCCTGCCCGAGGACCGGTCAGCGGGTCGCACCGGCGCGCAGCAGGTCGCGCCACGAGTCCGCGACCAGGACCGGTTGCTCGATCTGCGCCACGTGGCCGGCGTGCGGGAGGACGAGCACGCGGACGTCGGGGAACGCCTTGGTGTGCGCGTGGATCGGGTCGACGAGCTTGTCGACCCGGCCGTAGACCAGCAGGGTCGGGCAGTCGATCCGCTCGGCGAGCCGCCACGGTCGCTCCTCGCTGCGGTCGAGGTACGTCGAGAGCAGGCCGCGCAGCGACTGCACGAACGCGTCGCCGACGTAGGGCAGCGTGTCGCGCCGTCGCACCTCCTGCACCGCCTCGTTCATCCGCTCGACGGGCACGGAGGTCGGGTCGGCGAAGCAGACGTCGATCGTGGCCCGCGCCCGGATGTCCGCGTCGAGCGTGAGGTAGCGGCGCATGAGCGTCGTCCCGAGCCCGGGGGCGGCGATCACCGGCAGGTGCACGTTGGAACGGCGTACGCCGACCTTCGGCAGGGCCGGGCTCACCAGCGTGAGGGTGCGGACGAGGTGCGGGTGCCGCGCGGCGAGCTGGACCGCGATGGCCCCGCCCATCGAGTTGCCGAACAGGTGCACCGGTCGGTCCCCGAAGCGCAGCCCGACGAGGTCGGCGAGCGAGTCCGCCGAGCGGCGCAGCGTGTAGTCGCCGTCGCGCGGCGGCGGGGACCAGCCGAACCCGGGCAGGTCGACGGCGACGCCGTCGAGCCGGTCGCGCAGCAGCGCCATGAGGTCGGTCCAGTTGGTGGCGTTGCCGCCGAGGCCGTGGACGAACAGCGCGGGCTCGGCCGTCTCCGGCTCGAGCGGGGTGGCCTGCCGGACCGACAGCGTGCCGTTGGGCACCACGAGGTCCGCGCGCGGCCAGGGCTCCGGGAGCGCCGCCAGCAGGTCGTCGGTCGTGCGGGGGAGCCGCTCCGCGGTCATCGGAGCGCGCGGCGGGCGGCGGGGCGACGGTTCACAGCGTCGAGGGTCGCACGGATCGCGGCCCGACGCCGGTCGTCGCACGGGCGCCGTCGCGGCTCGGGTGGGTGTCCGGCCCGCGGGTCGGCGTAGCGTGGGGAGCGGCCCGACACCGACGAACCGGAGGTCACCATGACCAGTCCGTACGACGCGCCGACGTCCGCCGACCTCCCCTCCCCCGCGGAGCTGCTCCCGGCGGACTCCCCCGACCTGGTCGCGGATCCCCGGGACGCCGACGACGTCATCGACAGCCTCGACGTCATCGAGGAGCCCGTGGAGCTGACCCTCGAGAGCGACCCCGCCGACGCCGTCGACCAGATCCTCGAGGTCCCCCTCGACGAGGAGCGCGACGCCGAGGTCTGAGAGGCCTACCCGGGGCGTTACCCCCGGGTAGGGTTCCGTCCATGTCAGTCGTGTCCGACGCGGGACGTCCCGCCGCGCGTGGCCAGCGCCTGCCGCGCCGCGAGCGGCGTGCGCAGCTGCTCGACGCCGCCCGCGAGGTCTTCGTGGCGCAGGGCTACCACGCCGCGGCGATGGATGACATCGCCGACGCCGCCGGCGTGAGCAAGCCGGTGCTCTACCAGCACTTCCCCGGCAAGCTGGACCTCTACCTCGCCCTGCTCGACACCTCCTCCGACGCCCTGGTCGCGGCGGTCGAGGCGGCGCTGGCCTCCACGGCCGACAACAAGCTGCGCGTGCAGGCCACGGTGCAGGCGTACTTCGACTTCGTCGACGACCCGGGCGGCGCGTTCCGGCTCATCTTCGAGTCCGACCTGACCAACGAGGTCGCCGTGCGCAACCGCGTCGACCGCACGAACGACGCGTGCGCCCACCTCGTGAGCAAGGTGATCGCGGAGGACACCGGACTCACCGACGCCGAGGCCATGCTGCTCGCGGCCGGCCTCACCGGCCAGGCGCAGACCGCCGCGCGGCACTGGCTGCGCGAGGGCAGCAGCATCCCCAAGGACGCGGCGGCCCGGCTGGTGAGCACGCTGAGCTGGCGCGGCATCTCGCGCATCCCGCTGTCCCACCCACCGAGCGCCTGACGCCGGGCCGTCCGCGTACGCCGTGCGCGTAGTTCGGCGTCCCGGGGCGGCAGGCCCGCCCCTCGACGGTTAGGTTGGGACACGGCTCGACGACGTACACGAGAGAACGGCGCACGGCGCCGAGGGAAGGATCCGGCGTGGAGGTCAAGATCGGTGTGCAGCAGGCGGCCCGCGAGGTCGTGCTCGAGAGCGCACAGACCCCCGACGAGGTCGTCACGCTCGTGTCCGACGCGGTGAAGGACGGAACCCCGCTGATCCTCGGCGACGACAAGGGCCGCACCGTCGTGGTCCCGGGCGACAAGATCGCCTACGTCGAGGTCGGGGCCGGCGAGCGCGGCCGGCTCGGCTTCAGCGCCAAGACCTGACCCGCGCGACCCGCGTCACGCGGGCACCGGGACCGCCACGAGGGTCCCGCCCTCGGGCGTGGTCACCTCCAGCCGGGCCAGGTCGGCGCGGGTGACGGCGGTCGTCCCGGTGACGACGGCCTCGCCCTCGTAGTTCGCGACCCACGTCGCCGCCACCTCGCGCGAGCCGTCCCTGGCCACGACGACGAGCCGGCAGCGCTGCCCGGCCTCGACGCCGGTGAGGGTGAGCGCGAGCTGGGTCCCTGTGTCGGTCGGCGTGAGCACGATGCGCGCCGCGACCGACGTCGTCGGGGACGTCGCGGACACCTCCACGACACCGGGACCCGACGAGAGCACCGTCGACACGACGAGGACCACCGCCGCGGCGGCGGCCGCGAGGGCCAGAGCCAGGGGCAGCCGGCGCCGGCGGCCGGACAGCGGCACCGGGGGCTCGGCCGCCCGGACCTGCTCGAGCGCCCGCTCGAGCAGGTCGGGCGGGGGCGCGGCGGTGTGGGCCGCGAGGTCGACCCGGTGCAGCAGCCCCGGGAGCGGGGCGAGCTCGGCGAGCACTGCCGAGCACGCCGGGCAGTCGCGCACGTGCGCCTCCACCTGGTCGCGCTCGACCGGGTCGAGGGCACCGAGCACGAGCGCGCCGAGGGACTCCTCGGCGACCGCGCAGGTCAGGGGGGCGGGGGTCATGCCCGGGCACCCCCCTCGACGAGGATCCGGCGCAGGGACCGCAGCGCGTGGAAGGCCCGGGACTTCACCGTGCCGGCCGGGATGCCCAGGACCTGCGCCGCCTCGGCGACCGAGCGCCCGCGGAAGAACGTCTCGACGAGGACGTCGCGGTGGTGCGGCGGCAGGGCGTCGAGCGCGGCCGCCACGGTCCAGGCCTCCACGGCGCGGTCGAGCTCGTCGTCGCCGGGCAGCGCAGCCACGGCGTCCAGCGCCGCCCCGCCGACCTCCGTCGGACGGGCACGCTGCGCGCGGAATGCGTCGATGGCCACGTTGCGCGCCACCGTGATGAGCCAGGCCCGCTCGCCCTGCGGTCCGCCCTCGGACACCTCGGGGTGACGCCAGGCGCGCACGAGCACCTCCTGCACGACGTCCTCCGCCCGTTGCCGGTCGCCGCCGCAGGCCCGCGTGGCGAACGCGAGGAGCGCGGCGCCGTGCTCGGCGTAGATGCGCCGGAGGCGTTCCTCGGCGCGCTCGGGCGCTCCCATGACCACAAGACGTACCGCGGCGCCGGATCGTTCACGTGTTGTTTCGCCTCCATTAGGAGCCGTGCTCCGCACGGCTCCGTCGGCGACCCCGCCGCTTCGGCGGCTGGTCGTCGCCTACGGCGACTCCCGCGCGGTCCTCGACACCCCCTGCGGGGGCGGTCTCGGACCGCGGCCGCCTCCGCTTCGGGGTACTGCAGCGGCTCCCCTCCGGGGTGAACCGTCCGGCACCGCCGACCGTTGGACAGGATGGGCGCGTCCCGCCGGGACCCCGCCACCGCTGCCGCCGCACGAGGAGACGCCATGACCGATCTCGCCGACCACGCCCTCGCCGACTCCGGGCCCGGTTCCCCCGACCGCCGGCCGAGCCGTCGCCGGGTGCTGGTCACCGGCGGCGTCGTCGCCGCGGCGGCCGCGGTGACGGCCGCGTGCGGCTCCTCCGGCGGCGGGAC
>JAJXTD010000227.1 GCA_021784035.1 Actinomycetes bacterium | reverse complement strand
GCCCTCGGCGGCCGCGACCGGCTGCGCGGCCTGCCGGTGGCCGCCCTGCGTGCGCTCTGACGCCCGCGCGCGGTCCACGCGCCGATCGACCGTAGACTGAGACGCCACAGCACCCGCGAGGAGAAGCGTGGCCGACGACGTCGTAGCCGGGACGGGCACCTCCGTGCCCCCCGCGTCGACGCCTGCGCCCTCACCGGCGTTCGAGGCCACGAGCCGACGGTCGCTGCTGCCAAGGATCAGCCCGCGCCGGGGCTCGGCGCGGCAGAGCATGCACCCCGAGCTCGAGCCCCTGCTGCGCACCGTGCGCCAGTACCACCCGAAGTCCGACGTCCGGATCCTCGAGGCCGCCTACGAGCGCGCGGCGTACCTCCACCGCGACCAGATGCGCCGCTCGGGCGACCCGTACATCACCCACCCGCTGGCCGTGGCCACGATCCTCGCCGAGCTGGGCATGACCGCACCCACGCTCGCCGCGGCCCTGCTGCACGACACGGTGGAGGACACCGAGTACTCGCTCGACGCGCTGCGCGAGGACTTCGGCGACGAGGTGGCGGCGCTCGTCGACGGCGTCACCAAGCTGGACAAGGTGAAATACGGCCAGGCCACGGCCGCCGAGACCGTGCGCAAGATGGTCGTCGCCATGGCGCGCGACATCCGGGTGCTGGTGATCAAGCTCGCCGACCGGCTGCACAACATGCGGACGCTGCGCTGGATGCCCCCGGACAAGCAGGAGCAGAAGGCGCGCGAGACGCTCGAGATCTACGCGCCGCTCGCGCACCGTCTCGGCATGAACACGGTGAAGTGGGAGCTCGAGGACCTCTCGTTCGCCACGCTGTACCCGAAGATGTACGACGAGATCGTGCGTCTCGTCGGTCAGCGCGCCCCGGAGCGCGACCACTACCTCACCGAGGTGCGCGACATCGTCGAGGCCGACCTTCGCGAGGCGAAGATCAAGGCGACGGTCACCGGGCGCCCGAAGCACTACTACTCCGTCTACCAGAAGATGATCGTGCGCGGTCGCGACTTCGCCGACATCTACGACCTCGTCGGCATCCGCATCCTCGTCGAGTCGGTGCGCGACTGCTACGCCGTCCTCGGCGTCATCCACGCGCGGTGGAACCCGGTCCCCGGCCGGTTCAAGGACTTCATCGCGATGCCCAAGTTCAACATGTACCAGTCGCTGCACACGACGGTGATCGGCCCGACGGGCAAGCCCGTCGAGCTGCAGATCCGCACGATGGACATGCATCGCGCCGCGGAGTACGGCGTCGCCGCGCACTGGCGCTACAAGCAGGGCAACGTCGGCGGCAAGTCCGGCCCGGACGACATGGGCTGGCTCCGCCAGCTGCTGGAGTGGCAGCGCGAGACCGACGACCCGGACGACTTCCTCGACGCGCTGCGCTACGACCTCGGCTCCACCGAGGTGTTCGTCTTCACGCCCAAGGGTGACGTCGTGGCGCTCCCGGGCGGCGCGACCCCCGTCGACTTCGCCTACGCCGTCCACACCGAGGTAGGACACCGCACGGTAGGCGCGCGGGTGAACGGCAAGCTCGTGCCCCTGGAGTCGTCGCTGACCTCCGGCGACGTCGTCGAGATCTTCACGTCGAAGGCGGAGAACGCGGGTCCGAACCGCGACTGGCTGTCCTTCGTCAAGAGCCCGCGCGCCCGCTCGAAGATCAAGGCATGGTTCTCCAAGGAGCGGCGCGAGGAGGCCGTCGAGACCGGCAAGGAGTCGCTCACCCGCGCGATGCGCAAGGCCGGCCTGCCGCTGCACCGGTTGCTCGCCGGCGGTGCGCTGCAGGCGTTGCTGGCCGACCTGCACTACCCCGACGTCACGTCGCTGTACGTCGCCGTCGGCGAGGGCCGGGTCTCGGCGGCCAGCATCGTGCAGCGCATCATGCAGGCGCACGGGGGAGCCGACGGCGCCACCGAGGACCTGGCCGAGGTCATCAACCCCACCAAGGTCTCCGCGGGGAAGGCGCGCCCCCAGGGCGATCCGGGCATCGTGGTGGACGGCGACGACGACGTATGGGTCAAGCTGGCCCGCTGCTGCACGCCGGTGCCGGGCGACCGGGTGCTCGGCTTCGTCACGCGCGGGCACGGCGTCTCGGTCCACCGCCTGGACTGCGTCAACGTCGCGTCGCTGCAGCAGGAGCCGGACCGCATCGTGCCCGTCACCTGGGCGCCCAAGGCCACGAGCGTGTTCCTCGTCAACATCCAGGTCGAGGCGCTGGACCGCTCACGGCTGCTCTCGGACGTCACCCGCGCGCTGTCCGACCAGCACGTGAACATCCTCTCCGCGTCGGTGAGCACGACCCGCGACCGGATCGCCATCTCGCGCTTCACCTTCGAGATGGCCGACGCCACGCACCTCGGCTCGGTCCTCAAGTCCGTCCGCACGGTCGAGGGCGTCTACGACGTGTATCGCATCTGATCCGCCTCCAAGCTCGCGGCCTGAGGGACGCGATCGCGCGGGGCGCGATCGCCTGGAGGCGCAGCAGCACCGCAGTACGCCGAAGCGGAGGCGGCCGCGCTTCGAGACCACCCCCGAAGGGGGTGTCGAGAAGTGCGCGGGAGTCGCCGGGAGGCGACGACCAGCCGCCGGAGCGGCGGGGGCGCCGACGCGATCGCGCGGGGCGCGATCGCTTGGAGGCGAATCTAGCCAGAGAACTCGGCGGCCGCCTTCTCGGCGGCGTCGAGCAGGGCGCGCGTCGTCACGATGCGGGACTCGGTGTCGGCGGCCGTGCGGGTGTCGCCCGCGGCCACCGCGGCCGCGTGCTGCCGCTCGAGCTTCTCCAGCGAGCCGCGGAACTGCTCGACCGTGGCACTCGCGCGGGCCCGTGACTCCGGGTTCGACCGGCGCCACTGGTCCTGCTCGCCGCGCCGTACGGCGTCCTCGACCTTGCGCAGCCGTCCCTCGATGCGCTCCTTGTCCCCGCGCGGGACGTGGCCGATCTTCTCCCAGCGCTCCTGGATCGAGCGGAGCGCCACCTTGGCGACGCGCAGGTCCGAGGTGTCGATCGCCTCGGCCTCGGCGAGCAGCGCCTCCTTGGCGGCGAGGTTCTCGGCGAACCCGGCGTCGCGCTGACCGAGGGCGGCGTTGCGCGCGGCGAAGAACGCGTCCTGGGCGGCCCGGAAGCGCGTCCACAGGGACTCCTCGTCGGCCTTCCCCGCCCGGCCGGACGCCTTCCACCGCGACATGAGGTCACGGTAGGCAGCGGCCGTGGCTCCCCAGTCGGTCGACGTCGCGAGGCTCTCCGCCTCCGCGACGAGCGACTCCTTGACCTGCTTGGCCTCGCCGCGCTCGCTGTCGAGCCGGGCGAAGTACTGCCGGCGGTGCTTGTCGAACTGCGAGCGGGCGTGGCTGAACCGCTTCCAGAGCATCTGCTCGGACGCCCGGTCGGCGCGCGGGGCGGCCTTCCAGTCGTCGAGCAGCGTCTTGAACCGCTCGCCGGTGGCCTTCCACTGGGTCGACTCGGCGAGAGCCTCGGCCTCCGCCACGATCGCCTCGCGGGCGGCCAGTGCGGCGGCCTTGGCGGCGGCGCGGGCCTCCGCGGCGGCGGCCTTCTTCTCGGTGACGAGGGCGTCGAGGGCGTCGACGCGTGCGGTGAGCGACGCGAGGTCGCCCACCATCGACGGCGACGCGAGCGACTCGCGAGCCCGCTTCACGACGGCCGCGGCCTGCTCGGGGGAGGCCTTGCCCTCGCTGACACGACGGGTGGCGAGGTCGACCTCGACGGACAGGTCGTCGTACTTGCGGACGAAGAACGCCAGCCCCTCGTCCGGGGTCCCCGCGGCCCACAGTCCCACCGGCTGCTCGGTGCCGTCGGACAGCCGGACATGGACGGTGCCGTCGTCGGCGACCCGACCGTGGGTGTGCGAGTCGGTCGGGCGCGGCGGGGCGTCGGCGTCCACCACGGGCGACGCGGCTGCGGCCGGCGGTGCCGCCGGAGCGCTCGAGCCGGTGGCGACGGCACGCGGCGGGGCGGGCCGGGTGAGCCCGGCCAGGGCGGCCGGCGACGGACGCGGCCCGGA
>JAJXTD010000226.1 GCA_021784035.1 Actinomycetes bacterium | reverse complement strand
CGTGGGGCCAGACCATCCACGTCCCGCCGCGCCCGGTCCTCGACGACCCCGACCCGCCGCCGGCTGAGCCCGCGCCACCACCACTTGACCCGCCACCGTTCTAGCCCCTGTTCCCACTCGTGGGCATGTCGGACTCGTGGGCATGTCGGACATAAGGAAGCGGATGCAGCTTCTCAAGCTGCGGGTAGAGGCCAGCCGGCAAGCGGGCCGCCTTGGGACCACGTCAGCCGGCTGGCGTGCAGCTGCGACGTTCGGAGCACCACGTCAGCCGGCTGGCGTGCCGCTGCGACGTTCGGGGCTCACCTCGCCCGGTTCTGCGGAAGGTTCGGCATTCGCCCACGCCGGCGGTCTACCTTGACCGGGGGTCACCGCTGGAAGGTGGGCGGGCATGCTGGTGGGGATGACACCGTCATCGCAGGGCACGGTCATGCGAGACGGGTATCGGGTGCGGTGGGAGACGTTCGGTTCGTCCGGGCAGTCGGTCCTGCTGCTTCCTACCTGGTCGATCGTGCATACCGATTTCTGGCGTGCGCAGGTCCCTGAGCTCGCGCAGCGGTTCCGTGTCATCACGTTCGACGGCCTCGGTAACGGCGGGTCGGACCGGCCGGTGGATCCGACCGCATACGGGGACCTGCCGGTGGTCCGAGATGCGGTTGCTGTGCTCGACGCAGCTGGTGCCGCCGGCGCAGCTGTGGTGGGGGTCTCGCGGGGCGGTGCCTGGGCGCTGGCACTGGCCGCGCTGCATCCCGCGCGCGTGGACGCAGCCATCTTCATCGCGGCCAACGTCCCCCTCGCTCCAGCGCATCCGGAGCGAGCCGCGGGCGCCGCGACGTTCGAGCAGCGGCTGGACAGCCATGTCGGGTGGGAACGCTGGAACCGGCACTACTGGCTGGAGCACTACGACGACTTCCTCGGGTTCTTCTTCGGCCAGTGCTTCACCGAACCCGACTCCGAGTCGCACATCTCGCACTTCGTCGAGATGGGTCGTCAGACCACTCCCGAGGTCCTGCTCGCTACTGCGGGCACGCCGGAGAACAACCTGACCCCGGACGACGCGGCCCGCTGTGCACGAGCCGTCTCCTGCGCCTCTCTGGTCATCCACGGCGACGAAGATGCCATCACACCGCTGGCACGCGGCACGGAGCTCGCACGCCTCAGCGGCGCGCAGCTGGTGGTGATGCCGGGCAGCGGGCACGAGCCGCAGTGCCGCATCCCCGAGGTGGTGAATCCGATGCTTGTCGACTTCATCTCCCGGCACGGAAGGACACGCGCGCGATGACCAGTGAACGACAGCCCGACGCGAGAGAATGACTCCGCTGGTTCCCCTCCGATCCTCCAGCCCGCCAGGGCGCGAGAGAGAGCCCGCCAGGGCGCGAGAGAGAGGGGGCACGATGAGGAACAGGTCGCGACGCTGGGTGCTCGGGTGCGTGTCAGCGTCGTTGTCCATCGCGACGCTCACCGGGTGCGGCCAGAGTCCTGCGACGCAACCGGCGGCCGTCACGGCCCCGTCGTCGACGACCTCCATCACGCCCAGCCCAGGTGACGTCTCCAGCCCGCCGCCGACCACAGCAACCAGCACGCCCGTCGCGTCACCCTCGACGTCCCGGACGACCTCGGTCATTCCGGCCGGCGAGCCCAGGTGCTCGCCTGAGGACCTCTCGGCGAAGGAGACCGGCGGCGGTTCCGTGATGAACCAGCCGTGGTCGATCGTCACCGTGACCAACACGAGCGGGCGAGCCTGCACCCTTCACGGCTACCCCACGATCACCGCCGCCTGGACACGACAGGGCCGCTACCCCGTCGACGTGCTGGACGCGGGCATCTACGAGGTGATGGACCCGACACCGACCCTGTTCTCCGTCGCTCCCCGCGGACATGCCTGGTTCGCGGCTGGTACCGGCATGGGCTACGAGGGGCCGCTGCTCACGTTCACGGAGGTTGCCGTCGCCACGGACGCCCACACGAGCGTGGGGAGGAGCCTCCACGTACCCGTCGCGCTCGGCGCCACCGGCCGCAAGGGCCAGCCGTACGGGATCACGGTGACCGCGTTCGCACCTGGGACTGGCCCGCGCAACTGACTGAATCACGAGCGGAACCGGGTCGGGGCGGAGCGCGTCCCACGAGCATGACTCGCGGGGCTCTGTTCGCTGCGCTCGTGCTGGTGTCGTCGCTGACCGCGTGCTCGGGCCCACCCAGCACGGGTGCCACAGCGCCGTCGGCCGGCGCGGGTGCCACAGCGCCCTCGTCGTCACCGCCCGTTGCGCCCACGGGTGCCATCGCCGGCACGACGCGGCTGTGGGGAGGCCCGGTCAACCCGGCCACGAAGAAGTCCGCCATGAACGGCCAGGCCGTTCCGGGCTACGTCGTGCCGGTGCTGTCCGGAACCACGACCGTGGCCTCAGGCATCAGCGACGAGGCGGGCAGGTTCCGGATCGCGCTGGCTCCCGGCCACTACGTGCTGGGCTGTTCGCCGAGCACCCGGTTCACCATCGTCGCGGGCGCGACGGTCACCCTCGACTGCCAGATCAACGTCCCCTAGCCGGTACGGCGAGTGCCGTACCCGATCAAGGTCAACGACGTACACCGGACCGGTGCGGGACCGGTGCGGGACCGGCGTCCGGCATCCGGAGCGCGCCCTCGCCGGAATGCGGGCGGGTCGTCTCGACGAGTTCCTTCGACCCGTGGCCGGTGGGATGCTCGATCCCATCCCAGACGGCAGCCCGCGCACCTCGACGAGGTGTTCCTGGCGCATCGGCCGATTCACACCCGCCCCGTGCTCGATGCGTCCGACGCCGGGCTTCCAGGAAGGAGGTCGGGCGCGCCGGCGTGAGCGCCGCATCGGCAGACACGCGGCCGTTGGTCATCCGCGGCGGGTGGGACGAAGGAGTCAGGGAGGTGAACCGGGATGCAGGCAGCGATGGTGGTCACCTGGACGCACCCTGTCCCGGGACGTGAAGCGAAGGCCCTCGAGTACGCGGCCGAGGTGGCCGCCTTCTGGGGGAAGCAGGCCGCCGACGGGAAGTGCTCGGAGCCGGAGATGTTCTTCTCCGACCGCGGAGCGTCGATGTGGATAGTCAAGGGCGACCGCGATGTGGTGCTGCAGATCCACGACGCGGACGAGGCACGACTGCTCACGATGAAGGGTGAGCTCCTGCTCGAGGGGTTCAGCATCGACTTCTTCTACGCCGGAGAAGCAGCGATGGACTACATGGCTCGATTCGGCTCCGCCCTCGCCACCATCTCGTAGGCGCGGCGCGAGCAACGCGGAGGCCGACCAGCATGGTCGGCCTCCGACCTGTGATCGACAGGCCTCGTCGGTACGCCGGAGGCGTCGTGTGAGTGCGAGCGCGCGGTATACGACGCGCTGCCGCCATCACGTCGCGAGACGAGGCGCGCCGGACCAGCCGCGCGGCCGGACCGCCAGAGCCATCGAACGCTACGCCGGAACAGTCGTGATGGCGGGAACGCGCTCACCACGCCGCGCTCCGGCTCGGACCACGCTCACCGGACGGATCTTTGCCATGACTTGGCATTGCCGGCCGTGCCGTTGTTGTGCCCGTCCACGTGGCGACGGGACACTGGAGGGGAAGGTGGGTCGTTCCCCGGGGTGAAGGTCGAGCATGTCCAGGTCCAGGTTCCTGCGCGCGGCGGCTGCGGCTGCCCTGGCAGCCGTGTTCGCGCTGTCGACCGGAGTGGCTCCGGCGTACGCGGGCGGGCACGGCCACGGCGGCGGGGGCGGCGGCCCGAGCGCGACCAGCCCGGGCTACGACATCAGCTACCCGCAGTGCAACGGCCAGTTCCCGAAGGGCGCGGCGTTCGGCATCGTCGGGGTCAACGGCGGCCGCGTCTACCTGCCGAACCCGTGCCTGGGCACCCAGGACGGGCCGAGCGAGCTGGCCTGGGCGGGCACGACCGGCAACGCGCAGTTCTACGCGAACACCGGCAACCCGGGCCCGAACCACTCGAGCTACTGGGACATCGCCGGCTGGAACAACTACCCGCAGACCTGCACGGCCGACGACCCGAACAGCACCGG
>JAJXTD010000225.1 GCA_021784035.1 Actinomycetes bacterium | reverse complement strand
GCTCGAGGCTCGGATTCGAGTCGCTGCGCATGGGTCCATTCTGGTACGTGTGTGCTAGTCGTGTCAAGTCGTGAACATGCAAATGTCCTTGTGATACAGGGCATATCAGGCAATCCAATCCTCGCCTTCCGCGGCGTCTACATCCGTCCCCCAACGGCCATCGCTCGGTCCGGCGCACCTCGGCCCACGCAGGACGACTAGCGTCACGGCCGTGGTGACGGAGGCGGGATCGGCGCAGGCCGCGGGCATCGACGTGCCCGCGGTCCAGAGGCGCTCGCTCGGTACCCTGTCGACCGCTGCGGTGCTCGGGGGGATCGCCACCGCAGGCGCCGTGCCGGCCGGCGCGCTCCTGGGCGCGTCGTTCGGCGGCGAGGGCGTGGCCGGTCTGGCGCAGACGATGGGCGTCCTCGGTGCCGCGGTCCTGGCGCTGCCGCTCGCGCGCATCGCACTGACCCGTGGACGGCGTGCGGCCCTGTCCGTCGGTTACAGCGTCGGCGCGGTCGGCGCCGTGGTCGTGGTCGTCGCCGGCGTGACCCGGTCGCTCGCGCTGGTGCTCCTGGGGTGCCTGCTCGTCGGTGTCGCGTCCGCGTCGGGCTATCAGGCGCGCTACGCCGCGACCGACCTCGCCGGGCCGTCGCACCGCGCCCGCGCCCTGTCGTTCGTGGTGTGGGCGGGCACGATCGGCGCCGTGCTCGGGCCGAACCTCCTCGGCCTCGCCGGCACCATGGCGGTGTCGCTGGGGCTGCCCGAGCTGACCGGGCCCTACCTGCTGGCCGTCGTGATGCTCGCCGTCGCGGCCGTCGTGCTGCTCGTGTTCCTGCGGCCCGATCCCTACCTGCTGGCGCGTTCGGTGGCGCAGGACGCGAACGCCGGCGTCGCGGTCGACCGTCCCCGCCTGCGCGACGGGATCGAGCACCTGCGCCGGCACCGGCGCGCGATGCTCGGCGTGGTCGCGGTCGCGCTCGGGCACGTGGTGATGGTCATGGTGATGGTGATGACGCCGGTGCACATGGCGCACGTGGACGTCTCGCTGCAGCTCATCGGCCTGGTGATCAGCGTGCACGTCCTCGGCATGTACGCGCTCGCGCCGGTCGTCGGCTGGTTCGTCGACCGGATCGGCCGCGTGCCGATGATCCTCGTGGGCGCGGCCGTCCTGGCGCTGGCGGCGGTCGTCTGCGGTCTGGCCCCGGCCGACTCCGTGCCGGTCCTCGGGCTCGGCCTCTTCCTGCTCGGCCTCGGCTGGTCCTGCACCCTCATCGCCGGGTCGACCCTGCTCACCGACGACATCGGCGAGAACGAGCGACCCGCCGTGCAGGGCCTGTCCGACCTCGTCATGAACCTCTCGGCCGCGGTCGGCGGCGCCCTCGCCGGCGTCATCGTCGTGGCCTCGTCGTACGGCGTCCTCTGCGCGGTCGCGCTCCTCCCCGTGCTCGCGATCCCGCTCACGGCCCTCCGGCTCGCGAGGACGCCGGACCGGGGTGTAGGCAGTGCTTGATCGCAGGGACGAACCGCCGGAGGATGGCCGGGCGGCGTAGCCGCGGCCGGACGAGAAGCGGGAAGCAGCGATGACGACGACAGAGTGGTCGGTCGAGGCAGGGACGCGCGTCATCGCCGAGCACGCCGGCGTCCGTGGCCCGCTCCTGCCGGTGCTCCACGCGCTCCAGGAGGAGTTCGGCTACGTCGACCCCGCGGCGGTGCCGCTGGTCGCGAAGGAGCTCAACCTGTCCCGGGCCGACGTCCACGGCGTCGTCACGTTCTACAAGGACTTCCGGACCACGCCACCGGGCGCGCGGACGGTCGCGGTGTGCCGCGGCGAGGCGTGCCAGTCCCGGGGCGGTCACGAGCTGGCCGAGCACGCGCAGGCGCGGCTCGGCGTGCGGTTCGGCGGGACGACGCCTGACGGCGGCACGACCCTCGACCAGGTGTTCTGTCTCGGCATGTGCGCGCTGTCGCCGGCGGTGATGGTCGACGGCCGTGCGATCGGCCGGGTCGACGTCGCCCGGTTCGACGAGGTGGTCGACGCATGACCGTCACGGTGTACGTCCCGGGCGACTCCGGTGCGCGCGCGGTCGGCGCCGACGAGGTCGCCGTCGCGCTCGCCGCGGAGGCCTCGACCCGCGGCCTCGACGTCTCCGTCGTGCGCAACGGGTCGCGCGGCATGTACTGGCTCGAGCCGCTCGTGGAGGTCGTCACCCCGGCGGGCCGGGTCGGCTACGGCCCGGTGCACGCGGGCGACGTCGCCGCGCTGATCGACGCCGGGATGCTCGACGGGGGACCGCACGCGCTGGCCCTCGGGGTCACCGACGAGGTCGACTGGCTCGCCCGCCAGCAGCGGATCACGTTCGCGCGGGTCGGGATCGTCGACCCCGCGTCGCCGGAGGACTACGAGGCGCACGGCGGGCTCGCGGGACTGCGCGCCGCGCTCGCGATGACGCCGGCCCAGGTCGTCGAGGTGGTCACCGAGTCGGGTCTGCGCGGCCGGGGCGGCGCCGGGTTTCCCACGGGCGTCAAGTGGCGGACCGTCGCCGAGGCGACATCGTCGGTGAAGTTCGTGTGCTGCAACGCCGACGAGGGCGACAGCGGCACGTTCGCCGACCGCATGCTCATGGAGGGCGACCCGTTCACCCTCATCGAGGGCATGGCGATCGCGGCGTACGCCGTGGGCGCCACGGAGGGCTTCGTCTACATCCGCTCCGAGTACCCCGATGCGGTCGCCTCGATGCGCCGCGCGATCGCGACGGCACGCGAGCGCGGCTGGCTCGGCCCGGACGTCCTCGGCAGCGGGACGGCGTTCGACGTCGAGGTCCGGGTCGGCGCGGGCGCCTACATCTGCGGCGAGGAGACCGCGATGCTGGACAGCATCGAGGGCAAGCGCGGGATGGTGCGGCCCAAGCCGCCGCTGCCCGCGGTGCAGGGCCTGTTCGGCCGGCCGACGGTCATCAACAACGTGCTGTCGCTCGCGACCGTCCCGGCGGTGCTCGCCCAGGGCGCCGCGGCGTACCGCGACCTCGGGGTCGGGCGGTCCCGCGGCACGCAGGTCTTCCAGCTCGCCGGCAACGTGGCGCGCGGCGGCATCGTCGAGACCGCGTTCGGGCTCACGCTCGGCGACCTCGTCGAGGGCTACGGCGGCGGCACGGCGTCCGGCCGTCCGGTCCGCGCGGTGCAGGTCGGCGGTCCGCTCGGCGCGTACCTCCCCGCGGACGGCCTCGCCATCCCGATGGACTACGAGGAGTTCGCCGAAGCCGGCGCGATGGTCGGCCACGGCGGCGTGGTCGTGTTCGACGACTCGGTGGACATGGGGCGGCAGGCGCGCTTCGCGATGGAGTTCTGCGCCGAGGAGTCCTGCGGCAAGTGCACGCCGTGCCGGGTCGGCGCCGTCCGCGGCGTCGAGGTGATCGACCGGATCCTGGTGGGCCCGCCGGAGCGGCGCGCCGCGGAGGTCGCCCTGCTCGAGGACCTGTGCGAGCTGATGACGGACGGGTCGCTGTGCGCGATGGGCGGCCTCACGCCCATGCCCGTGCGCAGCGTGCTGCGGCACTTCCCGCAGGATCTCGGGCTCGAGCCCGAGCGGGTGGGGGAGGGACGATGAGCAAGCTCACCACCGTCGACCTCGGGACGCCGGCCGTGCCGGGCGTCGCGTCGGTGAACGTCGTCGTCGACGGCATGCCGGTCAACGTCGCGCCGGGGACGTCGATCATGCGGGCGGCAGCGACCGCCGGCGTCGACATCCCGCGCCTGTGCGCCACCGACTCCCTCGAGCCGTTCGGCTCCTGCCGCCTGTGCCTCGTCGAGGTCGACGGCCGCCCCGGTACGCCGGCGTCCTGCACCACCCCGTGCACACCCGGCATGACGGTGTCGACGCAGACGCCGCGGCTGGAGAAGCTGCGCCGCGGCGTGATGGAGCTCTACATCTCCGACCACCCGCTCGACTGTCTCACCTGCCCGGCCAACGGCGACTGCGAGCTGCAGGACATGGCGGGCGTGGTCGGCCTGCGCGACGTGCGCTACGGGATGGACGGGGCGAACCACTTCGACGCCCCGACCGACGACAGCA
>JAJXTD010000224.1 GCA_021784035.1 Actinomycetes bacterium | reverse complement strand
CGAACAGCAGTCGCGCGGGCGGCTGACCACCCGAGGCGTCCGGCTGACCACCGGAGGCGGGCGGCTCCTGCCGAGTCGCTGCGCCCGTGGTCCCGACGGCCGCGCCCGCGTCCGCACCGGGTCCGGGGCTCGCACCTGCACCCGCGTTGCGGCCCTGGTCCGCACCCGCGTCCGGGCCGACGCCCGCGTCGAGGTCCGCTCCCGCGCCCGGCCGGCCGAGGTCCGACGCATCGCCGAGGACCGGTCGGCGTACGACGGGGCTCGGTGACTCCTCGGGCGGGAGGAGGCGCGGCGCGGGCCCGGGTGTCTCGGCGGGCAGCAACCGCGGGGTCGGCGCGTCGGCCGGCGACGGCGCGGTGAGCTGCGACCAGAGCGCCTCCTCGGTGTCCGACGGCCCGGCGACCACGTCGCGTGCCGGCGTGCGGGGCGACGGCGGCGCGTCCGGGGCCGCGGCGGAGCGGGGCTCCGGCAGCGTCATGCGTCCGCCGTGCAGCAGGTCGGAGTAGGTGTCGAGCGGGGCGGGCGGCCCGATGAGGTCGCCGTACGCCGCCTGGATGCCGAGCCCGCGCGCCACGTCGAGCTGCTCGTGCGACTCGACGTCCATCGCGATCGTGATGACGCCGAGCGCGCCTGCGGCCGACACGAGCGCGCGCACGAGGTCCGCGGTCGACTCGTTGTCGCCGGCCGCCGCCAGCAGCTCGGGGTCGATCGAGACCGACGCCGCGGAGAGCAGCTGGAGCATGCCGACGGGCACGGCGTCGGCCGTGAACCGCTCGACGCCGAGGGCGAGCGGACCCTCCGCGAGCAGCTCGTCGAGATGACGGTGCAGCGCCCGGCGCTTGGTGAGCGAGGCGATGTCCTGCTCGTGCACGTCGAGGACGAGCGAGGGCGCGGAGTCGGCGGTCAGCGTGCCGTCCGGGCCCGCGATCGCGTTCGCGACGGCGGTGCGCGTGCTGGCCGCGAGCGCGGCGCGGCCCGGTACCGGCAGCCACACCGAGACGTACTCGACCCGCGAGGGCGCGACGGTCCGTACGTCGGAGATCGCCCGCTCGATCGCCCAGCGGACGACGGGCAGCGACGCCGCACCGGCACTGATCGCCGTGCGCACCTCGGTGGCGGGCAGCATGCCCCGCTCCGGGTGCCGCCACTTCACCACCGTCGTGACGCCGAGGACCACGCCGCTCAGGAGCGACACGACGGGCTGGTAGTGCAGCCGCAGCTCGCGGCGCGCCAGGGCACCGACCAGGTCGAGGCCCGCGTCGTCCGCGACCGTCTCGGACCGTACGGCGCGCGAGCCGCCGGCCGCCTTGGCCGCGAACATGGCGGCGTCGGCACGGCTCAGCAGGTGCTCGGCGCTCTCGGTGTCGTCGTCGGTGACGGCGACACCGACGCTGGCCCCCACGAGCACGGTCTCCTCGCCGATCGTGAGCGGACGGCACACCGCGCGCAGGATGCGGTCGGCGAGGTCGGCGATCGTGGAGTCGTCGCCGACGTCCTCGCAGACCGCCACGAACTCGTCGCCACCGAGCCGGCCGAGTGTGTCGGCCTCGCGCAGCGTGTCGCGCACGGCCGTGGCGACGGACGTGAGGAGCACGTCCCCAGCGCGGTGCTGCCAGGGGTGCGTGTCGTTGACCCGCTTGAGCTCGTCGAGGTCGATGAAGTAGACGGCGAGCCGGGTGCCGGAGCGCCTCGACCGGGTGATCGCGCGCTCGAGCCGGTCGACGAGCAGGCGGCGGTTGGGCAGGCCGGTGAGCTCGTCGTGCAGCGCGTCATGGCGCAGCTGGTCCTCGGTGGCCTTCACCGACGTGACGTCCTCGATCGACACGAGGGTCCGTACGTCGCCGGCGTAGGCGATCTCCGACGTGCGCACGCGCACCCAGATCATCGAGCCGTCGGCGCGGGTCAGGCGCCGCTCCGCAGCCGTCTGCGGCGTGCCCTCGTGCTGCGCGCGGGCGCGCGAGATGACCGCGGCGGCACGGTCCTCCGGGTGCAGCAGCGCCTCGTAGACGGTGGCCAGGACCGCCTCGCGGGTGCGGCCGGCGAGCAGGCAGAACGCGTCGTTGACGTCCGTGAAGCGCCCGTGGGCGTCGAGGACCGCGAGGCCGACGGGGCTCGCGTCGAAGACCTCGCGGAAGGCGCGCTCGCTCTCGGCGATCCGCCGGCCGGCCTCCACGCGCTCGTGCACGTCGCGCGCGACGACGACGACCTCGTCGGTGCCCTCGGGGCCGCGGCGGAACTCCGAGGCCCGGATCTCGCGCCACCGCCAGGCACCGCCGATGCGGAACCGCACGTCGATGTGGCGCACCTCGCCCGGCTCGAGCTCGGGCAGGTCCGCGGTCCACGCGACGAGGGCCGGGTAGTCCTCGGGGTGGACGTCGTCGCGCAGCCCGGCGCCGCTGCGCAAGTGCGCGACGATCCCGGCGATCTGGTCGTCGTTGCCGGCCATCGTCACGACGCGCCGGGTGCGCAGGTCGTAGAGGAGCACGAGGTCCGGCGTGGCCTTGAGCACGGCCGACGCGAGCTGCTGCTCGTCCCCCGGGGCCGGCGGCTCCGCCGTGCCCTCCTCGACCGCGCCGTCCCCGGCGGGCGCGAGAGGCTCGACGGGCTCGGCGTAGGCCCCGACCGGCTCGGCCGGTGGGGCGACCGTTCCGGGTGCGGACGCGTCCAGGCCGGATGCGGCGTCGCGGAGGTCGATGACGTCGGCCGGCTCGGACCCCGCCGCCGCGTGCACGACGAGCACGCCGAGGTCCAGGGCGCGCAGGACGAGCTCGCGGGCCGGGCCCGGCTCCGGCGTCGCGGTGTAGCGCAGCTCGACGTCCGGATCGGTCAGCGCCACGGCGTACGCCGCGCGGACCTGGTCCGCCACGCGCGGCGACAGCCCCCACGCCAGGTCGCTGAGGGCGCGCACGCGCCGCCACCGCGGGCGGCCGTGCAGCCGGTAGGCCTCGTCGGACCACCAGACGCCGCCGTCCGCGAGCACCTGCACCAGCCCGACCGAGGCGTCGCTCGCGGCCCGCACGAGGGCGTCGTCGATCCCACCGTGGGCGGCGTACTCGGCCGCCACGGTGCTGATCCTGCCCGGATCCGCCTGGCGCACGGAGCGATTCTCGCAACAGCCACGCAGCGTGGCAGCGGCGCCCGCCCAGGTTGGGCCGGACGAGTGAGCGGACTGGTCACTCTGGGTGAGCGCGCGCCGATCGGTGTCAGGACGACAGGGCGAACCCGGGATCGAGGCGGGCGAGCCGCTCGGCCACGCTGCGGGACAGCGAGTGCAGGGTCTCGAGCTCGAGCGTGGTGATGTCCGCACCGCCGCTGGACAGCACCGTGATCACGAGAACGCGGCCGCGCACCTGGTAGACGCCGCGCACCTGGTAGGTGACGGCGGCGGTGGTGTCGCGCACGACGGTGGAGACGAGCACCCGGTGCCGCGGGTCGGTGAGACCGGCGGTCTGGACGTCCTCGCTGCCGATGCCGGTGAGGACGAGGTCGTGGCCGGAGAACGTGATCGTGCGCGGCGACGGGCACGTCGCGACGGCGGCCCTGAGCTCCTCGAGGGCGGCGCCCGCGTCCGCCGCGGTGCGGTAGAGGACCGCCTCGGTCGAGACGCCGGCCCGCGCCCCGGCGGCGTCGAGCAGCTCCACCTTGCGCCGCGCCTCCCGCGCCGCCTCGCTCGGGAAGGACGCCTGGCAGTAGTTGAGCGACTTCTGGTCGAGCGACGTGCCGTCGGCGGCGAGCGCGACCGTCGCCCCGTCGCCCACGTCGCTCGGGAGGAGGCCGACGGTCGCGAGCTGCTGCTGCGCCGGATCCGCCGGCGTGGTGTCCGTGGCCGGCGCCGACGGGGCGAGCCCGACCGGGCCGTGACCGGCGACGAACAGGCCCGCCTGCCACGAGGAGGCGAGCGGGATCGGCGTCTGCAGGGCCGGTGACGTCGGTGCGCTCGCGCAGCCGGCGAGCAGCCCCGCCGCCGCCACTGCCGCGACGGCGGCGCGACGGACCGGTGCGGCGACCATGGCCCGCAGTATCACCCGGCGACCGCGCCCCCGCTCCTCCCGGGTAAT
>JAJXTD010000223.1 GCA_021784035.1 Actinomycetes bacterium | reverse complement strand
GCGCCCGACGACCCGCGGCTCGAGCCCGGCTACGGCGGTGCCGACGCCCTCGAGGAGGCCGACGAGACCGCGAGCACGGCGGCGCCGCTGCGTCCCGAGCAGTGGGAGCTCGGGCTCGGCCGCGAGACCGTGCTCTCGCCGTACGGCCGGGGCGTCGCCGCCGACCGCTGGTACGACGGCGACCACGGCCCCGAGTCGCCCATGGCCAAGGCCGCTCCGGGCCAGTGCCGCGGGTGCGGCTTCCTGCTGCCCATCGGCGGCCTGCTCGGCCAGGTGTTCGGCGTGTGCGCCAACGAGTTCGGCGCGGACGGCCAGGTCGTGGCGCTCGGCTACGGCTGCGGTGCGCACTCCAGCGTCCGGGAGATCGAGGGCACCGGCGTACCCGTCACCGAGATGGCCATCGACGAGCTCGGGATCGACCGGCTCGACCTCGGCGCCCCCGAGGGCGCGGAGCCCGTCGAGCTGCCCGCGGCGGTCGCCGAGCTCATGGCCGAGGACAGCGAGATCGTCGTGGTGGCCGAGCCCGACGTCCCGTCGATCGACGAGGACGTCGAGCTGTGGGCGCTCGACCGCGATCTGGTCGAGTCCGACGAGACCCTCGAGGTGGTCGGGCTGCCGGCCGACGAGGACGAGGTCTACCTCGAGGACGAGACCGAGGACGACGAGTACGACGAGGACCTCGAGGACGAGGACGACGACGAGACCGACGACGACGAGGACGACGGCGAGACCGACGAGGACGACGAGGACGAGGACGACGAGGACGAGGACGAGGACGAGACCGACGTCTCGCCCGACCAGATCGCGCTCGCGCTCGACGACGTCGACGACATCGAGCCCGACGAGACCCTCTGACGGTCGGGGCCGTCGTCACCGCCGATCGCGCCGGGTCGGTGCGCGTGCGGCGTCCGGGTCAGCCGGCCTTGGCGGCGTAGGCGTCGCGCCGACGGCGCACGAACCACAGGCCGGCCAGCCCGAGCAGGGCGCCGGCCAGGCAGACCCAGGTCCACCACGCGGTGCCGTCGGCCGCGAGCCGGTCGCGCAGCAGCAGGCACGCCACGAGGGCGACGGCCCAGGCGATCGTGCCGTAGAGGACCGCGCCCACGCCGTCGACGTCGACCGGCTGCAGGTCCGCGGCGGTGGACGCCACGACCGGCGGCGTCGCGCCCGCCGGGGTCACGGGGGCGTCATCGCTCGAGGTGAGGTCGTCGGCAGCGGGCACGCCTCGAGGCTACCGCCGGTGGCGGCCCCCGTACGCTGTCGGCCGTGAACCCCCGGACGCGCCGCTACGTCACCCTCGGCGTCCTGGCGGCGTCGCTGCTGCTCGTCCTGGTCGCCGCGTGGCGCGGGCGCTGAGCCTCCGTCGTATGCCGGTCAGGCGGTCGCGAGCAGCAGCACCTTGGCGCCGGGCTGCCACGGTTCGGTGCCGGCGAAGTGCACCGGCACGGTGCCACCGGCCGGGACGTCGGTGACGACCGCCGTCGTCGTCGCGATGAGCGCGCCGTTGACGTAGACGTAGAGCACGAGCGTGGCCGATCGCGTGCCCGTCGTGGTGTTGCGCGCGGTCGTGTCGATGCCGAGCGTGCCACCGGTGTTGGTGACCTTCCACGAGCCGAGCCGCCAGCCGTCGGCCGACGTGGTCGTCGTCGCCGGTGCCGGTGGGGCCGAGCCCGTCGGGCTCGCCGCGGGCGAGCTGGCGCCGCTCGGGGTGCTCACCGTGACCGACGCGGTCGGGGTGGCGCCGCCCGAGGCCGTGACGTCCGGGGCTGAGGTGGTCGCCGGCGTCGAGGGGGTGACGACGGCGGTGGGGGCGGGCGTGGTGGGGGACGGGGCGTCCCCGCCGATCTGGCCCCAGATCGCGCCCACGATGAGCCCCACCACCGCGGTGATCGCCAGCGCGGCGGCGACGATCGCTCCCGCGGGCATCGATCCCCGGGAGTCGCGCGGTCGCGTCCTCACGGCGTCAGCCTAGGTGGGCAGGCGACGCTCCGGGTCCGGGGGGCGCCCGCGGGTGGCAGGATCGGGTCATGACCGACCTCCCGAGCGTCGACGGCACCCGCCTCGAGGCCGATCGCTACCTCGAGCTCCTCGACTCCGACGTCGACGCGCTGCTCGCCGCGGCCACCGACCTCACCGCCGCCGTGCCCGGCTGCCCGGGGTGGACGGTGCGCGACCTGCTCTCCCACGTCGTCGGCGTCTACCGGCACAAGATCGTCGCGATGGACACCGACGCGGCGCCGCCGCCGCGCGAGACCGGAGGCTGGGGCGACCTCGCCGACGACGAGGACCCGCGCGAGGTGCTGCGCACCGAGTACGCCGCACTGCGCGAGCGGCTCACCGCCCGCGACCCCGCGACGCCGACCTGGTCGTGGTGGCCGCCCGAGCAGCGGCTCGGGTTCTGGATCCGCCGGATGGCGCAGGAGACCGCCGTGCACCGGTGGGACGCGGAGTCGGCCGTCCACGGGGTCGACGGCGCGACGCCGGTCCCCGACGACCTCGCCACCGACGGCGTGGACGAGCTGCTCGGCTGGCTCACCTGGGAGTGGGACGACGAACCGCCGCAGCCCGACGCCGACGGCCAGACGGTGCTCGTCTCCACGGCCGACCACTCCTGGACGCTGGCGTTCGCCCCGACGCGCGTCGCCGTGACCGGCGGCGGCACCGACGCCTCGGCGTTCGTGGCCGGTGCGCCCTCCGGCCTGCTGCTGCACCTGTGGGGACGGCCGGGCGACCACGGCGTCGCCACGATGGGTGACACGACCGCGCTGCGGCTGATGCGCGAGCGCCTCGCGGCGGCGACGAGCTGAGTGCCCGAGTCCTGGGACGCCGTCCGCGCCGAGCTGCGTGACCGCCTGCTCGACACGTCGACCCTCGTGCGTGCGGTGGCCGCGGGGCGCCGGCGCGGCGTCCCGCTCGACTGGCGCCGGGCCGAGCTGCGTCCGGTCGCGCTCCGCGGCGGCGTGCTGCTGCAGGTCACGACGTACGACGAACGGCAGGCCCGCGCGACCAACCTCGACGCCGCAGCGGCACCGGCCGCCGTGGACGGGCTGCTCGACCAGGGCTTCGGCAACTGGCACGTCGAGACCGCGACCGAGGTGCTGCAGGTCCGCATCACGAAGAAGGGCGACGCGCAGGTGCACCGTGCCGCGCGGGAGGCATCGGTCGACGCGGCGCCGGCGGCGCACGACCGGGTGAAACCGAGGCTGTTCGACGTCGAGCACCCCGACGTCCTCGCGTTCCTCCGCGCGGTCGGCGTCGCCGACGCGCACGGTCGGGTGAAGCCGACCCGGCAGGACAAGTACCGGCAGGTCGAGGAGTTCGTGCGCCTGCTCGACGCGTCGGTGGAGGACGCCCGCCGGGCGGGTGCGCTGCGCGAACCGACGGCTGAGAATCCTTGGCGGCTGGTCGATCTCGGCTGTGGCCACGCGTACCTCACGGTCGGCTCCTACGTGTGGCTCGCCCGGGTCCGCGGCCTTCCGGTGCGCGTGCACGGCGTCGACGTGCGCGAGACGGCGCGCGTGCGCAACGCCGCGCTCGCCGAGGAGCTCGGCTGGGCGGACGAGCTCACGTTCGAGTCCGCCACCATCGCCGACGCCGCGGACGAGCCCGCAGCGGACGTCGTCGTCGCGCTGCACGCCTGCGACACCGCGACCGACGACGCGCTCGCCCGCGCCGTGCGGTGGGCGGCCCCGGTCGTCCTCGCCGCACCCTGCTGCCACCACGACCTGCAGGCCCAGGCGGCGCGCTCGGCCACGCCGGCGCCGTACGCCGTCGTCACGCGGCACGGGCTGCTGCGCGAGCGGTTCCTCGACGTGCTCACCGACGCGATCCGCGCCGCGCTGCTGCGCATCGTCGGCTACCGCGTCGACGCGGTGGAGTTCGTGAGCGACGAGCACACGAACCGCAACCTCATGCTCCGGTGCGTCCGCACCGGAGCCGCGCCGTCGGCGTCGGACCTCGACGACTACGACGCGCTCGTCGCGCAGTGGGGCGTCGCGCCGGCGCTGGCCGAGCGGGTCGCCGACGACGTGCGCGCCGCGCGCGGGCACGCCGGGACGTGAGCCGGCGCACCCTCC
>JAJXTD010000222.1 GCA_021784035.1 Actinomycetes bacterium | reverse complement strand
CTCACGAACACCGCAACCGCGTCCGCGATCGTGCGCACCGCGCGGGTCGGCGTGCCGGTCGTCTACTTCTGCCACGGGCTGCACGTCACCGGGCAGCCGCGGGCCCGGGACCGCGTGTTCCTCGCCGCCGAGCGAGCGCTCCTGCGCGCGACCGCCGGTGTCGTGGTGCTCTCCGGCGAGGACGAGCTCTGGTTCCGCGCTCGCGTCCGGACCGGTACGCCGGTGGAGCGGCTGGACGCCGGTGTCGGGCTCGACCTCGAGCGCTTCGCCGCGGCGCCCATGCCCGCGGCCGACGACGGGCTGCGGCTGGTGTGGATCGGCGAGCTGGTCCGAAACAAGCGCCCGCTCGACGCGCTGGCCGTCGTCGCGTGCCTGCGCGGGGGAGGCATCGACGCGACGCTCACGATGCTCGGCGACGGGCCGCTGCTCGAGCAGGTGCGGGCCGCGGCACCGGCGTACGTCGACGTCGTCGGGCGGCAGGACCCGGTGCCGGCGATCACGGCGGCTCACGCTCTGCTGCACACATCCGAGCGGGAGGGCCTGCCCCGGGTGCAGCTCGAGGCCGCGGCGGTCGGACGCCCGTCCTTCGGCTACGACATCCGCGGCGTGCGCGACGCGCCGGGCGCCACGGCGGTCGGCGACGTCGGCGACACGCGCACCCTCGCCGCCGGCATCGAGCGGTGGTGGGGCGCCGGCGCCCCACCACCGGTGATCGACCGGGGGGTGCTCGACTGGCGGCACTCGCACGACCGCGTGACGGCGTTGCTGGCGAGGGTCGCCGGGGGCTGACCGGTCGGTCGGCTCAGGCCAGCGTCGTGGTCTTGATCAGCGGGAGGTCGCTGCGACCGATCGCGGGCCACAGCAGGGGTAGCAGCTTGGTGTCGAGGTGGAAGACCATCTCGCCGTTCACGATCGACCGGCCCGTAGTGGGTGCGGTGCGCATGAGGACCGACGACGGGTTGAGCCCCTTCATCGACAGGGCCAGGCTCTTCATCGCGCCGGGGGTCAGCGTCTCGTCGACGGTCGCCACCGAGGACAGCAGGTCGAGCGCGCCCTGCAGCCGTACCGGGTTCCCCAGCACCTCCGGGCTCGCGAACTTCGTGGCGATCGCCTGCATGAGGATGCGGCTGTTGCGGGCCCGGTCGAGGTCGCTGCGCGGGAGGTTCTTGCGCTGCGACACCCACACCCGGGCGTGGAAGCCGTCGAGCGTGATGAGCCCCTTGGGGAAGTTCCAGCTCGGGTTTCCGTACACGTTGCTCGTGGCGTGGTAGTTCATGACGGTCACGCCGCCGATGGCGTCGATGAGCCGGATGAGGCCGTCGTAGTCGATGTAGGCGAAGTGGTCCATCCGCAGGCCGGTGAGACCCTCCACGGTCCGCACCAGCAGCTGCCCGCCGCCGAGGGAGAAGGCGGCGTTGATCTTGCGCTGCTGGGCCGGGTGGGTCACCCCGGAGGAGTCGACGTACGACGGGATCGTGACGAGCGAGTCGCGCGGGATGGACACGACCGATGCCTTGTCGTAGGCGCCGTTGACGTGCAGCAGCATGATGACGTCGGCCCGGCCGGGCCCCGCCGGCGGCTTGACCGTGGGCGACGTGCCGCCCACGGGAGGCGCCGACCCGGCGTCGGTCCCGGTCGTGGCCTCCGGTGCGAGCACGTCGGAACCCGCGAGGAGGAACGTCATGCCTCCGTCCGGCGACTCGGGCGGCCGTGTCGCCGGGTCGATCCCGGCGAACACCGGGTCGGAGTGGACGCCGGCGAGGGCCTGGTCGACGCGCCACTTGGCCCACCCCGCGTAGGCGCCGACGGTGGCCAGCAGGAGCACGACGGCCACACCGATCGCGACGACGACGGTGCGTCGACGTCGACGAGGCCAGGCGGCGCCGGCGCCGGCGCCGTCTGCCTCGAGGGGGACGGTCTCGTCGATGGTGGTGTCCATGGGTGGGGTCGTCATCACAGATGCGACGTGCGGCGCGCGGGTGGGGTTCCCCGCCTGAACATGGCGTCGGTCACTCAGGTTCGGTCACTCGCCGGTCCCAGTGTCGCCGACGCGAGGAGCGCGGTGGGACTCGTAGGCGCTCATGTCCTGGCCGGCCACGACCTCCGAGCCGTCGGTCGGCCACGCGGACAGCTGCTCGAGCGCGCTCCGGAAGTCCCCGCCGTTGCTCATCGCGAGCACGGCCGACGGGGACAGCGGCGGCACGTCCACGGCCCTGACGAGCGGGTGGCCCCCGGGCCGCGGCGTCTCGGTGGCGGCGAAGAGGCACTCGTGCAGCTTCTCGCCGGAGCGCAGGCCGGAGTAGGCGATGACGGCCGGACGGCCGGCGTGGGCGGCCAGCGTGCGCGCGAGCTCCTCGATGCTCACCGGCTCGCCCATGTCGAGCACGAGCGTGTCGCCGCGGTGGTCGTGCGCCGCGGCCTGGATGACCAGCTGGCAGGCCTCCTGCACGGTCATGAAGTACCGCGTGACGCGCGGGTCGGTGACGGTGATGGGGGCGCCGCGCGAGATCTGGTCCTGGAAGGTCGTGACGACCGAGCCGCGCGACCCGAGGACGTTGCCGAACCGCACGGACAGGTAGGGGCGGTCCTCCTGCTGCGCCACCCACGAGGTCAGCCGCTCGGCGACCCGCTTGCTGTGTCCCAGCACGCTGATCGGGTCGGCGGCCTTGTCCGTCGAGATGTTGACGAAGCGGGGGACGCCCGTGGCGATCGCCGCCTCGAGCACGTTCCACGTGCCCCACACGTTGCTCTTGACCGCCTCCTCCGCGTGCCGTTCGAGCACGGGGAGGTGCTTCAGGGCGGCCGCGTGGAACACGACGTCGGGACGGATCTCCTCGAACACCTGCCGGATCCGGACGGCGTCGCGGATGTCGGCCAGGACGCTCGTCTCGTGGGTGAGCAGCGCGCGGCCGTAGAGCATGAGCTCGACGGCGTGCAGCGCGGACTCGTCACGGTCGAGCAGGTAGAGCTTGGCCGGGCCGTACCGGGAGATCTGCCGGCTGAGCTCCGACCCGATCGACCCGCCGGCGCCGGTGACGAGCACGGTGCGGCCGGAGAGGTAGCCGGCGATGTCCTCGACGTTGATGTCGACCTCATGGCGGCCGAGGAGGTCCGCGAGGTCGATGTCGCGGATGTCGCCGACCTGCACCTGACCGTGCACGATCTCCGACAGCGGCGGCAGCACCTTGACCGTGACGCCCGCGGCGTCGGCGTTCTTGATGACGCGGCGCATCGTGCTCGCCGACGCGCCGGTGATGGCGACGATGACGGCCTGGGCGCCGGTCTCCGCGACCGCGGCAGCCATGTCGTCGCCGGTGCCGAGCACCGGGACGCCGGAGATCACGAGGCGCTGCTTGTGGCCGGCGTCGTCCAACAGGCCGACCGGGAGGTAGTGGCTGTTGAGGTCGCGCAGCATGTTCGTGACCAGCTGCGCCCCGGCGTCGCCGGCGCCGTACACGAGGGCCGGCACGGCGTCCATCGGCCGCTTGCGCCGGTCGCGCCAGGTGCGGACGGCGTAGCGCACGCCGAGCATGCCGACGAGGGAGAACGCCATCGCCACGGCGCAGGCGGACAGCGGGACGGGCCGCGGCTGGCCCCACAGGGCCGAGGTGAGCATGAGGGCGCCCCCGGCCAGCGCGACCGTGGCGAGGACGCCGCGCACCTCGTCGAAGGAGCCGTAGAGGTAGCGGCCGCGGTAGAGGTGCACCTGCAGCCCGACGAGCCCCTGGACCACGGACACGACGACCCAGCCGAAGAGCAGGCCCATGTTGGCCGGGTGGGTGTTCAGGTCGAGGAAGCGCAGGTGGATCGCCGAGGTGATGGCCAGGGCCCACACCGAGACGTCGGCGAGGTACTGGCCGAGCATGCGGACGCGGTGGGACGCCGCAGCCCGCCGGATGCTCCTACGCACGTCGCCTCACCGTCGCCCCCCGTCGGAAGTCCGGATGCCGTCACGGACCAGGAGCGTCCAGGCTAGCGACCTCCGGGCACCGACGGGTAACCCTACGGGGGCGGTCCCGCGCCGTCCCGTGACGCGTGTCACACGGCGAGTCAAGATCGGGTCAAGTCCCGACGACGCTCAGGAGCACAGGTCGTCGGCGGCCGTGCGGGC
>JAJXTD010000047.1 GCA_021784035.1 Actinomycetes bacterium | reverse complement strand
GGGTCGTCGACCGGCCAGCGCCGTCCCGAGCCGATGACGTCGACGTCAAGGTCCGGCAGCGCGGCGCGCACCTCGTCGAACCCCGACGCCGGCACGGCGATCTCGACATCCTCGTGCTCACGGGTCTGCTCCCCCAGGAACAGGTCGATCGCCCAGCCGCCGGCCACGTACCACGGGCACCGCAACGCGGCCAGGCGCTCGGCAACGTGCTCGGGGTCCCACGCCTCCCACGCGACCGCGTCGAGGTCCACGACCTCGCCACCGGATGGGGAGACCTCGTCCGCGTCGTGCTCGTCCACCGCCCGATTCTGCCCGACGTCGTCACGGCTGAGGTCGGGAACGACGGAGGGACGGAACCCCCCGGGTCCGTCCCTCCGTCGTGCGCTCTGGCTGGGCAGCGTCTCGGCGTCGCTGCCCGTCGGCTCAGCCCTTCGGCGTCGCCGGGGCGGCGGCGCGCTTCTCCTTGCCCTTGCGGAACAGCGAGGCGACCGAGAACAGCGGGTCGTACTTGCGGTCCGCGACGCGCTCCTTGAGCGGGATGAGGGCGTTGTCGGTGATGTGGATGTGCTCGGGGCACACCTCGGTGCAGCACTTGGTGATGTTGCAGTAGCCGAGACCGTGGTCCTCGACGGCGGTCTGCCGGCGGTCGACGGTGTCGAGCGGGTGCATGTCGAGCTCGGCGATGCGCATGAGGAACCGCGGACCCGAGAAGGACGCCTTGTTGTCCTCGTGGTCACGCATCACGTGGCAGACGTTGTTGCACAGGAAGCACTCGATGCACTTGCGGAACTCCTGCGAGCGCTCGACGTCGACCTGCGCCATGCGGTAGTCGCCGGGCTCGAGGTCGGCCGGCGGCGCGAACGCGGGCACCATGCGGGCCTTCGCGTAGTTGTACGAGACGTCCGTGACGAGGTCGCGGATCACCGGGAACGTCCGCATGGGCGTGATCGTGATGACCTCGTCCTCGGTGAACGTGTTCATCCGGGTCATGCACATGAGGCGCGGCTTGCCGTTGACCTCGGCGCTGCACGAGCCGCACTTGCCGGCCTTGCAGTTCCACCGGACCGCGAGGTCGGGCGCCTGGGTCGCCTGGAGACGGTGCACGATGTCGAGGACGACCTCGCCCTCGTTGACGTCGACCTCGTAGTTCTTGAGGTCGCCGCTCTCGTCATCACCGCGCCAGACGCGGAGCTTGGCCTTGTAGGTCATGAGTGCTCGCCCTTCGGCAGCTCGGCCTCGGTCATGTACTTCTTCAGCTCGTCGACGTCGAACAGCTCGAGGAGGTCCTCGCGCATGGGGTCGAGCGGCTGGCGGTAGATCGCGACGCCGTCGCCCTCGGTGCGGCTCACGATGTTGAGCTGGCGCCATTCGGGGCTCATCACCGGGTAGTCGTCGCGGGTGTGGCCGCCACGGCTCTCCTGGCGCTCGAGGGCCGAGCGTGCGATGGCCTCGGACACGAGCAGCATGTTCTTCAGGTCGAGCGCGAGGTGCCAGCCCGGGTTGAACGCGCGACCGCCCTGGACCGACGCGCGACGGACGCGCTCCTTGAAGCCCTCGAGACGGTCGAGCGCCTCGCGCATCTCGGACTCGGTCCGGATGATGCCCACCAGGTCGTTCATCGTCTGCTGCAGGTCGGCGTGGATCGTGTACGGGTTCTCGCCGCCCTCGACGTGGAACGCCGCGAGCGCCTCCTCCTCGGCGTCGGCCACCATCTCGTCGGTCACCGACGGACGCGAGCCGGCGAGCCCGTCGACGTAGATCGCGGCACCGAGACCGGCGCGACGTCCGAAGACCAGCAGGTCGGAGAGCGAGTTGCCGCCGAGGCGGTTCGATCCGTGCATGCCGCCGGAGACCTCGCCGGCGGCGAACAGGCCGGGCAACCTGGTCTGCTCGGTGTCGGGGTCGACCTCGACGCCGCCCATGACGTAGTGGCAGGTCGGACCGACCTCCATCGGCTCCTGGGTGATGTCGACGTCGGCCAGCTCCTTGAACTGGTGCCACATCGAGGGGAGCTTCTTGCGGATGACGTCGGCGGGCAGCCGGGACGAGACGTCGAGGTAGACGCCGCCGTGCGGCGTCCCGCGGCCGGCCTTGACCTCGGAGTTGATCGCGCGGGCGACCTCGTCGCGCGGGAGGAGCTCCGGTGGGCGGCGGTTGTTCTCGGGGTCGGTGTACCAGCGGTCGCCCTCTTCCGGCGTGGTGGCGTACTGCGCCTTGAACACGTCCGGGATGTAGTCGAACATGAACCGCTTGCCCTCGGAGTTGGTGAGGATCCCGCCGTCACCACGCACCGACTCGGTCACGAGGATGCCCTTGACCGACAGCGGCCAGACCATGCCGGTCGGGTGGAACTGGATGAACTCCATGTTGAGCGTGGTGGCGCCGGCGCGCATCGCGAGGGCGTGGCCGTCGCCGGTGTACTCCCACGAGGCGCTGGTGACCTTGAAGGTCTTGCCGATGCCGCCCGTGGCGAGCACGACGGCGGGTGCCTCGAAGAGGACGAAGTCGCCGGTCTCGCGGTAGTAGGCGTAGGCGCCCGCGATCCTGCCGTCGTTGACGAGCAGGCGCGTGACGGTGACCTCGGCGAAGATCTTGATCTTCGACTCGTAGTCGCCGGTCTCGCGGAAGTCCTCCTGCTGCAGCGACACGATCTTCTGCTGCAGGGTGCGGATCAGCTCGAGGCCCGACCGGTCGCCGACGTGGGCGAGGCGGGGGTACTCGTGGCCGCCGAAGTTGCGCTGGGAGATCTTGCCGTCGGGCGTGCGGTCGAAGAGCGCGCCGTAGGTCTCGAGCTCCCACACCCGCTGCGGGGCCTCCTTGGCGTGCAGCTCGGCCATCCGCCAGGAGTTGAGGAACTTGCCGCCACGCATCGTGTCGCGGAAGTGGACCTGCCAGTTGTCCTTCGGGTTCACGTTGCCCATGGCGGCGGCGATGCCGCCCTCCGCCATGACCGTGTGCGCCTTGCCGAACAGCGACTTGCACACGATGGCGACGGTCTTGCCCTGCAGTCGCGCCTCGATGGCCGCACGGAGTCCGGCGCCACCGGCGCCGATCACGACGACGTCGTAGGAATGGCGCTCGAGGTCGGTCATGGATGCCCTTTCGGCGAGTCGAGCGGTCGGTCAGACCCAGGAGCCGGAGATCGCTCCGGAGGCCGCGAGGTAGACGTAGAAGTCCGCGATGACGACCGTGGACAGCGACACCCAGGCCCAGCGCATGTGGTGCGTGTTGAGCTTCGAGATGAACGTCCACATCTGGTAGCGGACGGGGTGCTTGGAGAAGTGCGTGATCCGGCCGCCGACCGCGTTGCGGCAGGAGTGGCAGGACAGGCTGTACATCCACAGGCAGAACGCGTTGAGCGTGAGGATCAGCGTGCCGAGCCCGACGTGGCCCCAGCTGCCGTCGGGGTTGCGGAAGGCGAGGATCGCGTCCCACGTGAGGATCACGTTGAGCACCAGGCCGAGGTAGAGGGCGTAGCGGTGCACGTTGTTGAGGATCAGCGGGAGCTTCGTCTCGCCGGAGTAGGAGCCGTGCGGCTCGGCGACGGCGCAGGCGGGCGGCGAGAGCCAGAACGACCGGAAGTAGGCCTTCCGGTAGTAGTAGCAGGTGAAGCGGAAGGCCAGCGGGATCCAGGCGATGAGCAGCGCCGGCGAGAACGCCCACCAGGTGATCGGGGCGCCCGCGAACTGCGCGCCGGGCACGCACGAGCCGGCCAGGCAGGGCGAGTAGAACAGCGAGATGTACGGGTCCGAGTAGTAGTACTTGTTCATGAACACGCGCCAGGTCGAGTAGACGACGAACGCCGTCAGCGCCAGGAACGTGAACAGTGGCTGGACCCACCAGCGGTCCGTACGAAGGGTCTTCGCAGCGATCTTCGCGCGTCCCGGCGCATCGATCCCGGTCGTTGCCATGCGGCGCCTGCCCGTCTCGGTCGGTCCTGTGGTCCGGAGGCGAGTGTGCCACCAGGCCCTCCCGGGTGCCCGCCCTGGTCCTGGACCGGAACCGTGACATGGGCCACAGGAGCCCCGGCTCCCGCGGGTGGGATCCGTCGGTCGACCCTGCACGCAGCTGATCGTCGGGCTGCCTCAGGTCCCGGGAGACGACCCGATGACCAGTGACACGCGGGCGGGGTCAGCGCAGCGGGTGGAGGAACAGGCCGCTCGCGAGCTTCGGCTCGAACCAGGTGGACTTCGGCGGCATGACGTGGCCGGCGTCGGCCACGGCCACGAGGTCGACGGTCGACGTCGGGAACAGGGTGAACCCGACGGCGGCACGGCCGGACGCGACGAGCCGCTCGATCTCGCCCGTGCCGCGGATGCCGCCGACGAACGCGATGCGCGCGTCGGTCCGCGGGTCGCCGATGCCGAGCAGCGGCGCGAGCACGCGGTCCTGCAGCACGGACACGTCGAGCCGGGCGAGCGGGTCGCCCTCGTCGACGACGCCGTCGCGGGCGACGGCCCGGTACCAGCGGCCCTCGAGGTGCACGCCGAGCTCGTGCCGGCGCGACGGCACGACCGCGCCGGCGGCGGGCGCGACGTCGAAGTTCCGGCCGAGCGCCGCGAGGAAGCCGTCGGCGTCCCGCCCGGCGAGGTCGGCGACCACGCGGTTGTAGGCCATGACGTGCACGTCGTCGATCGGGAACACGACGGCGAGGAAGGAGCCGTGCTCGCCCGGCTGGTCGGCGCGGGCCGCGTGCACGCGCGACGCGGCGGCGCTGCGGTGGTGCCCGTCGGCCACGTAGAGGTCGCCCACGGCGGCGAACGCCTCGTGCAGCGCCTCGATCTCCGCCGGGTCGGCCACGACCCACAGCGTGTGCCCGACGCCGTCGCGCGCCACGAGGTCGATCACCGGCTCGCGCGCGATCACCCGGCCGACCACGGCGTCGACGTCGGCCGAGCGGTGCGAGAGCAGGAAGACCGGCTCGTCCTGGGCGTCGAGGGCCTCGATGTGCCGCACCCGGTCGTTCTCCTTGTCCGGCCGGGTGAACTCGTGGATCCGCACCCGCCCGGCGTCGTAGTCCTCGACGCCGACGACCGCGACCACGCCGGTCTGCACGACGTCGCCCATCACCTGGCGGTAGACGGAGTACGTCGGCGCCTCGTCCCGCACGAGCACGCCGCGCGCGAGAAAGTCGTCGAGGTTCGCGCGCCCGAGCGCGTAGACCTCGTCGGAGTGCGGCTCGACCGAGGCCGGCAGGTCGATCTCGGGGCGCGAGACGCGCAGGAACGAGTCGGGGTCGCCGCCGGCGTAGGCCCGCGCCTCCTCGACGTCGACCACGTCGTACGGCGGTGACACCACGCGGGCGGCGAGCCCGGGGGCCGGACGCAGCGCACGGAACGGACCGACCTCGACCACGCGGCTCTCCTCTCGAACGACCGGGACGAACCTACCGGTCGCTCAGGACGCGCCGCCCGGCCGCACCGTCGCCCGGACCGCGAGCACCCACCCCGTGACGATCAGGTACTGGGCGAGGGCGTACGTCGTCATCACGAGGACGCCGGAGGCCGGGATGTCCAGGTCCGCGACGCCGAGCCCGAGGAGCAGGTCGGCCACGAGGAACGCCACGAGGAGCGGTCGCGGCGTGGGCACGGCGTCGGTCGTCGGGCGGCCCGGGGCGGGGGCGGGGACGGACGAGGCCACGGGTCAGCCCTCCGGCTCGGTCCATCGGGGGTGACCGAGCTCCCAGGCACGCACGCCGCCGACGATGCCGGCGGTGTTCGGCACGATGACGACGTCGTCGCCGAGCGCGGCCAGGACCTCCGGCGTGACCACCCGCGCGTTGCCGCCGCCGAGATAGAGCCGGTCCCAGACGAAGACCGGGCGCAGCGCCTCGACGACCCGGCGCACCCGCCGCGACCAGAACGACGGACCGAGCCGGCGCCGCTCCCGGTCGCCGATGTAGGTGTCGTACGACAGCCCCCAGCGCACCGGCGCCTGCGACAGCTCGAGGTGCGGCGCGAGGACGCCGCCGTCGAACAGGGCGCAGCCGAGCCCGGTGCCGAGGGTGAGCACGAGCTCGAGCCCCGCGCCCGTCACGACGCCGGCCCCGTGCACCTCGGCGTCGTTGAGCACGATCGTGGGGATCCCCAGCCGGGCGGCGATCGCGGCCCGGGCGTCGTATCCGGTCCACTGCTCGACCAGCGCGGGGACCGGGCGGGACCGCGGGCCGGACTCGGTGACGTAGTGCGGCGTCACGATGACCACGCCGTGCCGGATCATGCCCGGGAGGCCGACGGTCGCCCGATCGGCCCGGGGCAGCTCGGCGGCGAGGCCCGCGACGGCGTCGAGGAAGCGCTCGGTCGGCAGCGGGTACGGCGTCGGCAGCCGGATCGGCTTCGCGTGCAGCGTCCCCGCCTCGTCCAGCACCGAGGCCTTGAGGCCCGTGCCGCCGCAGTCGACGGCGAGCGTCATCGTCACGGGTCCAGTGTGTCGGGCACGCAGCCCCCGCGGGCCGGGACACGCCCACGCGGCAGTCGTACACCTGTACGCCTCGCGCGGTACCCTGGACGCATGTCCCTGGCCGTCCAGGCGTCGCTGCTCGACCTCGCCGACGAGGTCCGGCTCGGCGCGCTCAGCGGCGCGGTGCGGCGTACCCCCCTCGAGCACGGTGCGTGGGTCGACCACCGCCCCGGCTGGGTCGAGGGGTCCGACGCCGTGCTCGACGCCCTCATCCGCGACATCCCGTGGCGGCACGAGCGCCGGCGCATGTACGACCGCGTCGTCGCGGTACCCCGGCTCGTCGCCTGGTACGACGCCGCCGACGCGCTGCCCCACCCCGTGCTCGCCGACGCCCGCGCCGCGCTCTCCGCGTTCTACCGGCCCGAGCTCGGCGAGCCGTTCACGACCGCGGGCTGCTGCCTCTACCGCGACGGCCGCGACTCCGTGGCCTGGCACGGCGACACGATCGGCCGCTCCGCGACCGAGGACACGCTCGTGGCGATCGTGTCCTTCGGCTCGCCGCGCGCGCTGGTGCTGCGACCGCGCTCGGGCGGCCGCGGCCGCTCGTTCCGGCTCGGCCACGGCGACCTGCTCGTCATGGGCGGGTCCTGCCAGCGCACGTGGGAGCACGCCGTGCCGAAGACCGCGGCGCCGGTCGGCCCGCGCGTGAGCATCCAGTTCCGCCCGCACGGCGTGGCCTGACCCCGGCGCCGTCACGACGGAGGCCGGCCACCCCGTCGCGGGTGCCGGCCTCCGTCGTGCTTGTGCGCTCAGGCGACGTGAACCAGCGGTACGTCGTCGTCCTCGGCCACGGCGTTCTTCCCGATCTTGAGCATGAGCAGCGTCACGATCGCGGCCGCGACGAGGAAGCCGCTGCCCACGAGGAACGCGCGGGTGTAGCCCTCGGTCAGCGCGGCGTCGACGAGCTGCCTGCTCTGGCCTGACCCGGCGTGTGCCGCGAGGTAGGCCGTGGTCGCCGCGACGGCGACCGTGTTGAGCAGCGCGGTGCCCACCGCGCCGCCGACCTGCTGCGAGGTGTTGATGAGCGCCGAGCCGACGCCGGCGTCCTCGTGCCCGATGCCGTGCAGCGCCGTGGTCGACACCGGGATGAACACGAACGCCATCCCGAGGCTCAGCACGATCATCGCCGGGAGCACGTGGGTCGCGTAGCTCGAGTCCGGCTGCAGCCGGGACAGGAACAGCAGCCCGGCGGCGCCGGCGAGCAGGCCGGGGACCATGAGCGGCTTGGGCCCCACCCGGGGCAGCAGCTGGCTGGCCAGCCCGGCGCCGACGATGATGCCCGCGCTGAACGGCAGGAAGGCGAAGCCCGCGACGATCGGGGTGTAGCCCAGCACCACCTGCAGGTAGAGCCCCAGGAACAGGAACATCGCGAAGAGCCCGATGCCGACGATGAGCGACACGAGGTACGACGTACCGCGGTTGCGCTCGAGCAGGATGCGCATCGGCACGAGCGGGTTGGGCACGCGCGTCTCGATGACGAAGAACGAGACGAGCATCACCAGCGCCAGCCCGAACCAGACGAGCGTGCTCGGCTCGGTCCAGTGCGCCGACTCGGTGACGCTGTGCGGCGCCGCCTTCGTGAACCCGTAGACGAGCGACACGAGACCCGCGGTCACGGTCACGGCGCCGGCGACGTCGTACTGGGCCGCGCCGCTGGCCCGGCTCTCCCGCACGAACGGCACGGCGAGGGCGACCGCGACGATCGCGATCGGGACGTTGACCAGGAGGCACCAGCGCCACGAGAAGTACTCGGTGAGCACGCCGCCGAGGAGCAGCCCGATCGCGGCGCCGCCGCCGGCGATCGCGCCGTAGACGCCGAACGCGCGGGCGCGCTCCTTGGGCTCGTGGAACGTGACGGTGATGAGCGACAGCGCCGCCGGCGCCAGCATCGCGGCGAATCCGCCCTGCAGCGCCCGGGCGGCGAACAGCAGGCCGGCGCTGATCGCGATGCCGCCCAGCGCGGAGGCGCCGGCGAAGCCGAGCAGGCCGACGATGAACATCCGCTTGCGGCCGACGTAGTCCGCGATGCGTCCGCCGAGCAGGAGGAGGCCGCCGAAGGCGAGGGTGTACGCCGTGACGATCCACTGCTGGTCGGCGTCGGAGATGCCGAGGTCGGCCTTGGCCGAGGGCAGCGCGAGGTTCACGATCGAGGCGTCGAGCACGACCATGAGCTGGGCGATCGCGATGACGAGGAGCGCGCGCCAGCGCAGCGGGTCGAGCGGCTGCCCGGCGGTGGAGAGCTCCCAGCCGCGGGTGTCGGCGGCCGCGGCGTCGGCCTCGAGCGTGGGTGAGTCGGGAGTGCGGGACATGCGGGGACCCTCCAGGCGGGTCTCGGGAGTTAGGTGAACCTTCATCAGTCTGGCGGGGACAACCGACAGCCCGCGATCCGATATTCCCGGCCCGGGTCGTGGGCCCGCTGCCGATAGCGTGCGGGGCGTGAGCGGACCACTGCGGCACGTGCGGGCGATCCGCTACGTGCTCGCCCTGCGCGAGGGCGGCTCGCTGCCCGGCATCGTCGAGGCCGACGACCTCGGGACCTACGTCGTGAAGTTCCGCGGGGCGGGCCAGGGCCGCAAGGCCCTCGTGGCCGAGGTGGTCGTCGGCGAGCTCGGCCGCAGCCTCGGCCTCCCGGTGCCGGAGCTCGTGGTCGTGCACCTCGACGCCTCGATGGCCGCGGCCGAGCCGGACGAGGAGGTCCAGGACCTGCTCCGGGCCAGCAGCGGCACGAACCTCGGGGTCGACTTCCTGCCCGGGTCGCTCGGGATCGAGCGGCCGGTCGGCGTGGATCCCGGCCTCGCCGCCCGGGTGCTCTGGTTCGACGCGCTCACCCAGAACGTGGACCGCTCCTGGCGCAACGCCAACCTGCTGCGCTGGCACGGAGCACCCTGGCTCATCGACCACGGCGCGGCGCTCTACTTCCACCACGACTGGTCCACCCGCGCCGCCGCGGCCGCCCGGCCCTACGCCACCGCGCGGGACCACGTCCTGCTCCACGTCGCATCCTCGACGACTGCCGTGCACGCCGAGCTGGCGCCGCGCGTCACGCCCGAGCTGCTCGACGAGGTCCTGGGCCTCGTGCCGGACGAGTGGCTCGCCGACGAGCCGGGCTTCGACTCCCCCGACGACGTGCGGGCGGCGTACGCCGACGTCCTGCTCCGGCGCCTCGCGCAGCCCGCGACGTGGCTCGACGCCGTGGAGGTGGCCCGTGCCGACGTATGAGTGGGCGGTCCTGCGGGTCGTGCCGCGCGTCGACCGCGGCGAGTACGTCAACGTCGGCGTCGTCGTGTACTGCCGGGCGCTGGACTACCTCCGCGCCGCCGTGACCACCGACCTCGCGCGGGCCCAGGCGCTCGACCCCGGCCTCGACGTGGACGCCGTGCGCGCCCACCTGGAGTCCGTGAGCGCCGTCTGCGCCGGCGACGCAGCCGCGGGCGACAGCGGTCGGCGCTCCCCCGGCGACCGGTTCCGCTGGCTCGTCGCCCCGCGCAGCACGGTCGTGCAGCCGTCTCCGGTGCACACCGGGATCACCGACGACCCCTCCTTCGAGCTCGACGACCTCATGGCGCGCATGGTGTCGACGCCGCCGGCAGATCCCCGGCATCACTAGGTCGGGCGCATGACGACCGCGGGGTGACCGCGGTGCTCGCGATCTGCGACCGCCTGACGGCGCCCTGTACCCTCGGCGCCATGACCGGTGCCGACGCCGCCCACGCCCCCCACGCAGACCACCCGATCAGCGCGACGGTCGTCCTGCTCGCGCTCGTCGCCGTCTTCAGCGCGATCTTCGCGGCCATGACGACGAAGACCTTCGACGCGCCGGTCATGATGGTCGCGACGCTGCTCGCGGCGTGGGGCCTCGTGCAGATCTGGGTGCTCGACACGGACTGAGCGGTCCGGCGGTCAGTCCGCCCGGCCACCACGCCGGTTCAGCGACGCCAGGTAGGCGTTGTACTCGGCGAGCTCGTCGGTCCCCTGGCCCGTCACGGCCGCCCGCTCCTGCTGCCGGTCGGTGCGCCGCGCCTCGCGCTCGTCGGCGCGGACCCACTGGACGAACATCGCGATCATCACGATGAGCATGGGGATGTCGCCGGACGCCCAGCCGATCGCGGCACCGAGGTGCTGGTCGGCCAGCAGGTCGGTGCCGTAGGGCCGCTGCAGGGTGGCGTAGAACGGCTCGGCCAGCACGACCGTCGTCGCCAGCATGCCGATCGCGAACAGCGAGTGCAGCGGCATGACGACGATCATCACGATCAGCCGGAGCAGGAACGGCGGCCGGCGCGGACCGGGGTCGATGCCGATGAGGGCCCAGAAGAACAGGAAGCCGGAGAGCAGGAAGTACAGGTTCATGGCGACGTGGCCCCAGTGGCTGGGCATGAGCCACGCGTACAGGGGGGTGAAGTACAGGCCGTAGAACCCGAGCAGGAAGATCAGCGACGCGACGATCGGGTTCGCCAGGAGCGCCACGGTGCGCGAGTGGACGGCCGCGGTGAGCCACTCGCGCGGACCGAGCTGGCCGGGGACACGCGGCAGGGTGCGCAGCGCCAGCGTGATCGGCGCACCGAGCACGAGGAAGATCGGCACGACCATCACGAGCACCATGTGCTGCGCCATGTGCGCACTGAACAGGACGTGGGAGTACGTCGCGAGGCCGGTCTGCGTCGCGAGCAGCAGCAGCGCGACGCCGACGTACCAGTTGATCGTTCGCGAGACCGGCCAGGAGTCGCCGGACCGCCGCATCGTCCGCAGTCCCGCGCCGTAGAGCGTCGCGAACAGCGCGACCACGGCGAACCAGAAGCCGTCGAGCCGCGCCTGTGCCCACAGCAGCCCGACGAGGTCGGGCGTGGGCGGCAGGTCGAAGCCGAGGAGGAGCCGCGCCGGGGAGAGCAGATCCACCGGGACGTCGCCCGTCACCGGAGGCGGCGTTCGCGACAGCGCCACCGCGACGCCGACCGTCGCGGCCATGACGAGGACCTCGACGGCCGCGACGCGCAGGAACAGCAGCCGGCTCGCGTCGGACCCGAGGAGCGGCAGCGAGCGGCGGCGGTGCCAGAGGCCGAACCCGGACAGCACGACGATGAGCACGACCTTGAGGATCACGATCCGGCCGTACGACGTGGTCACGAGCGCGGCCGCGTCGCCGAGCCGGACCCACGCGCTGACCAGCCCGCTCGCCCCGACCGCGACGGCGCACCACAGCGCCAGCGCGCTGAACCGCGGCACCGCGACCGGGAACGGCCGGCGGTCCGCCGTGCCGAGGAGCACCAGCGCCGCGATGCCGCCGCACCACAGGCTCACGGCGACGACGTGGACCATGAGGGAGGTGACCGCCACCGTGTGGTCCGCGGACGTCCCCGCGTGGCTGGTGAGGGTCGGGGGGACGAGGGCCACGAGCGCGACGAGCCCGGTCAGCGCGGCGCCGGTCGTCGTGCGTACGGCGTAGGCGCCCGCCGCGACGACGAGCGCAAGCACGGCCTGCACCAGCAGGGCCCGGCCGACGTCGATGTCCCGCACGAAGCTCCCCAGCAGGGCGGGGTCGAGCACGGACGGGACCGGCTGCGCGAGGACGTCGGAGAGCGTGAGAACGACCTGCGCGACGACCGCTGCGGCCCAGACGAGCGCCGACCAGCGGGCCGCCCTCGTCCAGCGCAGGCGCGCCCCGCGCAGCTCGCCCTCGCGGGCCGGCACGAGGACGGCACCGGTGAGCAGCAGGCCCACCGTGAGGATGGCGGCCAGGTCGGACAGGACGCGGACCAGTGGCAGCGCCCACTCGGTGCCGGCTCCCGGGTCGGGGATGCCCGACGGGCTCGGCGCCGGGCGGCCGTCGCCGGTCCACAACAGCAGCGCCACCACGACGAGGGCGACCAGCACGGCCGCGCCGAGCAGCCGCGCCGGGCGGACCGCCGTCCCGGTCGCGCCCGCGCTCGGCGCCGTGGCCGTCGGCGCCGTCACGGGCGGCGCCTCCGTGCGGCGACGACGCCCAGCACGGTCCCGGCCACGAGCGCCAGGACGACCCCGAGGATCCAGGGGGTGAGGTCGGTGCCGGAGACGTTGGTCACGGACGGGTCCGCGAGGGCCGAGGAGCCGCCCGGCGTCGGCGTGGCGCTGGGGACTGGCGTCGCCGCCGACGACGACGCGAGCGCGAGCACGAAGGTGTACGTCCCGGCGACGGGGTGCCCGTCGGCGGACACGACGCGGTAGGCCACGGTGTAGGTGCCCGACCGGGTCAGGGGGACGAGCGCCTGGGTGACCTCGTTGACGACCAGCCGCGGCGCACCGGTGGCGACGCTCGCCCCGTCCGGCCCGGTGACGGCCACGCCGAGACCCTGCGCGGTGGGGGGCTCGGCGAACGTGAGGCGCACCTCCACGGGCGCGACCGTGACGGTCGACCCGGCCGCGGGCGAGGAGCCGCCGAGCACGTCGTGCGCGGACGCGGCCGGGGCGACGAGGACCACGAGAGCGGCGGTGAGGACCAGCGGGACGAGTCGGAACGGGGCCGGGCGCACGACGGTCATGGTAGGCCGACGGCCGAGCACGACCCCCCGGCGGTCCGCCGGGTCAGGCCGGCTCGAAGCGGTAGCCCACCCCGCGGAGCGTGCGGATGTGCCGTGGGCGCGCCGCCGTCTCGCCGAGCTTGCGGCGCAGCTTCCCGACGTGCACCTCGATGACGTGGTCGTCGCCGAACCAGTCCCCCCAGACCGTGGCGAGCAGCTGCTCGCGGGTGAAGGTACGTCGGGGGCTGCCCGACAGGAGGTCGAGGATGTCGAACTCGATCTTGGTCAGCTCGACGACCTCCGCGTCGACGGTGACCTCGCGGGCGACCGGGTCGACAACGAGCCGGCCGAAGTCCCGCGTGGCGTGGCGAGCCGCGGCCCGGGGGCGACGGCGCATCGCGCGCACCCGGGCCGTGAGCTCGCGCGGCGAGAACGGCTTCGTGACGTAGTCGTCGGCGCCGACGGTGAGGCCGACGATCTTGTCCACCTCGTCGTCGCGCGCGGTCACCATCACGACGTACGCGTCGCTGAAGCTGCGCAGGTCCCGGCAGACCTCGACCCCGTCCCGGTCCGGCAGGGCGGGGTCGAGGATCACCAGCTCGGGCCGGTTGACCCGGGCCCACTCGAGACCCGGACCGCCGCGTGGTGTCGCGACGACGGCGTAGCCCTCCCGCTCGAGCAGGCCGCGCAGCAGGTGGGTGGTCTCCGGGGAGTCGTCGATGACGAGGGCCTGGGCCCGCTCCTGAGCCACGATGGACATCCTTCCGACCGGTCTGGTGACAGCCGCTGTATCGGCAGCGGGACATCGCGAATCGAGGGCGGTCGACGGCAGGCGTCGATCCGGGGTCCGCAAGATCACAGGACCGGTCCGCGCCACGGGTCCCCACCGCGCCACACGGCTCGATAGCGTCGAGCCCGACCGTTCCCGCGACGACGTCAGGACGCCCCGCCAATGCGCATGATCACCCTCGAGGAGCTGACCGGCGTCCTCGCAGCCCTGCCGGCGGAGCCGCGCGTCGTGGCGAGCGGCAACTTCGCCAGCCCGCACGGGGTGCTCCGGGCCATCGATGCGGCCCTGCCGACGTACCGGCTGCACACGCTCAACGCCCAGCCCGGGACGCCGGACCGCGAGGGCGTCGCCCTCGAGACGAGCTTCGTCGGGCCGGGCATGCGCCGTAGCCCCCGCCTGGTCTACATCCCGTCCCGGCTCTCGCTCGTCCCGCGGCTGTTCACGACGACGTGCCCGCCCGACGTCGTCGTGCTCCACACGTCGCCGCCGTCCGCCGGCAAGGTGTCGCTGGGCATCGAGGTGAACATCCTGCCGGCGGCGATCGAGGCGGCCCGCGAGCGCGGCGGGCTCGTGATCGCCCAGGTCAACCCGCGCATGCCCTACACGTTCGGCGACAGCGAGATCCCGGTCGACCACATCGACGTGGGCATCGAGGTGGACCACGCCCTCGCCTCGCCGAGCAAGGTCCCCGTCGACGACGTGTCCGCGGCGATCGGCGACCGCGTGGCCACGCGCGTCGGCGACGGCTCGACGCTGCAGCTGGGGATCGGCGCGGTGCCGGACGCGGTGCTGTCGGGCCTGACCGCGCGGCGCGGCCTCCGCGTGTGGAGCGAGATGTTCAGCGACGGTGTCCTCGAGCTCGACCGCAGCGGGGCGCTGGACCCCGACGCACCGATCATCTCGTCGTTCATCTTCGGCTCCCCGGAGCTCTACGCATGGGTCGACCGCAACCCCCGCGTGCAGATGAGGCGCACGGAGACGACCAACGAGCCGTCGCTCATCGCCCGCAACCCCGCGATGACGTCGGTCAACACCGCGCTGCAGGTGGACCTCTACGCGCAGGCGAACGCGTCGCGGGTCAAGGGCCGCATCTACTCCGGGTTCGGCGGCCAGACCGACTTCATCGTGGGGGCGTTCCACTCCAAGGGCGGCCAGGCGATCCTCGCGCTGCGCTCCTGGCACCCGCGCGCCGACGTCTCCACGATCGTGCCGATGATCGAGGAGCCGGTGACGTCGTTCCAGGCGTCGGCGATCGTGACCGAGCAGGGCGCGGCCGACATCTGGGGTCACGACGAGCGGACGCAGGCGGCGCACCTCATCGACCGCGCAGCGCACCCCGACGTGCGCGACGAGCTCTGGGAGGAGGCGCGGGCGCTCAAGCTCGCCGGCGGCTGAGTCTGAGCCGTCGCCCCCGCACACCGAGTCGACCGGCCCCCGATGGACCGGACCCCCACCCCCCGCCAGACCGGAGACGACATGACCGACGAACCGCTCGCCCTCGTGGTCGAGTTCCGCGCCGCACCCGGTCGCGTCGACGACCTGAGGGCGGCGCTGCTCGAGCTCACCGCGGCGACCCGCACCGAGGACGGCTGCCTGCGCTACGACCTGCACGAGGACGTGGCCGACCCCGACGTCCTCGTGTTCTACGAGGTGTGGGCCTCGCCCGCGGCGCACGCGGCGCACGACGCGACCGCGCACGTCACGTCGTTCGTCGCCCGGATCCCCCAGCTGACTGTCGAGCCGCCACGGATGACGCGGCTGCGCCGGATCGAGCCGCAGGAGGCATAGTCCTCCCATGCGCACACGGACTCTCGGAACGGGCCTGGACGTCGGGACGGTCGGTCTCGGCTGCATGGGCATGAGCGACTTCTACGGACCGCACGACGACGCCCAGTCGGTCACGGTCCTCGACCGGGCGCTGGAGCTCGGCGTCACTCTCTACGACACGAGCGACATGTACGGCATCGGGCACAACGAGGAGCTGCTCGGCGGCTGGCTCGCGCGCACCCGGGACCGGGTCGTGCTGGCGACGAAGTTCGGCATCGAGCGGAGCCCGGACGACCCCACCCGACGCCGGGTCCGCGGTGACGCGGCGTACGTGCGCCAGGCCTGCGACGCCTCGCTGCGCCGTCTCGGCACCGACCACATCGACCTCTGGTACCAGCACCGCGTCGACCCGACGATCCCCATCGAGGAGACCGTGGGCGCGATGGCCGAGCTGGTCGCGGCCGGGAAGGTCCGCCACCTGGGGCTGTCCGAGGCGGCGGCCGAGACGATCCGCCGCGCGCACGCCGTCCACCCGATCACCGCGGTGCAGACCGAGTGGTCGCTGTGGAGCCGCGACATCGAGGACGAGGTCGCGCCGACGTGCCGCGAGCTGGGCATCGGCATCGTCCCCTACTCCCCCCTCGGCCGAGGCTTCCTCACCGGGACGATCACCTCGGTCGACGAGCTCGCGGAGACCGACTTCCGCCGGCACAACCCACGCTTCGCCGGGGACGCGCTCGGTCACAACCTCGACGCGGCCGCAGCGCTCGCGGAGATCGCGGCCGGTCTCGGCATCACCCAGGGGCAGCTCGCGCTCGCCTGGGTGCTCTCGCGCGGCGACGACGTCGTGCCGATCCCGGGCACCCGGCGTACCGGGTACCTCGAGGAGAACGTCGCGGCCGCGGACGTCGTCCTCGACGACGCCGTCCTGGCCCGCATCGAGGAGCTCGTGCCGCGCGGCTCGTTCGCGGGAGACCGCTACCCCGACATGACTCCGGTCAACGGCGTGACCCCGCCCCCGGCACAGCACTGACCCAGCCTGCCTCGAACGCGCAGGAGGTCACCGAGGGCGCTCGGCGTCGAGTCCGAGGGAACGCCGTTTCGCCATGCCCGACAATGCCTCCCAGACGACGCGGTGGCCGTTGTTCGCCGTCGTGTCCGCGTGGTCGTACGCCGGGGCGACCTCGACGACGTCGAGCCCGACGATCCTCGTGTCCGTGGCGATGCGCCGCACCGTGCGCAGCAGGTCGATCGGCGTCATGCCGCCGGGCTCCGGCGTACCCGTCCCAGGGGCGAACCCGGGGTCCAGGACGTCGATGTCGACCGACAGGTAGACGTACTCCGGCCCGTCGAGCGCCTCGAGGATCACCCGGTCGATGACCTGGTGGATGCCGTCCTCCCAGATCTCCTGCATGAAGTGGGTGCGCATCTCCTGCGCCCGCATCCACGCGACGACGTCGGCCGGCGGCCAGTAGCCGCGCAGCCCCACCTGCACGAAGTTGCGGCCGAGGACGGCGCCGCTCTCGATGAGCCGGCGCATGGGCGTCCCGTGGCTCGCGAGGTTGCCGTCGACGTCCGCGGCGGTGTCCGCGTGCGCGTCGAAGTGGATCAGGCCGACCCGGCCGTGGCCGAGGTGGTCCGCGACCGCCGACGCGGCGGGCCAGGTGATCGCGTGGTCGCCACCGAGCACGAGGGGCACGATCCCTCGCGACGCCACGGCGTGAACGCGGTCGTAGATGGCCTGGCGCGACGGCTCCCACTGGCCGTGCCGGCAGATCGCGTCGCCGTAGTCGACCACGTCGACGTGGTCGAAGATCTCGAGCTCGAGATCGAGGTGGTACGTGCCCGGCGTGTGCGCGGAGCGCAGCGCCCGCGGACCGAACCGGGCGCCCGGGCGGTACGACGTACCGCCGTCCCACGGCGCGCCGACGACGGCGGCGTCCGGCATCCGCTCGTCGAGCTCCTCGGGCTCGGTGAGGAACGGGCGGTGCCCGAACGTCGCCGGACCCATGTAGTCGTCGGCCGCGAGCTGCTCGCGCATGCCCGGCTTCATCCCGTCCGTCATGTCGCCACGGTAGGGCTGAGCCGTGCACCACGAGCCCCGAACGCCGGCCCAGGCGGTCGGGACTCGGCCTCGGTCCGGCCCGTTCGCTCCCGACGTGGCGAAGGGCGCTACCCACGGGCCCGTGGATGGACCGGCCTCGGCCGCGTCGGTTCACTTCCGGCGTGGTGAAGGGCGCTGGCTACGGATCCGCGGACGGTCGGCTTCGATCGCATTCGTCCGCTTCCGGGGTGGTGAAGGGCGCTGGCTATGGGTCCGTGGGCGGTCGGCTTGGGTGGTGTCGGCTTGCTTCCGGGGTGGTGAAGGGCGCTGGTTGCGGGCCCGTGGACGGCTGGCCTCGGTCGTCTCGGCGCGCTTGCGTCGGGGTCGCCGGGACGGCGGTCGCGCCGTCACTCCGCGTGGTCGGGAATCGCGGAAAGTAGTTGTGCACACTGGGCTTTCGGGGCCGTGGACTGTCAGACCCCCCGCGTAGGTTCGTGGCATGAGCTCGACCACCAGCCTCCCGCCCCGGACCCCGGGTGCGCTGCTCGCGGACGCCGTCGCGGACCTGACCGACGCGGTCGCGCGACTGGCGGAGCTGACCCGCGCGGGTGCACTGGTCGAGGTGCCGGGTTCCGCGCTGGCCGAGCTGACCGTGGCGATGCACCGGTCGCTGGACCGCGGTGCCGCCGTCGCGACGGTGGCGACCGGGGTCGTGCACACCTCCGGCGCGCTCGAGGTGGACGGGTTCGCCTCGACGAAGGCCTGGCTGCAAGGACCGTGCCGCACGTCCGAG
>JAJXTD010000221.1 GCA_021784035.1 Actinomycetes bacterium | reverse complement strand
GCCCGATCCCCTGGGAGCACGAGCCGAACCGCGGCTTCCTGCGCTGCCTGCACGCGCTCGCCCGGGCCGCCGCCGAGATCGGCGAGGACGACGAGGCCACCCGCTGCACGATCTTCCTGCGCGACTCCTCGGCCGCGGCGGCCGACGCGCTCGAGGGGTGAGCACCCGGAGCGTCGCCGTCGTCGGAGCAGGGATCTCCGGCGTCAGCGCCGCGCTCGCGCTGCGCAGCCACGGTGTCGAGGTCACCGTCCTCGACCGCGCCCATCGCGTCGGCGGCCGGATGGCCACGCGCACACTGCGGGGCACCGGTCTGCCCTACGACGGCCGTGTCGTCGACGTCGGCGCGGCGTACCTCACGGCCTCGGCCCCGGCGTTCCAGGCCGTCGTGGACTCCTGGGCCGCCCGCGGCCTGCTCCGAGCGTGGACCGACACCTTCCACGTCGCCGGCCCGGACGGCCGCACCGGCGTCGTCGCCGGCCCGCTGCGGTACGCCGCACCCGCGGGGCTGCGCTCGCTCGTCGAGGACCTGGCCGCGGACCTGCCGCTCGTCGTGCACCCGCGCGAGGTGGAGACCGTCGAGCGGGTCGCGGACGGTGTGGAGGTGGACGGCGAGCGCTTCGACGCCGTCGTCCTGGCCATGCCGGCGCCGCAGGCGACCGACCTGCTCGCGGCCGACGACCCCGCGGCCGCCGTGCTCGCGGACCAGCGGTGGGAGCCGACGCTCACGCTCGTCGCGGCGTACGACGAGCGCTGCTGGCCCGCGTTCGACGCGATGTTCGTCAACGACTCCGTCGTCGTCGACTTCGTCGCCGACGACGGGCGACGTCGCGGGGACGACGCCCCGGTGCTCGTCGCGCACTCCGGGGCGGTCCTCGCCGCCGGCCACCTCGACGACCCGGCCAGCGCCGCGCCCGCGCTCCTCGAGGCGCTCGAGCACGCCGTCGGCGCGACGGCGAAGCCGGCGTGGTTCGACCTGCGCCGGTGGTCACTGGCCCGGCCGCGCACGCCGCTGGCGACGGCGTACTCCTTCGACGGTGTCGTGGGGCTCTGCGGCGATGCCTGGGGCGCGCCGCCCCGCGTCGAGACGGCGTGGACCTCGGGTCACGACCTCGGCCACGTCATGGCCACGCGCCTCGCCTGACCGCCGCCCCGCCGGTGCCCCCGGCCTGCGCCGACCCCACCCTTGCCGAGTTACACGTGCAACCGACCTGTTGGCGGCTGGGAACCGGTCGGTCCGAGGTGTAACTCGCGGGGGGTCGTGGCCGCGCCGCGGCCGCACCGGCGACCGGTAGGCTCTGGTGGCACCACCCCCTGTGGTGCACGTACGAGCGCGAGGGGGTCGGACATGCCGGCGATCGTGGTGCTGGGCGCCCAGTGGGGCGACGAGGGCAAGGGCAAGGCCACCGACCTGCTCGGCAGTCGCGTCGACTACGTCGTGAAGTTCAACGGCGGAAACAACGCCGGGCACACCGTCGTGATCGGCGCGGAGAAGTACGCGCTCCACCTGCTCCCGTCGGGCATCCTCACCGCCGGCGTCGTCCCCGTCATCGGGAACGGCGTCGTCATCGACCTCTCCGTGCTGTTCCACGAGATCGACGGCCTCGAGGAGCGCGGGATCGACACGTCGCGCCTGCTCGTCAGCGCGAACGCGCACGTGATCGCGTCGTACCACCGCACGCTGGACAAGGTCACCGAGCGGTTCCTCGGCAGCCGCAAGATCGGCACGACCGGTCGCGGGATCGGGCCGACGTACGCCGACAAGATGAGCCGCGTCGGGATCCGCATCCAGGACCTGTTCGACGAGAAGATCCTGCGGCAGAAGGTGGAGGGCGCGCTCGAGCAGAAGAACCACCTGCTCGTGAAGGTGTACAACCGCCGGGCGATCACCGTCGACGAGGTCGTCGAGGAGCTGCTCGCGCACACCGAGCGGCTGCACCCGTACGTCGCCGACACCACGCTGCTGCTCGGCGAGGCGCTGGAGCGCGACGAGGTCGTGCTGCTCGAGGGCGGGCAGGCCACGCTGCTCGACGTGGACCACGGCACCTACCCGTTCGTCACGTCGTCGAGCGCCACCGCGGGCGGTGCCTGCACCGGCGCCGGCATCCCGCCCCGGTCGATCACACGGGTCATCGGCATCGCGAAGGCCTACATCACGCGCGTCGGCGAGGGCCCGTTCCCGACCGAGCTGTTCGACGAGGACGGCGAGCAGCTGCGCCAGGTCGGGCACGAGTTCGGCACCACGACGGGGCGCCCGCGCCGGTGCGGCTGGTACGACGTGCCGATCGCCCGCTACGCCGGCCGGGTCAACGGCATCACCGACCTCGTGCTGACCAAGCTCGACGTGCTCAGCGGCTGGGAGCGCATCCCCGTCTGCGTCGCCTACGACGTCGACGGCGAGCGCGTCACCGAGCTGCCGATGACGCAGACCGGCTTCCACCACGCCAAGCCCGTGTACGAGTACCTGCCCGGCTGGACCGAGGACATCTCCGGCGCCCGGACCCTCGCCGACCTGCCGGTCCAGGCCCGGGAGTACGTCGACTTCCTCGAGCAGCGCAGCGGCGTGCGCATCTCCGCGATCGGCGTCGGCCCCGAGCGCGACCAGACCGTCGTCATCCACGACCTGCTGACCTGACCGCGCGCTCCCCGGACGCCTCCGTTGTCACTGAAGGTGGCCCTGGTTGCTTCTAGCGGGACAAACTCCGCCCTCATCACCGGGAGGCCGTGAACCGTGTCCGTCACGATCAGGGCGGCCCGCCGCGAGGACCATGCGCGGATCGTCGCCGTGGTCGACGCCTGGTGGGGCGGGCGCCGGATGGCGGCGCTGCTGCCGAGCCTGTTTCTGGAGCACTTCGCCGGTACGTCGCTCGTCGCCGAGGACGAGCACGGCGAGCTGGCCGGGTTCCTCGTCGGCTTCGACTCGCCGGACCACCCGGGCGAGGCCTACGTCCACTTCCTCGGCGTACGACCGAACCTGCGCGGCTCGGGGCTCGGGCGGGAGCTGCACGACCGGTTCGCGCGCGCGGCGGCCGAGCGCGGCGCGACCACCGTGCGCTGCGTGACGTCCACGGTCAACACGGCGTCGGTCGCGTTCCACACGTCGATCGGGTTCGAGATCGAGGGATACGACGAGTCGCTGGTGGCCGACGGCGTGGACGACATCGCGGGCCACGTCCGGATGGTCCGGCGGCTCTCGTGATGCGCCATCGATGGGGGCGGAGTTTGGCGCGCTAGAAGCAACCAGGGCCACCCTCAGTGACATGGCGGCTGGTCGTGGGCCGGGTCGGCGCCACCCGGTGGGTCTCTCGGACCGTGAACCTTCGCGACTCGGCTGACGGCCCGGGCTAGCGTGAGCCACGTGAGCGCCGAGCGGTTCGAGCCGCGCGAGGACCCGCGTCCCGACGACGTCCACTGGCCGGTGGCGCAGTGGCCACCGCACGCCGGGGTGCACCTGCGCGGCAGCTGGGTCGAGCTGACGCCGACCACGCAGCACGACGCACATGCCCTGCGCATCGCCATCGACCACGACCACGTGTGGCAGCACCTGTCCGGGGGCCCCCTGCCCGACGACGCGACCGCGCGGCACTGGATCACCGACGTCCTCGACCGCGGCTGGTTCCCGTGGACGGTCCGGCTGGTGCGCGAGGTCGGCGAGCGCCACGCGGGCACGGTCGTGGGCTGGACGTCCTACCTCGAGGTCGTGCCGAGCGACGCCCGGCTCGAGATCGGCAACACGAGCTACGACCCCGCCGTGTGGGGGACCGTGGTCAACCCCGAGACCAAGCTGCTGCTCCTGACGCACGCGTTCGACACGCTGGGCATGGGCCGGGTCCAGCTCAAGACCGACATCCGCAATGTCCGGTCGCAGCAGGCGATCCACCGCCTCGGCGCGACGTACGAGGGAGTGCTCCGGCGCTACCAGCGCCGCCGGGACGGCACCGTGCGCGACACCGTCCTGTTCTCGGTCGTCGCCGAGGACTGGCCCGGCGTGCGCGCCCGGCTGACCGACCGGGTGTCGGCGTACGGCGGCTGAGACTGGCCCGGCGTGCGCGCCCGGCTGACCGACCGGGTGTCGGCGTACGGCGGCTGAGACTGGCCCGGCGTGCGCGCCCGGCTGACCGACCGGGTGTCGGCGTACGGCGGCTGAGACTGGCCCGGCGTGCGCCGCCGGGCTGACCGACAGGGTGTCGGCGTAC
>JAJXTD010000220.1 GCA_021784035.1 Actinomycetes bacterium | reverse complement strand
GCGGAGTCCGAGTTCGACGCGACGGTCGTGAACGCGTCGGTCGAGGAGGCCACCGCGGCCTTGCTAGGATTCATGGGTCTGAACCCGTCCTGACGTCCTGATACCGGTGAGCCCGACCCACCGCGGGAGTCGTCGACGAGCACGGCAGACGACGTCCGCGTGGGCAGCAGCCCGCGGTTCCCGTGAACTGAGAGGCGCCCGCGTGTCCGGCACCGTTTCCTCGCCCGAGGGCATCACCAACCCGCCGATCGACGAGCTGCTCGAGGCCACCGACTCGAAGTACTCGCTGGTCATCTACGCGTCCAAGCGCGCCCGCCAGATCAACGCCTACTACTCCCAGCTGGGCGAGGGCCTGCTGGAGTACGTCGGCCCGCTCGTGGAGACGCACGTGCAGGAGAAGCCGCTGTCGATCGCGCTGCGCGAGATCAACGCCGGGCTGCTCACCTCCACCGCGTACGACCCCGAGGCCGAGGCCGCGGCCGGCTCCGCGGTCTGACCCGTGAGCGGCCGGACCGCCGACGGCGCGACCGGGCCCGTCGGCGCGGGACGTCTTGCTGACGTCCCGGCGCCCCGCGTGGTCCTCGGCGTCGGCGGCGGCATCGCGGCGTACAAGGCGGCCGACCTGCTGCGCCGCTTCTCCGAGTCCGGCCACGACGTCACCGTCGTCCCGACCCGCGCCGCTCTGCACTTCGTGGGCGCCGCCACCTGGGCGGCCCTGTCCGGCAAGCCGGTGTCCGCCGAGGTGTGGGACGACGTCGCCGACGTGCCGCACGTGCGGCTCGGCCAGCAGGCCGACCTCGTCGTCGTCGCCCCGGCCACGGCCGACCTGCTCGCGCGCGCCGCGGCCGGCCTTGCCGACGACCTGCTGGCCAACGTCCTGCTCACCGCGCGCTGCCCGGTGGTGATGGTCCCGGCGATGCACACCGAGATGTGGCAGCACCCCGCCACGCAGGCCAACGTCGCGGCGCTGCGCGCCCGCGGTGTCGTCGTGCTCGACCCGGCCGTGGGGCGGCTCACCGGAGCCGACTCCGGCCCTGGCCGGCTCCCCGAGCCCGCGGCCATCTTCGCGGCGTGCCGCGAGGTCCTCGCCGGCCGCTCCGCGGACCTGCTCGGCCGCACCGTCCTGGTCTCGGCGGGCGGGACCCGCGAGCACCTCGACCCGGTGCGCTTCCTGGGCAACCGCAGCAGCGGCAAGCAGGGCTACGCCCTCGCCACGACGGCCGCGGCGCGCGGGGCGCGCGTGGTGCTCGTGTCCGCGAACGTCGCGCTGCCCGATCCCGCCGGTGCCACCGTCGTGCGCGTCACGTCGGCGGAGGACCTGCGCCGCGCCGTGCTCGCGCACTCCGCGGACGCCGACGCCGTGGTCATGGCCGCCGCCGTCGCCGACTTCCGGCCGGTCGCGGTCGAGGTCCACAAGATCAAGAAGGACGACGCCGGGGGGGTGCCCGCACCGATCGCGCTGGAGCGCACCGCCGACGTCCTCGCCGAGGTCGTCGCCCGGCGGGACGCCGCCGGCAGCGCCCAGGTGGTCGTCGGGTTCGCCGCCGAGACCGGTGACGCCGAGGGCGGCGTGCTCGACCACGGCCGGGCCAAGCTCGCGCGCAAGGGCTGCGACCTCCTCGTCGTCAACGAGGTCGGGGCCGGCCGCGGGTTCGAGACCGACGACAACGAGGTGGTCGTCCTCGGGGCCGACGGCTCGGCCACCGAGGTCGCCCGGGCCGCGAAGGAGGCGATCGCCGACGCCGTCTGGGACCGCGTCGTCGCCCTGCTCCCGCCGCCCGTCGGCACCTGACAGCGCCGGCGCGCCCGGCGGCCCCGGCCGGCGCGTCATCTCGCACGGATAGACTCCCCCGCAACGCAAGCCCACCGCACCTGGAGCGTCTGCCTTGGCCCGTCGTCTGTTCACGTCCGAGTCCGTCACCGAGGGACACCCGGACAAGATCGCTGACCAGATCAGCGACTCCATCCTCGACGCCATGCTCAAGGAGGACCCGCGCAGCCGGGTCGCCGTCGAGACCCTGATCACGACCGGGCAGGTGCACGTCGCCGGCGAGGTCACCACGAGCGGCTGGGTCGACATCCCGACGCTCGTGCGCGAGCGGATCCTCGAGATCGGCTACGACTCGAGCAAGAAGGGCTTCGACGGGGCGTCCTGCGGCGTCTCGGTGTCGATCGGGTCGCAGAGCCCCGACATCGCCCAGGGCGTCGACGACGCGCTCGAGGACCGCGGCGGCGACGCCCGCGACCCGTTCGACCGGCAGGGCGCCGGCGACCAGGGCCTCATGTTCGGCTACGCGTGCGACGACACCCCCGAGCTGATGCCGCTGCCGATCCACCTCGCGCACAACCTCGCGCGCCGGCTGGCGAAGGTCCGCAAGGACGGGTCCATCCCCTACCTCCGCCCCGACGGCAAGACCCAGGTCACGATCGAGTACGACGACGACGACAAGGCCGTGCGCCTCGACACCATCGTCGTGTCGACCCAGCACGCGGCCGACATCGACCTCGCCACGCTGCTCGCGCCGGACATCGAGGAGCTCGTCGTCCGCCCCGAGCTCGCCGACCTCGACATCGAGACCGCCGACTTCCGGCTCCTGGTCAACCCGACCGGGCGGTTCGAGATCGGCGGGCCGATGGGCGACGCCGGCCTCACCGGTCGCAAGATCATCGTCGACACCTACGGCGGCATGGCTCGTCACGGTGGCGGCGCGTTCTCCGGCAAGGACCCGTCGAAGGTCGACCGCTCCGCGGCGTACGCCATGCGCTGGGTCGCCAAGAACGTCGTCGCGGCCGGCCTGGCCCGCCGTTGCGAGGTGCAGGTGGCCTACGCGATCGGCAAGGCGCACCCCGTCGGCGTGTTCGTCGAGACGTTCGGCACCGGCATCCGTCCGGACTCGGCCATCCAGACCGCCGTGCTCGAGGTCTTCGACCTGCGCCCCGGCGCGATCATCGCCGACCTCGACCTGCTGCGCCCGATCTACGCGCAGACCGCGGCGTACGGCCACTTCGGCCGCGGCGTCCCGGACTTCACCTGGGAGCGCACCGACCGCGCCGAGGCGCTGCGCGCCGCCGCCGGTCTCTGACCGGCCACCGCACCGACTCCGCCGGGGCGTTCGCATGACTCGACACGAGCTGCGGACGCCCCGGCTGTCGTTGCGTGCCTGGCGGGACGAGGACCTCGAGCCGTTCGCCGCGATGAACGCCGACCCGCGGGTCATGCGCTGGTTCCCCTCGACGCTGGACCGCGCCCGGTCCGACGCGACCGCGGCCCGGTTCGCGGCCGTGCACGACGAGCGCGGCTACACCGCATGGGCGGTCGAGGTGCTGGCCTCCGAGCGGGGGCCGGCCCCGTTCGTCGGCTTCGTGGGGCTCGTGCCGCCGACGTTCGACCCGCCGTTCAGCCACTCCGTCCCGTGCGTCGAGATCGGCTGGCGGCTGGCGGCCGGGTGGTGGGGGCTCGGCATCGCCACGGAGGGCGCCCTCGCGGCGCTGCGCCTGGGGCTGCTCGAGCTCGGGCTCCCCGAGGTGGTGTCGTTCACGGTGCCGCCCAACCTGCCGTCGCAGGCGGTCATGCAGCGCATCGGCATGCGCTACGACGGCGTCTTCGACCATCCGCGCGCGGAGCCGGACGCGTGGTGGGGGCCGCACGTCCTCTACCGCGCGACCGTGGACGACCTCCCCGCGCCCGCGGTCGCGTCCGGTAGAACTCACCCGTGACCGCACCCGGGACCGACGAGCAGCTCGCGCTCGTCGTCGGGAAGGTGCGCAAGGCCACGGTGAAGCCGCCCCCCGGCCCGGCCGAGGTGGACCCCATCGCGCGGGTCGCCGTCGACGTCGCCCTTCCGCACCTCGACCGCCCGTTCGACTACGTCGTCCCCGAGCCGCTGTCCGCAGCGGCGGTCCCGGGCGCGCGGGTTCGGGTGCGCTTCGCCGGGACCCTCGTCGACGGCTGGGTGCTCGAGCGCACCGGCCACAGCGAGCACACCGGCCGGATGGAGCGCGTGGCGAAGGTGGTGAGCCCCGACCCCGTGCTCACCCCTGAGGTCGCCGGCCTGGCCCGCGCGGTCGCGGACCGCTGGGCCGGCACGCTGGCCGACGTCCTGCGCGCCGCGGTCCCGCCGCGGCACGCCGCGGTGGAGAAGGCCCTCGACGTGGCGGGCGCCCCCGACGCGCTGCTGCCGCCGGCCGCCCCGGTGGACG
>JAJXTD010000046.1 GCA_021784035.1 Actinomycetes bacterium | reverse complement strand
AGCACCGACAACCGAAGGCGATAGGCACACCCGTGGCGAACATCAAGTCGCAGATCAAGCGCAACCGCACCAACGAGGCTGCCCGCCTGCGCAACAAGTCGGTCAAGTCCGCGCTCAAGACCGCGGTCCGCAAGTTCCGCGAGGCCGCCGCCGCCGGCGACGCCGCCGCGGCCGCCGAGCTCGCGAAGACCGCCGGCCGCCAGCTCGACAAGGCCGCCAGCAAGGGCGTCATCCACAAGAACCAGGCCGCGAACCGCAAGTCGGCCATGGCCGCGAAGGCTGCCGAGCTGCAGAGGACCGCCTGACCGCACGCGTCCCGACGGGCGCCGCTCCCCCTCGGGGACGGCGCCCGTCGGCGTTCCCGGGCCGCTACGGACGGGTGCGGTGGCGTACGGCGTGCAGCAGCGCCCGCTCGAGGGCGTAGCTGCCCTGCTCGCGGTCGAGCCCGTCCAGGCTCATCGCCCGGCCCGAGACGTCGCGGCCCTTGACCGCGGCGTCGGCCACGGCGAGGTCGACGAGCGCCTCGGCGAGCGCCGCCGGATGCCAGCGGCCGGCCTGCTCGCGCAGCGAGCGCACCTTGAACGGCGGCACGCCGGCCTCGCGGGCGACCTCGGCGTCGGGCGTGCCACGCGGGATCGACGCGACGCGGGCGAGGCCGCGCAGCCCCGCGGCGACGGCCGCGGACAGGGCCGGCCCCGCGCCCGGGTCGTTCGCCAGCGCCCAGCGCGTGCGCCGGAGCACCTCGACGGCCCGGCCGCCGAGCACGGCGTCGGCCACGAGGTAGCCGGGGACGTCGGCGACGCCGTCGTAGTAGAGGGCGACCGACTCGGCGGTGAGCGGGTCGGACTCGACGTCGCTCACCAGCTGGGCGCAGGCCGCGGCCAGTGCGCGCAGGTCGTCGCCGATCGCGACCCGGAGCGCCTCGACGGCGTCAGGGGTCGCCCGGCGCCGCGCGTTGTGCAGCTCGCGCGCGACGAAGTCGTCGACGGCGCGGCCCTTGGCCTTCTCGCACGGGGCGACCGTGAAGCCGCCGGAGGTCAGCGCGTCGATGACCTTGCGGCCCTTCACCCCGCCCGGGTGGAGCACGACGATCCGGATGTCGCCCGCGGCCGCGGCGTCGACGAGGGCGGCGACCATGGCGTCGTCGGCCTGCTCGGCGTTGCGGGCCACGACGACCGCGGCGTCGCCGAACAGGTTCGGGGAGCACGCCTCGACGAGCGTGCCGAGCCCGGTCTCGGACCCGAGGTCGACGTCGCGGCGCTCGACCGTCGGGTCGGCTCGGCGGGCGTCGGCCACGACCGCTGCCGTCACCCGCTCGGCCAGGAAGTCCTCGGTGCCGACCGCGAGCACCGCGCGCTCGGCGGCGACGTCGAGCTCGGGGGTCGTCGAGGCGGCGGGCTTGGGCGCGGAGCGCCGGGCGGGGGGCGTCATGGCTCCCCGAGCATGCCACGCAGGGCGGACACGACGGCACCGGCCCGCCGCGGCACCCCCGCCCACGACCGTGCCGGCGGCGTAGCCGTGCCGCTCCCCGGGCACGACGGACGGAACCCGACGTCGGCGGGCGGGAGCACTGGCTAGGCTCCCGATCTCGTGAGGGGCCTCGTGGAGCGTGTCGCTCCGCCACGGATGGGCCCGAGCTTCCGCTGGCTCCTCGGCTCCTCGTTGCTGGCCAACCTCGGGGACGGGGCGGCGCTCGCCGCAGGTCCGCTGCTGGTCGCGTCGCAGACCACGAACCCGGTGCCCGTGGCGATGGCGGGCCTGCTGCAGCGGCTGCCGTGGCTGCTTCTCGGGCTGTACGCCGGGGCCCTCGCCGACCGGGTCGACCGGAAGGTGCTCGTCATGGCCGCGGACGCGGCGCGCGCCGCGGTCGTGGCCGTCCTGGCCGTCGCCATCGTGTCGGGGCGTGTGAGCATCTCCGTGGTGCTCGTCGCGATGCTGCTGATCGGCATCGCCGAGGTCTTCGCCGACACCACGTCGCAGACCCTGCTCCCGATGCTCGTCGAGTCGCGGGACCTCGGCGTCGGGAACGCCAGGTTCCAGGCCAGCTTCCTGCTCGCCAACCAGGTCGTCGGCCCCCCGCTCGGCGCCTTCCTCTTCGCGCTCGGGGCCTTCTGGCCGTTCGCGGGCCAGGCCGTGCTCGTGGCGGCGTCGGTGTTCCTCGTGGCCAAGATCGTGACGCCGCGCGGTGCGGTCCGCGACGTGGAGGGCACGCACGTGCTGCGCGACATCCGCGAGGGCGTGCGCTGGGTGCTGCACAACGACGCCGTACGGACCCTCGCGCTGGTCATCGTCGCCTTCAACATCACCTGGGGCGCCGCGTGGTCGGTGCTGGTGCTCTACGCGCTGGACCATCTCCACATGGGTGAGGTGGGATTCGGACTGCTCGGCGGCGTCATCGCCGGCCGGTGGGGGCTCACGGCGCCGTTCTGGTTCGGCTTCGCCGGCTCGGGGATCACGCTCGCGTTCGTGTGGCGCCAGCTCTCCCACGTCGCGCACACCACGGCGTGACCGGGCGCTCCCGCGTCGTCCTCCGCTCGGTACGGCCCACCCGTCCGCGGCTCACCGCCCCCGCCGGACGAGGCCGAGGCGGTGGGCGTCGTCGAGCACGACGGCGAGGTCGCCGTCGAGGTCGGTGCGGCCGACCACGGCGCCGACCGCGCGATAGGCGGCGACCGTGCGGGCCGCCGGGTGGCCGTAGTCGTTGTCGACCCCGACGCCGATGAGCGCCACCCGCGGCCGCGCGGTGCTCGCCCAGCCCGAGGCCTGCCGCTCCGAGCCGTGGTGCGGCACCTTGACCACGTCGACCCGGGCCACTCCCCCGGCGGCGAGCACCAGCTCCTGCGCCGCCGTCTCGAGGTCGCCGCCGAGCAGCACCGAGACCCCGCCGGCCTCGGCCAGCATCGCGACGGACGCGTTGTTCGGGTCCGACCCCTCGCCGCGCACGATCCGCTGCGGCCAGACCACCCGCAGCCGGACGTCGCCCACGGTCCACCGGTCGCCCGGCGCCGCGACCCGCCACGGCACCCCGTCGTCGGCCGACCAGCGCTCGACCCGACGCTCCTCGGCGGGCGGCTCCCCCAGGGGCGACACCACGATGGTGCCGACCTCGCGGCCGCGGAGCACCCCGGCCAGCCCCTCCACGTGGTCGGCGTGGAAGTGCGACAGCACGAGCAGCGGGACGCGGGTGACGCCGAGGCGGCGCAGGCAGCGGTCCACCAGCACGGGGTCGGGGCCGGCGTCGACGACCACGGCGGACCCGGGTCCCGCCTCGAGGACCGTCGCGTCGCCCTGCCCGACGTCGCACATGACGACGCGCCACCCCGCCGGCGGCCACGAGGCGCCGAGCGGAACGCCGGCCGTGGGCGCGAGCGCGAGCAGGCCGCCGACGGCGGCGAGCGCGAGGCAGGCGCGCGCCACCGGACCGCCCCCGGCCCGCGCGACGAGGACTGCCACGGCCGCGAGCGCCAGCACGGCGACGGCGAGCAGTCCGCCGTACCAGCCGTCCGGCCACGGCAGCGGCGGGGCGAGGTCGGCGGTCGTCCGCGCGACGAGCGCCACCCAGCCGACCGCCCAGGCCGCCGGCAGCGCGACGAGCGCGGCCAGCGGCGGTGCGACCACGCCGACGAGCGCGGCCACGAGGCCGAAGGACGTCGCCGGGCCGACTGCCGGTGCGGCGAGCAGGTTGGCCACGATCCCGCCCACCGGGATCCCGCCGCCGATGCCCACGATGAGCGGCGCGACGGCGACCTGGGCGGCGGCGCTCACCGCGACGACCCCGACGACGGCCCGCCGTACCCGCCGCGGCCAGGTGCCGCCGTCCGTGTCCCGCCGCCAGCGGGCGGCGAGCAGCAGCAGCCCTCCCGTCGCCGCCGCGGACATCGCGAAGCCGACGGACAGCGCGAGGAACGGGTCGAGCAGCACCAGCGCGCCGACCGACCAGCCCAGCGCGTCCAGCGGCCGCACCCGCGCGTCGACGAGCACCGCCAGGAGGACGACCGCCGTCATCCCGGCGGCGCGCACGACCGAGGGCTGCGGGCGGGCGAGGACGACGTACGCCGCCACCGCGAGCGCGACGAGCACGACCTGTGCGCGGCCCCGGCGTACGCCGACGAGCCGCACCCCGCCGAGCGCCAGGAGCACGACGATCGCGACGTTGCCGCCGCTCACCGCGACGAGGTGGGCGAGGCTCGAGTCGCGCATCGCGGAGTCCAGGTCGGGACGCACGGCCGAGGTGTCGCCGACGACGAGCCCCGGCAGCAGCCCCGCCTGGTCGGGCGGCCGGTCGCGGACCGCGGCCCGCAGCGCCGCCCGGACGGCGCCGGCCGCGCCCTGCAGCGGCGGCGGACCGTCGGTCACCACGACGGACTCGGCGACGAGCGTCGCGGCCCGGCCCTGCAGCGGGTCGGCCGCCAGGACGCGACCGACCACCCGGAGCCGGGTGCCCGGCAGGACGCCGGCGAGGCCGTCCGCCGCGATGACGCGCACCGGCAGGTCGACCTCGGCGGCCGCCCCGCCGCTCACCCGGAGGCGGCCGACGGACGCGTCGAGCTGCCACGCGTCGTCCGTGCGCCGCGAGCCGGCCGTCCGGCCCTGCCGCGGCTGGGGGTCCGACGACGCGAGCACCTCGGCGTCGACGACGGCGCGCGAGCCGACGAGCGGCGCGAGCGGTCCCTCGAGCAGCGGGACGACGCGCCACGTGACGACCGCCGAGGCGACGACGAGCGCGGACCCCGCGACCACGAGCAGCGGGTGCGCGCGACCGCTCCGGCGCCGCGCCACCGCAGCGGTCGCGGCCAGGAGCGCGACGGAGCCCGCCACGGCCGACCACCAGACTGCGACGCCGAGGTGCACGGTCACCGCGAGGGCGAAGGCCGATGCCGCCCACAGGAGCGCGCCGACGAGCAGGCCCACGTCAGACGCGCACGTGCGGCTTGAGCCGCTCGAACGTGCGGGCTCCGATGCCCGACACCTCGCGCAGCTGGTCGACGCTCGTGAACCGGCCGTGCGCGGCACGCCAGTCGAGGATGCGTCCGGCCGTGACCGGTCCCACCCCCGGCAGTGCGTCGAGGTCGGTCGTCGTCGCGGTGTTGAGGTCGACCACGGCCGACGCCGTCGACCCCGTCGTCCCGGCCGCGGGGGCGGCGTCCGGTGACACGATGATCTGCTCGCCGTCGGACACGAGCCGGGCGAGGTTGAGCCCGCCGCTGCTCCCGCCCGGGACCAGGCCACCCGCGGCACGCACCGCGTCGGCCACCCGCGAGCCCGGCACCAGCCGCACGAGCCCGGGCCGGCGGACCTGCCCGATCACCTGCACCACGAGGACCTCGGGCGAGGCGGTCGGGCCGGGGCCCGCCGTCGCGGTGCCGCCGGGGTGCGTCAGTACGCCGGACGCCGAGGGGACCGGCGAACCGGGCAGCAGCTCCACCGCGGACGGCGTGCCCCCGCCGGTCACGTGGACCACCCCCCACGTCGCGAGCGCGGTCGCGGCTACCGCGACGGCGACGGACCGTAGCGGTCGGTGCCCCTCGGTCGGGTGCGCCTCGGTGCCGGTCCCCTCCCCGTCGTCGGTCAGATCGGCCGTCGCGTGGACGGGAGCCGGGTCGGGGTCCGCCGGGCCGGACCGGCCGGCTGCCAGGGCGCGCAGGCGCTCGCGCACGAGCTCGGGGTCGAGGCGGCGGCGCGGGAGCGGGAGCACGCGCGGACGCTAGGTCCGGGCGCGCGGCCCGCCGTCGGCGACCGCAGCGGCACTGGGGACGACAGGCCGCGCTGGGGACCCGCTCAGCGCGGTCCGGCCACCTCGGCGAGGTTGCGCCGGTGCCGAACCACGACGAGCGCCGCCAGCGCCACCGCGAACACGACCTCGGCTCGCCGGTCGTGGATCAGCAGCGCCGCCGGGACGAGAATGAGGGCGCCCGACACCGACGACAGCCCGACGCGCCTGGTGACGACCAGGACCACGCCGAACACGACGAGCACCGGCACGGCCCACAGCGGCTGGACGGCGAGCACCGCGCCGAGCGACGTCGCCACCCCCTTGCCGCCGCGGCCACGCAGCCACGGCGACGTCACGTGTCCGAGGACCGCTGCCAGCCCCGCGACGAGAGCGGCCACGGGTGCGCCCAGCAGCTCGAAGGCGAGCACCGGCAGGAAGCCCTTGAGGACGTCGAGGACCCCGACGAGTACGCCGACCGGCCAGCCGAAGGCACGACCCGCGTTCGTGGCGCCCGGGTTGCCGGACCCGATGGCCCTCAGGTCGGTCCCGCGCACGCGCGCGATGATCGCCGCGGGGTTGACCGAGCCGATCCCGTAGCCCGCGACGGCGGCGAGGGTGCCGACCGCCAGGTCGACGATCGCTGTCGGCACGGCGGCCAGCAGCGCCGGGAGGATGCTCACGACGGACGCGGCGACACGGCGACGGCGACCATCCCCGGCCCGACGTGGGCGCCGACGACGGCGCCCACCTCCCCTACGAGCACGCGCGAGTCGACGAGCCGGGCGACGAGATGGCCGGCGAGCGTCTCCGCGCGGGCGGCGGCGTCGAGGTGGTGCACGGCGACGTCGCAGGGCCGGCCACCCGCGCGCTCCACCACGAGCTCCTCGAGCCGGGCCAGCGCCTTCGACGTCGTCCGCACCTTCTCCAGCGGCGTGACGGTGCCGTCGACGAGCTCGAGGATCGGCTTCACCGCGAGCGCCTGGCCGAGCAGCGCCTGCGCCGCGCCGATCCGGCCGCCGCGGCGGAGGTAGTCGAGGGTGTCGACGTAGAACAGGGCGCTGCTCGCGGCCGCCCGCTCGCGGATCACCGCCGCGACCGTCTCGGCGTCGGCGCCGGCCTCGGCCGCCCGGGCGCCGTCGAGCACGGCGAAGCCCATGGCCATCGCGACCCGACGGGTGTCGACGACGACGACGGGCACGGGCGCCTCGCGCGCCGCGAGCACCGCGGAGTCGTACGTGCCGGACATGTCGCCGGACAGGTGCGCGGACACGATCGCGGTGGCGCCGGCGTCGGCCGCGCCGGCGTACGCCGCAGCGAAGCGCTCCGGCGACGGTCGCGAGGTGGTGACCACGCTCCAGGAGCGCAGCGCGGCCGCGACCTCCGCGGGGGAGATCTCGGTGCCCTCGTCGAACGGCTGGCCACCGACGACGACCTGCACGGGGACCACGGTGATGCGGTGCGACGCCACGAGGTCCGGCGGCAGGTAGGCCGTCGAGTCCGTGACGATCGCGACCCGGTGCTCCACGAGGCCGACCCTAACGGCCCCCGGCTACGCCGGGACGACGTTGACGAGCCTGGGCGCGCGCACGACGACCGTGCGGATGCCGGCACCGCCGAGCGCCTTCACCACGCCGGGGGCCGCGAGCGCCAGCGCGCGAAGCTCGTCCTCGCCGATGGTCGGCGGCACCTCGAGCCGGTCGCGGACCTTGCCGGCGACCTGCACGACGCAGGTCACCGTGTCCTCCACCAGGAGAGCCGGATCGACCGTCGGCCAGCCCGCGAGCGCGACCGTCGGCTGGTGGCCCAGCCGCTCCCACATCTCCTCGGCCGTGTACGGCGCGACGAGCGACAGCATGATCGCGACGGCCTCGGCGGCCTCGCGCACGGCCGGGTCGGCCCCGCCGGGACCCGAGTCGATCGCCTTGCGCGCGGCGTTGACGAGCTCCATCGTCTTCGCGACGGCGACGTTGAAGCGCTGGGACTCCACGGCCTTCCGGGCATCGTCGACCGCACGCGCCGTGGCGCGGCGCAGGCCGAGGTCGCCGGTCGTCACGTCGACGCCGACCGGGCTGGTGACGTCGCCGGACAGGCGCCAGGCCCGCGCCAGGAACTTCTTCGCCCCCGACGGCGAGACGTCGGCCCAGTCGATGTCGTCCTCCGGCGGGCCGGCGAACACCATCGTGAGGCGCACCGAGTCGACGCCGTTCTCGGCGAGCTCGTCGGACAGCCGCACGAGGTTGCCGCGCGACTTGCTCATCGCCGACCCGCCCATCACGACCATGCCCTGGTTGAGCAGGCGGGTGAACGGCTCCTCGAAGTCGACCATGCCCAGGTCGTGCAGGACCTTCGTGAAGAAGCGCGCGTAGAGCAGGTGCAGGATCGCGTGCGTCACGCCGCCGACGTACTGGTCGACCGGCATCCACTCGCGTGCAGCCTCGACGTCGAACGGGCCGTCGGTCTTCGCCGGGTCGAGGTAGCGCAGGAAGTACCACGACGAGTCGACGAACGTGTCCATCGTGTCGGTGTCGCGACGCGCGGCACCGCCGCAGCGCGGGCAGGGGACGTTGACCCACGCCTCCGCACCGCCCAGCGGCGACGTCCCCTTGGGCGTCAGGTCGAGCCCCTCGGCGCTCGGCAGCCGCACCGGCAGCTGGTCGTCGGGGACGGGGACCTCGCCGCACGACGGGCAGTGCACGATCGGGATCGGCGTGCCCCAGTAGCGCTGGCGGGAGATCAGCCAGTCGCGCAGGCGGTAGTTCACCGCGCCGGTGCCCAGCCCGCGCTCCTCGAGCCACGCGATCATCGCCGCGACGGCCTCGGCCTTGCGCATGCCGTCGAGGAACCCGGAGTTCACCGCGGGGCCGTCACCGGCGTAGGCCTCGCCCTCGAAGTCCGCCGGCGGCTCGACCACGGTGCGGATCGGCAGGCCGAACGCCGTGGCGAACTCCCAGTCGCGCTGGTCGTGCGCCGGGACTGCCATGATCGCGCCGGTGCCGTAGTCGGCCAGCACGTAGTCCGCGGCGTAGATCGGGATGCGCTCGCCGTTGACCGGGTTGACGGCGTACCGCTGCAGGAAGACTCCGGTCTTCGGCCGGTCGGTGGCCAGCCGGTCGATGTCGCTGACCTGCTTGATGCCCTCGAGGTACGCCGCGAACTCGGCCTCCGCGGCCGTGCCCGCGGCCAGCTCGGCGGCCAGGTCGGAGTCGGCCGCGACGACGAAGAACGTCGCGCCGAACAGCGTGTCGGGGCGCGTCGTGTAGACCGTGACGGGCTCGTCGCGGCCCTCGATCGCGAAGCGCACCTCGGCACCGGTGGAGCGCCCGATCCAGTTGCGCTGCATGAGCAGCACCTTCTCCGGCCACGCGCCCTCGAGCTGCGCCATGTCGTCGAGCAGCCGGTCGGCGTAGTCGGTGATCCGCAGGTACCACTGGGTGAGCTTCTTCTTCGTGACGATCGCGTCGCACCGCTCGCAGCGGCCCTGGACGACCTGCTCGTTGGCCAGCACCGTCTGGTCGTTCGGGCACCAGTTGACGGCCGAGTCCTTGCGGTAGGCCAGGCCCCGCTCGTACATCCGCAGGAACAGCCACTGGTTCCACCGGTAGTACGCCGGGTCGCTCGTGTGCAGGACGCGGTCCCAGTCGAACGAGCACGCGTAGCGGCGCATGGACGCCTTCTGCTGCGCGATGTTGTCCTCGGTCCAGCCGTTCGGGTCGATGCCGCGCTTGATCGCGGCGTTCTCCGCGGGCAGGCCGAACGAGTCCCACCCGATGGGGTGCAGGACGTTGAACCCCTGCTGCGCCCAGTAGCGCGCGATCACGTCGCCGAGCGCGTAGGCCTCGGCGTGGCCCATGTGCAGGTCGCCCGACGGGTACGGGAACATGTCGAGGACGTACTTCTTCGGGCGCTCGTCGTCGGGACGACCGCTGCGGAACGGCGCGAGCTCGTCCCAGACCGGCAGCCACTTCTCCTGCACCGCGTGGACGTCGTAGCCCTCGCGGCCCTCGGTGTCGGCGGTGGTCGTCTCGCTCTGCGTCATGGCGTCATCTCTTCGTCGCTGGGACCCGGACACGAAAAAGCCCCTCGCTCAGGAGGGGTCAGCCGCACCGGGTCCGCCGGCGGTGAGCTAGCGGGCAGTCGTCCGGTGCGGCCCGGTAAGCAGGAGTCCGGTGCGCACCCGCACAGGATACCGGACGCGCCCCCCGCCCTCGCCCGCCCTTTCGCCGTGAATGTGCCGCCGCCCGCCCTTTCGCCGTGAATGTGCCCCCGACTGCGCTAGACGCAGCCGGGCTTCCCTCCACGTTCCGGACGGCCCGGAGCTGGGGAGCGCTGACTGCTTCTAGCGCAGTTCGGGGCACATTCACGGCAGAGGGGGGCCCGGCCAGCCGTGGGTGCGGAGCTCGGCGGCGAGGGCGCGGCCGATCTGCTCGTGGACCGGCCAGGCCCAGTGCATGCCGTCGGGGTTGCCGGTGCCGGCGGCGAGGGACGGCAGCACGATCGGGTCGAGGTCGACGAGGCCGCTGCCGTGTGCCGCGGCCCAGCGGCGGGCGGCCGCGACGGCCGGGTCGTGGTGGCGGTGCGAGGGGTACGACGCTGCCGCGTGCGGCGACGGCCCGAGCAGCGCGACGGGGATGCCCGGCCGGTAGTGGTGGATCGCCTCGACGATGCGCGTGAGGTAGTGGTCGGTCGCGACCTGCGGGAGCTGGCGCAGGCGCCCGCCGGTCGCGCGGATGACGTGCGGCGTCGCCACGCGGTAGGCGCGTCGTACCTGGCGGCGCAGGCCACCGGGCCGGACGTACGGGATGGCGTCGCGCATCCAGGTGGGGACGGCGGCGGGCAGGTGGTCCATCTGGCCTATGCCGAGCACGAGCGCGTCGGCGCGCGGCACGAGCTCGCCCCACACGCGCGGATCCTTCGTCAGCGCCCACCACGCGTCGCGCGCGGTCCAGCCGAGCCGCGCCACGACGTCGGCGCGCACGTCGTCCCCGAGCGCGGCGGCCATGATGTTGGGGTAGAGCCGCGGGTCGCCCGGCGGGTGCGGCTGGTCCGGGCCGTGGAAGGACAGCGAGTCGGCGAGCACGAGGACGTGCCGCCCGAACCGCTCCTCGTCCCGAGTCATCCGCCGAGTCTCCCGTACGAGACCACATCCTGGATAACCAGGCGTGCCACGGCGTCCCGAGTCATCCGCCGAGTCTCCCGTACGAGACCACATCCTGGATAACCAGGCGTGCCACGGCGTCCCGGGTCATCCGCCGAGCTCGGCGAGGGTGGCGTCGAGCTCGGTGACGAGGCGCTCGGCGTCGGTCCGGGAGAAGACGAGCGGCGGGCGCACCTTGAGCACGTTGTTGTCGATGCCGGCCGTGCCGAGCAGGACTCGACGTCGACGGAGTCCGTTGACGACCTTGAGGGTGAGCGCCTCGTCGGGCTCGCGGTCGGTGCCCGGGACCACCAGCTCGACCGCGACGAACAGCCCAGCGCCGCGCACGTCACCGATCACCGCGTGACGGGTCGCGAGCTCTCCGAGCATCGCGCGCAGCGACGCACCGACGACACGCGCGTTCTCCTGCAGCCGCTCCTCGCGCACGACGTCGAGGACCGCCTGCGCCGCGGCGACCGACACGGCGTTGCCGCCGAACGTGTTGAAGTAGCGCATGTCCCGGCCGAACTCCGCGACGACCTCGGGGGTCAGGATCGTGGCGGCGATCGGCATGCCGTTCCCCATCGGCTTGCCGATCGTGACGATGTCCGGGACGAACGGCGCGGTCTCGCTGCCGTGCCGCACGAAGCCCCACATCGCGTCACCGGTGCGGCCGAAGCCCGGCTGCACCTCGTCGGCGAGGTAGACGCCGCCGGCGCGGGCGACCACCTCGCGCACGGGCGCGAGGAACCCGGCCGGGTCGGCGAGGACGCCGTCGGACGCGAAGATCGAGTCGGCCACGAAGGCCGCGAACCGGATGCCGTTCGCGGCGAGGTCGTCGATCGCCGCCTGCACCTGCGCGGCGAACCACTCCCCCAGGTCGGCGTACCCGAGCGCCACCGGGTCGATCCGGTAGGCGTCGGGCGCGGGCACCCAGCGCACCCATGGCGGGAGGCTGTCGAGCCCGCCGAGCGACGGCGAGATGGCGGCGACCTCGGTGGTGACGCCGTGGTACGCGTTGCGCGTCACGACCACGCCCGTGCCGCCGGTGTGGTGCTTGGCGATGCGCAGCGCGAGGTCGCCGGCCTCGGACCCCGTGCACGTGAACATCACGTGGCCGAGCTCGGGGGGCAGCGTCGAGAGCAGGTCCTCGGCGTAGCGGACGATCCCCTCGTGCAGATAGCGCGTGTGGGTGTTGAGGACACCGGCCTGCGCGCAGACCGCGTCCGTCACCCGCGGGTGTGCGTGCCCCAGCGAGGCGACGTTGTTGTAGGCGTCGAGGTACTCCACGCCATTGGCGTCGTAGAGGTGCACGCCGGAGCCGCGCACGATCTGCACCGGCTGCTCGTAGAACAGGCGGTACGCCGGTCCGAGGGCGTCGGTCCGACGGCGCACCAGCTCGGCCGTGCGGGGGTCGAGCGTGTCGATGCGCGCGGGGTCGAAGTAGCTCGACGGCCCGGCCTTGCGCTGTCCTGCCACGTCAGGCTCCCTCGGTCCCGACCGGTGACGGCGTGGACACCAGCCGCCGGAGTGCGGTCACCGTGCGCGCGATCGTGCGTCCGGTGTAGTGCGCGTTGGCCGGGTCGCACGATGCGAGCCACGAGTTGAGCAGCAGCCGCTGGGCGAGCCGGAGGCGCACGAGAAGCGGCAGCAGCACCGCCTCGTCCGGCGCGAGGCCGCGCACCGACCGGAATCCGCGCGCCACGTCGTACGGCGCGGCCCACGGGTCGCCATCGCCGCGCTTCACCGACGCGACGTCGAGGCCCCACCCGGTCTCGGCGACGAGGGCGAGCGCGGCGTCGTCGCTGCGGGCGAAGGGAGCGGTGAGCGTGTCGTCCAGCTCCCGCGACGGGGGCGGGACGGCCTGCTCGGTCACGCGGGCACGCTACTCGACACGACGGGTCCGAGGTTCCGGTCGGTCGCGGACGTCAGCTCTCCGACCGCCGCACCGGGTCGGGGAGGAACGCCCGGCGGAGACCGGCCGGCTGCTCGGCACGGCGTAGGTACATGTCGTGGTCGGCCCGCCAGAGCAGGGATTCCGTGTCGCCGTCGTCCCAGGGCGCGAGCTCGGCCTGGCCCACCGAGATCGACAGGCGGCTCAGGGTCGGGTCGCCCGGGTGGTGCTGGGCGAGGTGGGCCGCGACGCGGGCCTTCAGCTCGTCCGGAGCCGCGCTCGGACCGATGCCGACCACGACGAACTCGTCACCGCCCCAGCGCGCCACGATGTCCCCTGACCGGCACGAGCTGCGGATGGCCCGGGCCACGGCCAGGATCACCCGGTCCCCCGTGTCGTGGCCCTGCTCGTCGTTGATGGTCTTGAGCCCGTCGACGTCGAGGAACGTGCAGTGCACGATCTCCCCGCTCCGCCGGCTGAGCGCCACGAGCTCGGCGCTGAGCAGCTCGAGCCCGCGACGGTTCGCCAGCCCGGTGGCGGCGTCCTCGGTCGCCGCCCGCACGGCCTCCCGCAACGCCGCCGCGGCCACGTCGATGCTCCGTCGTCGCAGCAGGGCGACGACGACGCCGAGCACCGAGGCGGCGGCCATGGAGAACGCCCAGTGCCACCAGATCAGCGCATCGCCCCCGACGTGGGCCACGGCGACGAGCCAGGCCAGCCAGACGCCGACCGCGCACGGGGCGAACCAGGACCAGTGCAGCAGGGCCACCCCGAGCGCCACGAGGAGGATGAAGAAGCTCACCGTCTCCTGCGGGTCGCCGGTGATGGCGAGGTGCAGCGCGGCGTCGACCGCGGTCATCGCCACCAGGAGTGCCATCACCGCGTGCCCCCGACCGATCGGGATCCGGTTCCGCCAGGCAGCGATCGCGACGACGGTGGCGACGAGGGCCGAGACGCCGGCCACGAGGCCGACCACAGGGCCGGGGTCCTGACCGAGCACGACGTGATGGACCAGCGCGAACCCGGCGTAGAACACGGCCAGCGTCGCCGCGACGGGCAGGACGGCACGAGCGGTGTCGGACTCGTAGTACGACCGGTCGGCCTCGTCGCCGGAGTCGTCGACGTGGCCCGTCCAGGAAGTGGCGACCGTCACTCGCTCCCCGTCGGCAGGTTCGCCCGTCCCCTTGAGCAGATCGCCGTCGTCGTCGAGCTGAGGGGAGCCGTCGCTCGCCCAGCGGCGAGCTCCTCCCTCACGCGTCACACGACAACAACGAGCAAGGGCCGGGTGGATCAACCCCCGGCTCGTGCGGGAGCTGTCCGGTGCGGGGCCGACCACGCGATGGTGCTGGTCGCCGAGCAGCCGCGCGACGACGCCGGTCGTGGTCGTCCGGGAGGGCGGGAGGTACTCGCTGCGCCCGTAGCCGCCCGCCAGACGAACCGACTGCCCTTGGAGAGCGGCGCCGCGGCGACTCTCGGGCACAGTGGGCCGTGCAACCCGGCGCCCTGCGGTTTCCGTGTAGTCGGTAGGAGCGCTGCCGCACGGGGGAGGATGGATCGGTGAGGCAAGGGACGGAGGCGGACTTCCGCGGCTGGGTGACCCGCCGTCGGGATGCGCTGCGCAAGACCGCCTACCTGCTCTGCGGTGACTGGTACCTCGCCGACGACCTCGTGCAGGAGGCGCTGTCGCGGGTGTACTCGCACTGGGAGCGGGTGACTGCGAACGGGGACCCGGACTCGTACGTGCGGCGGGTGCTGGTCAACCTCAGTCTGGACCACCGCCGGCGCCCCTCACGCCGTGAGGAGCCGCGTGCCGAGATGCCCGACGGAGCCAGCGACTCGGCGTACCCGTCCGACGGTGACCGGGACCGGGTCATGGCCGCCCTGCGAGCGGTGCCGCCGGGTCAGCGGACGATCCTGGTGCTGCGCTACTGGGAGGACCTGTCGACCGAGCAGACCGCGCAGGCCGTCGGCACCAGTGAGGGGAACGTGAAGAGCCAGGCCAGCCGCGGCCTCGACGCCCTGCGCGCCGCCCTGGAAGCGCAGGACGGCAGCCCGGCGCACATGACGACGAAGGAGGGGACGTGAACGAGACCGACGTGAGGCAACTGCTGGCCACCGCCGTCGCCCGGCCGGCCCCGGACCGCCTCGACGTCGACGCCGCCGTGCGCAGCGGTCGTCGCCGCCGCCGGGTCAGGGTCGGCACGACGCTCGCGGCCGCCGCCGCTGTCGTCCTGCTCGCGGGCGTGGTCGTCGTGACCGCGCACCCCGGTCGTGACACCTCCCCCACCGTGCCCGCAGAGTCGGGTCTGGTCACCAGCGCTGGGCAGATCACTGGGCGCTGGATCGCCGACAGCATGAACGGCCAGGACGTCACCGCGTTCCGGGACGACTACGGCCAGCCGGCCGTCGCCACCTTCGGTGGGACGGGGACCCCCACGTCGTGGGAGGCCACCGGGTACTGCCTGCCCGTGACGGGCGACTTCACCGTCACCGACACCGGGGTCTTTCACGCCGAGCCGTCCGCCGATGGGGTGAGGAACTGTCCCAACGCGCCAGGCTGGACCCCCAACCAGCTGCAGGCGTTCACCACGGCAGCCTCGGCGCGGCTCACGCCCGCCACGAACACCCGGCTGGAAACCCTCGCCCTGCTCGATAGCCGGGGCATCCCCGTGGCGGTGTTCCATCGCTACGGCACGACGGCTGCGCAGCTGTGCGACGCCGCGCTCGGCGCCGGGGCCGTGGTGTCCGCCGGGCCGGTCACGACCGCGGGGCAGATCCGCTCGTTCCACCTCGGCGGCCCCGCGCCTGGGGCGCAACCGGCGAAGGACGCCTTCGCCGGCTTCCCCTACTCCTGGCCCGCTGCGTGGTGCTGGGCCGGCGGCAACGGCACCTACACCAGCTACGGCGTCGTCGAGTCCGGCCCGAGCGTCAAGCTCATCACGGTCTTCGGCCAGACCACCCCGAGATCCGGGCCGCCGACGTGGATCAAGTAGCCGAGCCTCCACAAGGTGCCGGCCGCGCCGTCGGCCGCTGACGACCGCGTCCCGGCCGAGTCGTCATGTCACCGATCACGGCTCCGCCCTCCTGAGACGGCAGGTGTGCCCATCACGGTCGGGGGCCATCGGGTGGGGCTGAGGGGAACCGTCGCAGCCCCACCGGGGCTGCTCCTCCCGAGCCCCCACGCGTCAACACCCGAACAACGAGAGCGGGCCGGGGGATCACCCCCCGGCCCGCTCTCGTTGTGGAGCTGAGGGGACTCGAACCCCTGACCCCCTGCATGCCATGCAGGTGCGCTACCAGCTGCGCCACAGCCCCGTGCAGTCGTGCCGGGAAAGCATAACGGGGACCCGACGGAGAGGTGAAATCGCCCCGGCGGCACCCGCGTGGGCCGGAAGCCGGGCGGCTACGCCTCGTCGCCGACGACCTCTTCGGGGAGGGACCGGGCGTTGTGCTCGACGAGGCGCCAGCGCAGGTCGGGCTGCTCCTCGAGGACCGACCAGGCGCAGTTCACCAGCCCGCCCAGGGCGGTCCAGTGCTCGAGCGGCAGGCCGAGCAGCGTGCCGATGCAGGACCGGACCGCGCCACCGTGCGAGGCGATGACGAGGGTGCCTCCGGGCGGCAGCGCCGCCGCGTGACGCAGGACGGCGGTGCTCACCCGCGCCGCGACCTCGGTGCGGGTCTCTCCCCCGCCGGGGCGGACGTCCTCGCCGGCGAGCCAGCGGCGGAACGTGTCGCCGTCGGTGGCGATGATCTCGTCGCGGAGCAGGCCCTGCCAGGTGCCGGCGTAGGTCTCGCGCAGGTCGGGATCGGTGTCGACGTGGAGCCCCGTCATCGCGGCCAGCGTCTCGGCGGTGGCCCGGGCACGCTCGAGGTCGCTCGAGACGATGCGGTGCGGGGTGAGCGTGGCGAGGTCGCGTGCCGCCCGCTCCGCCTGCGCCTGGCCGACGTCGTCGAGCGGGACGTCCGTGGTGCCCTGGAAGCGGGACTCCGCGTTCCACGTCGTGCGTCCGTGGCGCCAGAGGACCACGCGCCGGGGCGTCATCCGGCGTCGTGCACGCCGTGCCCCGCGCGCACCGAGGCCGGCAGCTCGATGCGGGCCCCGTCCTTCCAGAGCCGCTCGAGGCCGTAGTACGAGCGCTCCTCGGAGTGCTGCACGTGGACGACGAGGTCGAGGTAGTCGAGGAGCACCCAGCGGCCCTCGCGCTCGCCCTCACGGCGGACCGGGTCGACGTCCATCTCGTCGAGCCGCGCCTCGATGCCGTCGACGATCGCCTTGACCTGCCGGTCGTTGGCCGCCGAGCAGAGCAGGAAGACGTCGGTGATGACGAGGGTCTCGGACACGTCGAGAGCGACGATGTCCTCGGCCAGCTTCTCCGCCGCGGCCTCGGCAGCGGCGATCGCCAGCTCGAGCGCGCGGGGGGATGCGGTCACGAGGGTCTCCGGTTCGTGGTGGGCGACGATACGTCGCGGGTGGGTCCGGCGGTGGTCAGGACCCGGTTCAGGTGCTCCCCCATGGTCTCACGGCGCGGCGGGACGGCCGACCGTCAGGACGGCGCGGGCTTGAAGTCGGCGCCGAGGATGACGATGACGTCCGCCACGCTCTGCCCCGACTCGTCGACGAGGACGTCGGACGGCGACACCTGCAGCGCCTTCGCGATGTCGTAGCCCCAGCCCATGGACTCCGCACCTGAGTCCGGCACCACGATCTGCGTCGTCGCGTGCCCGAAGGACGCCGCGTTGCCGCCGTTGACGAACGTGTAGCCGGCGTCGAGGAGCAGCTGCCGGGCGGAGGCGTTGAGCCCCGGCGACCCGACCCCGTTCTGCACCAGGACGCGCACCTTGGAGTTGGGACCGGGCTTGCGCGCGGCGTCGGGCAGCAGCTCCTGCACCATCGCCGCGGCGGCCTCCTGGTCGACCCGGTAGGCCGACGGTCCGCCGGTGTCGATGCTCTTCACCGGCAGGTTCTTGTACGCCGCGTTGTCGACGAGGACGTCGGACTGGAGCCGGACCAGGAACGCCGCTACGTCCGAGGTCGACATGGTGGAGCGGGCGGACGCGCCGAGCCCGGACACGATGGACTCGACCTTGGTGACGTCCGACGGCAGCTTGGCCACGGTGAGGCGCAGCACCTGGGTGAAGCGCGCCATCCGCGCCTCCTCCGGCTCGCCGGGCGCGAGATAGGTGGCGTACGCCGTGGCCTGCGGGCCCTGGAGCACCTGCGCCTTGCCGGCCGGAACGACGACGACCTGCGTGCCGTCGGGCTTGGTCTCGAGGACGTCGACGTCGACGTCGGCGGTCACGCCGCCCACGGAGTCGACGAGCCCGGAGAACGCCAGCGTGTTCATCGCGAGGGTGCCGTTGACGTCGACACCGATGGCGTCGCTCAGCGCGTTCGCCGACCCGTTCGCGTCGGGGAGCCGCGCGATCTGGCCGAAGGGCAGCGTGCCGCCGGTGGCGGTGTCGACCACGACCGAGGACGGGATCGTGATGACGTTCGCATGCTTGACGCTGCCGCCCACGGACAGCAGGGCGTTGTCGAGAGCGATCCCGTCCTTGTCCTGCACCTGGAACAGCATCGTGGGCTGCACGGGACCGGTCGCGGACGCCGACGGGGCCGGCGCGGGCTCGTAGTTGTCGCGCGGCCGGCCGAACACGGCCCAGACGAGGAACACGGCGGCCACGAGCCCGAAGACGACGCCGCTGACGATGAGCAGCCGGCGTCGAGAGATCGCGGCCTCATGCTCCGCCATCTCCTGGACGGCGCGGCGCCGGGCGGCGCGCCCGCCGTCGGGCGCCGTGGTCGGACGCGGTGGTACAGGCCCGACGAGACCCACGGGCTCGGTCCCGGGCGCGGCCTCCGGCTCGGGCGCGGTCCCGGCCTCGGCAGCGGGCGCGGGCGGCGCCCC
>JAJXTD010000219.1 GCA_021784035.1 Actinomycetes bacterium | reverse complement strand
ACGGCCTGCGCCGCGCTCTCCTCGATCGACGTCGCCAGCACGCGCAGGCCGATCCCGAGGGCGATCGCCGGCTGCTGCAGCATGCGGGCGAGCTGGCCGCCCCCGACGACGCCGACCACGGGGAACCCGGGTGCCACGTGGGCATCGACGGTTCGGGTCACGCGGCGAGCCTAGTGCCGTTCGGCCGTGACCTCGAAGACTGCCTCGACCGTCTCGCCCGGCTGCGCGAGGCGCAGCGGGAACCGGCCGGAGAAGGGGTCGGTGGGTGCCGTCATCGGCTCGACGCACACGACGTCGGCCTCGGACGGTGCGAAGACGACGCCGACGTCGTAGCCCGCGACGTACGTGACCGCCACGCCCCGTCCGCCGGCGCGCACCGAAGCCACGGCGCCCGGGGGCACGTCGACGAACACGTCGTCGAGCACCGTCGTCCCGAGCGGGCCGCGCGGCGCCGGCTCGTCGACCACCTCGCCGGTAGGGATCTTGACGTCGTCCAGCACGGCGCGGCGCACGAACGGGACGTCGAGCTCCCACTCGGCCCGGGGCACGTCGGGGAACTCGAACCACGGGTGCCAGCCGAACGCGATCGGCACGGCGCGCCCGCCCGTGGCGGTGAGTGCGGTCGACACGCGCAGGGTGCGCCCGGAGAGCGTGACGTCGACGACGAGGTCGTGGGCGAACGGGAACGCTACGAACCGGACCAGCCTCGCGTCGACGCGCAGCCGGGCGCGCAGCCGGGCGCCGCCCCGGTCGGCGCCGACGTCCTCGACCTCCCACTCGCGCGCACCGGCCGACAACCCGTGGATCGGCTGGCCGAACTCGTCCGCGTGCACGCCCGGGTCGCCGACGCGCACGTCCCACGCGACGTCGCCGACGACCTGGTGCGGCGACGCGAGGCGGTTGGCCCAGGGCGCGAGCAGCGGGATCCCGAACGTCGACCCCCGGCCGAGGTAGCCGGCGAGGCCGTGCCGCCGGGCGAGCAGCTCGACGCCGTCGAGCGTCATCGACACGCCGACCATCCCGGCGCCCGGCACGAACGCCACCTCGACACCGTCGTCGGAGCCGAGCGTGACGCGCTCGAACGAGGGGTCCTCGGCGTCGGGCTCGCGCCGGATGCCGTGCGTCACCGGAGCACCCGCTCGGGGCCGGGAACCTGGTGCACGGCATCTCCTCTCGCGACGGGGCCGGGGGCGGACGATCGAGGCTACCCGTGCGGCACGGCGCCCGCAGGGAGCTCGCGCGAGCACGTGGCACGCCCGAGCGGACGTCACGGTCCGCTGAGAACCCGCTGAACGACAACGCCTCCGGTGACTGGCGTCACCCGGTGGTCTGCCGCGCGAGGGCTCGGAACACCGCCGACGGGCGGGTAGGATCGTCCGGTGACTGACGCGCCCCCGGTCGGCGACACCTCGCTGCTCCGCTCGCTCTACGCGCGCGTCGAGCACCTCGTCCACGAGGTCGCCAAGTTCGGCATCGTCGGTCTCGTCGCGCTCGTCGTCGACGTCGGCCTGTTCAACCTGCTGCGCTTCGCCGGCGGCGAGGGGCCGATGTACGACAAGCCGCTCACCGCGAAGATCGTGAGCGTCAGCGTCGCGACGACGGTCGCCTACTTCGGCAACCGGTACTGGACCTTCCGCCACCGCGGTCGCACCAGCTTCGGCCGCGAGTACCTGCTGTTCTTCGTCCTCAACGGCGTCGGCCTCGCGATCTCGGTCGGCTGCCTGTGGCTCTCGCACTATGCGCTCGGCTTCACCAGCCCGCTCGCGGACAACATCAGCGCGAACGTGATCGGCCTCGGCCTCGGCACGCTGTTCCGCTTCTGGTCCTACCGTCGCTGGGTGTTCCCCGAGGACGTCGAGGCCGCCGGCGAGGAGACCCTCGCCACCACCGTCTGACCCGCGCCCACGCTCAGCGGCTCGGGGACGCCGACGACATCCGGCGTGCCGGCCGGCTCCGGCGCGGTGGTCGGCTCCGGCGCAGTGACCCGGTCCGGCACCGCGCTCCGTCCCTCGGGGCGGGAGTCATCGCGGTCCGGACGCTCCACGGTCGAGTCGTCCTGCTGGTGCGCGGGGAGGAACATGGCGAACACCGCGGGACGCGCGCTGAGCATCTCGAGGCGACCGCCGTCCGCCGCGACGAGGGTCCGCGCCAGCGCGAGGCCGAGCCCCGAGGAGTCCGCCCCGCTCACGCTGCGCTCGAAGACCGTGGTGTCGAGCCGCTCCGGGATCCCCGGCCCCTCGTCCGCGACCTCGATGACGACCCACCGGCCCGAGCCGCGCAGCCGGATCGTCGTGGTGCCGCTGCCGTGCACCAGCGAGTTCTCGATGAGCGTCGCCAGCGCCTGGGCCTGCGCGCCCGGCAGGCCGAACGCCACGAGACCGGTCGTGCCGATGCGTACCATCCGGCGCCGCGCCGCCTGGAACGCCGGGGTCCACTCGGTCACCTGCGAGGCGATGAGGGCGTCGACGTCGATCGGCTCGCGAGCGGTGACCCGGTTGCCGCGGCTGACTCCCACGACCTCGTCGACGACGCCGCTCAGCCGCTCCACCTGGCCGAGCGCCGCGGTGGCCTCGGTGTGCACGACGTCGAGGTCGTCGGTGGCGAGGATCTCCTCGAGCCGCAGGGACAGGGCGGTGAGCGGGGTGCGCAGCTGGTGCGACGCGTCGGTCGTGACGCGCCGCTCGTTCTCGAGCAGCGCGTTGAAGCCGGTGACGGCCTGGTCGAGCACCTCGGCCACGGCGTCGAGCTCGGGGACGCCGTAGCGCCGGTCCAGCCGGCGGCTGTCGCCGGTGGCGATGCGACCGGCCAGCTCGGCGAAGTCCTCGAGCGGCTGGGTGAGCCGACGCGCGTAGAACAGCGCCACGACCATGGAGGTGCCGAGCGCCACGATCGACAGGGCGATCGTGAGCAGCGCCTGGTTGCGGATGCGCTCGCCGTTCACCGCCGCCGGGATCGTCGCGGTGACCGTCACCGCACCCGAGGTGTAGGTCGCGGTGTAGACGTCGCCGGTCGGCACCGGGCCGGTGCTGAGGTGGCGTCCGCCCGGGACGGTGGCGCTCAGCGTGGCCCCGTCGCGCAGGTAGTCCCGGAGCGTGGCATCGGTCACGGTCCCGCCCGCCACGACGGTGTCCTCGAGGCCCTTCGAAGCGACGCGCGCGCTCGTCTGTGCCCGCGTCTGCTCGGCCGCGCTGGTGAACGCCCAGATGAAGGAGAAGAGGATGACGCCGAGGAGCACCAGCGCGAACAGCGTGGTGGAGAACACCAGCAGGATCAGCCGGCGGCGCACGGGTCAGTCGTCCTTCTCGAGGCGGAACCCCACTCCGCGGACGGTGGTGATCCGCGCGCCCTCGTCGCCGAGCTTGCGGCGCAGCGTCGACACGTGCATGTCGAGCGTCTTCGTGGCACCGAGCCACTCGGTCTGCCACACCTCGCGCATGAGCTCGTCGCGGCCCACGACCGTGCCCGCGCGGCGCATGAGCATGAGGAGCAGCTCATACTCCTTCGGCGTGAGCGCGGCCTCCGCCCCGTCGACGGTCACCCGTCGGGACGGCGCGTCGAGCGTGATCCCGCCGACGGTCAGCACGTCGGGCTCCGGACCGCCGGCGCGGCGCAGCTGGGCGCGCACGCGGGCCAGCAGCTCGGCGACGCGGAACGGCTTGGGCACGTAGTCGTCGGCACCGGCGTCCAGCCCGACCACGAGGTCGGCCTCCTCGCTGCGTGCGGTGAGCACCAGGACGGGGACGGTGGAGCCGCGCGTCCGCAGCGAGCGGCAGACGTCCAGCCCGTCCATGCCGGGGAGCCCGAGGTCCAGCACCAGCAGGTCGGTGTGCCCGCCCAGCGTGGAGTTCAGCGCCGCGTGACCGGTGGTCACGAGCGTGACGTCGTAGCCCTCGCGGCTCAGCGCGCGGACCAGAGGCTCGCTGATGTCCGGGTCGTCCTCGGCCACCAGTACTCGGCTCATGCGGACAGGATAGGCAGAGATCACCTGGCGAGCGCCAGCGCGACCCCGGCACGCAGGACCGAGGCGTACGGGCGGACGGGCGCCGAGAGCTCGTCGCCGACGACCTCGACGACCCAGCGGTCGCCGTCGGCACAGCCGCCGCCGCACATGACCATCTCGGACAGCCCGCCCAGCATGAGCAGGGACACCTCGGCCGGGTCGCTGCGCGGGTCGTCGACGTCGACGACGATGCAGCGCCCGGTGAGCGCGGCGTACGTCGCCGGGTACTCGTCGACGTCGAACGTGTCCAG
>JAJXTD010000218.1 GCA_021784035.1 Actinomycetes bacterium | reverse complement strand
GGAGCGGGTGACCGGGATCGAACCGGCATGGCCAGCTTGGAAGGCTGGGGCTCTGCCATTGAGCTACACCCGCGGGGGACGCCGGGGGCGTCGTCGCCATGATTCCACAACGCCGGCCTCGCGCCGGCACGGTGGGGGCGGGCCGGCCGGGCACGACCGGCAGCGTCCGGGACGGCCCGGGGCGTCCACTAGACTTCCGTCGGCGCCGCGGGGCGTAGCGTAGTGGCTAGCGCGCCTGCTTTGGGGGCAGGAGATCGGGAGTTCGAGTCTCCCCGCCCCGACTGGTGCGGGGCCCCGGCCCCGTCCCGCTCGTACGACGTAGCACGCACGAGCGCGCCGGACCGTCCGCACGACCCCGTCACGCCCGACCGCGCCGTCGCACGACGACGCGACCAGACCAGGAGTACCGATCCCCGTGAAGAGCGCCGTCGAGACCCTCTCGCCCAGCCGGGTGAAGCTCACCGTCGAGGTCCCGTTCGAGGAGCTGAAGCCCGCGCTCGACGCCGCGTACAAGCGGATCGCGGCGCAGATCTCGGTCCCCGGCTTCCGCAAGGGCAAGGTGCCCAACCGCGTCATCGACCAGCGGGTCGGCCGCGCCGCCGTGCTCGACGAGGCGATCAACGACGCCATCAACGTCAACCTCGACGCCGCGCTGCGTGAGAACGAGATCAAGCTCCTCGGCCGTCCCGAGGTCGACGTCACAGCGTTCGAGGACGCCGCCCCGCTCGCCTTCACCGCGGAGATGGACGTCGTCCCCGACTTCGAGCTTCCGGCGTACGACACGATCGAGGTCACCGTCGACCCTGCCGAGGTCACCGACGAGGACGTCCAGGCCCAGCTCGACGGCCTGCGCAGCCGGTTCGGCACGCTCACCACGGTCGAGCGGGCCGGGACCACGGGCGACGTCCTGCTGTTCGACATCTCCGGGGAGCACGACGGCGCCCCCGTCGAGGACCTCGTGGCGACCGCGCTGTCCTACGAGCTCGGCACCGAGGGCATGCTCCCCGGCTTCGACGAGGCGCTCGAGGGCGCGTCGGCCGGGGACACGCGCACCTTCACGTTCACGCCGGAGGCCGGCGAGTTCGAGGGCAAGGACATCACCGTCACCGTGGTCGTGACCAGCGTGCGCGAGCGCACCCTGCCCGAGGCGGACGACGCCTTCGCCCAGCTCGCCAGCGAGTTCGACACGATCGAGGAGCTCCGCGACGACCTCCGCACCCGGCTCGCCGGCGTCAAGCGGCTCGAGCAGGGCTACGCCGCCCGGGAGAAGGTCGCCGAGGCGCTGCTCGCCGCCACCGACGTCCCGGTCCCCGAGGGCGTGATCACCCAGCAGGTCGAGGAGCACTTCGCGGACGGCCACGGCGACGACGAGCACCGCGCCGAGTTCGAGCAGCAGAGCCGCGACGGGCTCAAGAGCCAGCTGGTGCTGGACAAGATCGCCGAGACCGAGGACCTGTCGGTCTCGGAGGCCGAGCTGTCCGCGTGGCTCGTGCAGCAGGCGCCGCGCTACGGCATGAGCCCCGACCAGTTCGCCCAGGAGCTCGTCAACGCCGGCCAGGTGCCCGCGGCCGTCGGCGAGGTGCGGCGGGCCAAGGCCCTCGCGCACGTGCTCGAGCACGCGAAGGTCGTCGACACCACCGGCGCCCCGGTGGACCTCGGGGCGATCGACGCGGCGGACCTCCCGGTCGCCCACGACGAGCACGAGGGTCACGACCACGAGGGCCACGACCACGAGGGCCACGACCACGAGGGCCACGACCACGACTGACCCGGCCATGTCCGACCTCCGCTCCCGATGGCCGAGAGTCGGGCAGTACGCCGAAGCAACGAGCGCCGAGAGGTCCGGGGCGCACCCCCGAAGGGGGTCGTCCCGGACCTCTCTGTCGTCGGCGGAGCCGACGACCTGGCGCGAGGCGGCGGCGACCGGCGACGCGTGCGCCCGGAGGGCGGGCGCATGGAGCCGGAAGGAATAACGCCTACGGCGAACACCCCCGTGCCCGGGATGGCACGGGGGTGTTCTCTGGTTAGGGTCGAACACACGTCAGGCATGACGGCGCACACCACGACTGCAGGAGGAACACCGTGAGCGGTACCTGGAGCGATCGAGGCCCCGGACCCGGTGGCATCACCGGCTACACCGACTCGATCAAGGATCGGCTGCTCCGCGAGCGGATCATCTTCCTCGAGGGCGAGGTCCGCGACGAGATGGCCAACGACATCGTGCGGCAGCTGCTGCTCCTGTCGGCCGAGGACCCCGAGAAGGACATCTACCTCTACGTCAACTCGCCGGGCGGCAGCGTGTCGGCCGGCATGGCCATCTACGACACCATGCAGTTCGTCTCCAACGACGTCGGCACCATCGGGCTGGGCATGTGCGCGTCGATGGGGCAGTTCCTGCTCACCGCCGGCGCCCCCGGAAAGCGCTACGCCCTCAAGCACGCCCGCGTGATGATGCACCAGCCGCTCGGCGGCCTCGGCGGCGTCCAGTCGCTGGTGCAGAAGCAGGCCGAGCAGATGCTCATCATCAAGGCGCAGCTCGCCGAGCTCATCGCGCGCCACACCGGACAGCCCGTCGAGCGCATCGTCGAGGACTCCGAGTGGGAGAAGTGGTTCTCCGCCGAGGAGGCCAAGGACTACGGAATCGTCGACCACGTCGTGACGTCAGCTGCTGACGTCACCGGCGGCGGCGGCACGGCCTGAGACGGAGAGAGACATCATCATGAGCAACCTCGTCACCCCGTCGTCGGGGCGCAGTGCCGGCTACACCCCGCCCGAGGCGCGATACATCCTCCCGGAGTTCGTGGAGCGGACCTCCCAGGGCATGAAGACCTGGAACCCGTACTCCAAGCTGTTCGAGGAGCGCATCATCTTCCTCGGCGTCCAGATCGACGACGCGAGCGCGGACGACGTCATGGCCCAGCTGCTGTGCCTCGAGTCGATGGACCCGGACCGCGACATCAGCATCTACATCAACTCGCCCGGTGGCTCCTACACCGCCATGACGGCGATCTACGACACCATGCAGTTCGTCAAGCCCGACATCACGACGGTGTGCCTCGGGCAGGCCGCCTCGGCCGCCGCGCTGCTCCTCGCGTCGGGTACGCCGGGCAAGCGCTACGCCCTCCCGCACGCCCGCGTCCTCATCCACCAGCCCTACACCGAGGGCGGCGGCCAGGGGACCGACATCGAGATCCAGGCCAACGAGCTCATGCGGATGCGCACCGAGATGGAGGGCATCCTCGCGAAGCACACCGGTCGGGCGCCCGAGCTGGTCCAGAAGGACATCGAGCGCGACAAGATCCTCGACGCGGCGGCGGCCGTCGAGTACGGCATCGTCGACTCGGTGATCCCGTCGCGCAAGGCCTCCGCGGCCAGCGCCTGAGCCAGGCCACCTGAACCCGCTCATACCGGGCTCAGCAGGGCTCTGACCAGGGGCGACGCCCGCCCGACCGCGTGTCGGGCGGGCGTTGCGCTGTCGGCGTAAACCCCCGTTCCGGCGTGTCCCGACGCGGTCATCCGCGGCGTGCGGGCGGTACCTTCGGAGACGTACGGCCGCGAGCAGGCGCGACCGGCGCAGTGGTCATGCCGCGAGGCATGCCGACGAGAGGACGATCACGTGGCCCGAGTCGGTGACGGCGGAGACCTGCTCAAGTGCTCGTTCTGCGGCAAGAGCCAGAAGCAGGTCAAGAAGCTCATCGCAGGTCCTGGTGTCTACATCTGCGACGAGTGCATCGACCTGTGCAACGAGATCATCGAGGAAGAGCTCAGCGAGTCCAGCGACCTGCAGTTCGACGAGCTGCCCAAGCCGCGCGAGATCTACGACTTCCTCGACAAGTACGTCATCGGGCAGGACGCCGCGAAGAAGGCCCTCTCGGTCGCCGTCTACAACCACTACAAGCGGGTTCAGGCCGGCACCGGTCCCGAGCGCCGGGGCGACGAGTCCGTCGAGCTGGCGAAGTCCAACATCCTGCTGCTCGGCCCCACCGGCTCGGGCAAGACGCTGCTGGCCCAGACGCTGGCGCGCATGCTCAACGTGCCCTTCGCGATCGCCGACGCCACGGCGCTCACCGAGGCGGGCTACGTGGGCGAGGACGTCGAGAACATCCTGCTCAAGCTGATCCAGGCGGCGGACTACGACGTCAAGAAGGCCGAGACGGGGATCATCTACATCGACGAGATCGACAAGGTCGCGCGCAAGAGCGAGAACCCGTCGATCACCCGCGACGTCTCCGGCGAGGGCGTGCAGCAGGCGCTGCTGAAGATCCTCGAGGG
>JAJXTD010000045.1 GCA_021784035.1 Actinomycetes bacterium | reverse complement strand
GTCGGTCGTCGCCGGGTCGCCGTCCAGCAGGTAGGACTCGATCGGGCTGAACCCACCGGCTCCCGGCTGACTGGTGTCGAACTCGCGCCGCACGGTCACGCCCGGGGCGCCCCAGCCGGAGACCGAGGACATCCAGGAGTCGAGCCCGATCGGCTGCCGGAACTCCACGACGTAGTGCGTGTTCCCGTCGGACAGCGTGAGGACGCGCAGACCGGTCCCCGCCTCGAGCGGGCCGAGGACGACCTGGCCGTTGTCCGTGGGGGCGACCTGCGAGGCGGCGTCGAGCAGGCCGAGGGTCTGCAGGTGCACGGCGTTGAGGTAGCCCTGGTAGTTCCACGACACGGCCATGATGTCGTTGGTGTCGGCATAGGACCGCGCCGCGCAGCTGGTGGCGGCGGCATCCGTGACGCGTACGCCGCCGACCGTGCAGTCCAGCAGCTGCGAGTGGCCCAGGCCGAGGTTGTGGCCGAGCTCGTGGCCGATGACGCCGACGCTGTTCCAGCCGTTGGACCACACCACGCCGCCGGAAGCGACACCGCCGCCGACGGTGCCGAGGCCCGCGATGCCTCCGCACGCGGCGTACGCCGGGAAGTAGACGACGAGGTGCCGACCGGAGCCCGAGGTCCAGCCGGTCTTCTGCTGCACCTCGGCCCAGAACGCCGTCGAGGACGAGACGCTCCCGTTCGTGCACGGCGCGTTCGCGGTCTGCACGACCGAGGGGTACGCCGTGGCCGAGAATCCGACGACACCGCCGGTCACCTGCTGCCAGTATCCGTTGACGCCGGCGTTCACCGTCGCGGCGACGTCGGCCGCGGTCACCGTCGTCGCGTTACCGCCCGGGGGCTGGGCCACGACGACGAGGACCGAGTGGGTCGCCGCACCCGCGGCGACCGCGGTGTCGGCGGCGACGGTGCCCCCGGTGCCGGTCGCCACCTGGCCCTGCTGCGGCGCGGAGACGACGTCGACCGTGGCGACGTTGGCGCCGGCCTGCGGGTCGCGGCCCTGGGCCCGGGTCAGGTCGGCGGTCAGCCCGCCCGCGGCCGTGGGTCGCGTGCCGGTCGTGTCGGCCAGGCCGAGGCGCACGGTCGCGCCGTTCGGCACGTGAGCCAGGTCGGACGCCGGCACCTGCACGGCGCCGCCTGCGGTCCGCACGAACGTGAGCTCGTCGGCGTCGGCCGGCAGCGGGTGGTCGAAATCGTCGAGATGCAGGCGTTCGACCGTGCCCACGACCGTCGCCGCGACGTGCGGGCCGCCCGGTGCCGCCGACGCGGCCGGCAGGCCGAACGCGGCGAGCAGCCCGGACACCGCGACGCCGACGAGCAGCGCGAGGGCACCCGGACGGGCGAACGGGGAGCGCGGCGCATACGTACGGTGGCCGCTGCCGGACGACGTCATGTGTATCTCTTCGGCCCGTGGCGGCGTTCACCGGTAGGCCAATCGGGTGATGCCCGTGCACGCGGACGGCCTAGGGTGACCGTCATGACCTCCGTGCCCGGGCCCGCGGCCACCCCGTCGGGCAAGGCCGGCGACCGGATCGTGTGGATCGACTGCGAGATGACCGGGCTCGACCTCGTGTCCGACGCGCTCGTGGAGGTCGCCTGCGTGGTCACCGACGCGGAGCTCAACGAGCTCGACACCGGCGTCAGCGTCGTGATCCGTCCGCCGGATCTGGCGTTCGCCTCGATGCCCGACATCGTCCGCGAGATGCACATCGCGTCCGGGCTCATCGACGAGATCCCGCACGGGACGACGCTCGAGGCGGCCCAGCAGCTCGTCCTCGACTACGTCCGCTCCCACGTGGCCGAGCCCCGCAAGGCCCCGCTCGCCGGGTCCAGCGTGTACGTCGACCGCGGCTTCCTCGCCCGGGACATGCCCGAGCTCGACGCCTACCTGCACTACCGGCTCATCGACGTGTCCAGCATCAAGGAGCTGGTCCGCCGCTGGTACCCGCGGGTCTACTTCAGCTCGCCGACCAAACGCGGCAACCACCGCGCCCTGGCCGACACCCGCGAGAGCATCGCCGAGCTGCGCTACTACCGCGAGGCGGTCATGGTCGGGGGTGTCGGCCCGAGCACCGACGACGCCCGGTCCATCGCCGCGAAGCACGTCGTCGACCACGCCGCCCCCGACTCCACGGACGGCTGAACGACCCGCCCGTCGCCCTGCGGCCCGCCCACGCTCACCGGCGTGCGGGGCACTGCGCCGGCTTCGGTACACTTCTGCCCGGCCGCAGCGACTGGCGACGGAACCCGTCGGCACCGCCGCGGCCATGGTGGGTGTAGCTCAGCTGGTAGAGCACCTGGTTGTGGTCCAGGTGGTCGCGGGTTCAAGTCCCGTCACTCACCCCACGCAACACCGCAGGTCAGCGAACTGCAGACGGGTCGGTGCCCCCCAGTGGGGGGGCACCGACCCGCTCATGTGGGGGGCACCGGCGTCCACAGACCGCGTCCTCGCGGCTCCCCGCGACGACGTCACGCGGACGTGCGCACGGCATCCATAGCGGCAGCAAGCCCCTCGCTCACCTCGTTGGCGATCTGCTGCATGCCCGGGTGCTCGGTGACCGACACGAGCACCTGCGGGTCGATCATCTCGACGACGGTGCCGCTGTCCGTGTCGCGGACAACGATGTTGCAGGGCAGCAGCAGGCCGATCGATGGATCTTCCTGAAGGGAACGGTGGGCGAAGGCCGGGTTACAGGCGCCGAGGATGATCTGCCTTGGGATGTCCACGCCGAGTTTGGTGCGCAGGGTGGCCTGCATGTCGATCTCGCTGACGATGCCGAAGCCCTGTGCGGCCAGTGCGTCGCGGACATCGGTGACGACTTCGTCGAACGGACGGTCAAGTGTGGTCGTCATGCCGTAGCTCACTGTGTTCTCCCTGCCGGTGGTTGGATGATGCGGTCCTGTACATCGTGGCCTGGATGCGTGTGCGGCCGTCCTCTGCGCTCAGCAGACGAGGAGCTTGTCGGCGGCGAGGGTGACGTCGCAGCTCATGCCCAGGATCCTGCACACCGCGCCGCCGCTCGGGTCGGCGATGTCGAAGTCGCACGCCTCTCGCCCCTCAAGAGCCGGGAGCTCGGGGAGCCGAAGCCTGTCCTTCGCGGTCCCCGCGTCGGCGTAGGCAGCGACAGCTCGGACAGCGTCGTTCGGCACGGAGCACAGTAGGCAAGGTGCGCGGCGGCGTGTTCCAGCTCGTCGACGTCGAGTTCGCCTACCAGAAGCGCGCGGAGAGCCTCGTCGAACTCCCGGCAGTGCGGGCACTCGAACTGCATGTTCTTCGCCTTCCTCCGCCTGACCCCGGCCGTCGCACATCGCCGAAGCCGACGACGTTGGCAATTGAACCCTGACGTGATACGACCGTAGCGACGCCGCGTCGAACCACGGTACGGAACCAATGTAGGTCGGATGAAGGTTCGACGAAGGGTCGCACTGAAGCAGCTCAGAGGGGCACGTCGAAGCGCAGCGTCGTGACTGCGCCGAGGGATTCGAGGAGACCGAGTGCGACCGCACGCGATGCGTGAATCGCTCCATCGGTGGAGCCGCTTGTGGCGCATCGGCTGCTCGATCGATGACGGTGAGGTACTCAGATGTCAAACCTCCTGCCCTACCTGTTCCTCCTGGCCTGTCCGCTGATGACGGTGTTCATGATGCGTGGGATGAACCATGCGGCCAGCGGACACGGCGGGATGGGATCCGTGAACGACACCACGAATCCGGCGCATCGCTGGGATGCTCGCGATGATCGTCTCGCAGAGCTCGAACGGGAAGTGACGCGTGGTGAAGGCCTGTCAGGTGACGTCGAGCTCCTGGTACATGCCGGTTGCCTGTCGAAGGCGATGAACGTGTGTAGGGAGCCCGTCGGTGACGGTGAGGACCAGCGCCGAACATGAGGGCCTTGTGAAGCATCAGGCAGCGAGGACGCCCTGCACGGTCTTCAGGAGCTCGTTCGGGTCCAGCCACATGGACGGGTACTCCCCGTACCATCGCTGCATCCCAGCGCTGTCGATCAGAACGAAGCTGTGGCCTGGCAGCCCCGCGTGCATGCCCTTGCCGAGGGTCCCGTACTCCCGCGAGACGATGCCGTTGTCGAGCAGGAACGGCGTGGTGACCTTGTTCGTCGCCATGTCGGCGAGGATCTGGTCGCGGCTGTTCATGACTACGGGCAGCACCGTGATGTTGGCCTTGTCGAAGGCGGCCTTGTCGGCCTCGATCTTGCCCATCTGGAGCAGGCATGCCTCGCACCCGGCGCCCTCGCTGAAGTAGAGGATGACGTTGCGTCCCCTGTAGTCGGCGAGCGTGACCGTCTTGCCGGCCGTGTCCGTCAGGGTGAAGGGTGGGGCGACCTTGGTGGTGGCGCCGACGTTCGGGCGGCTGTTCAGCATCGCGTATCCGAGCAGGCCGGCGACGACGAGAAGCCCGACACCCCAGAAGCCGAGATCGCGCAGCTTGCGCTTACGAGCCGCCCTCGCCTGCTGTTCCTTGACTGCGTGGAGCCTGGCGTTACGCGCCTTCGACACGGTCGCGTTCGTCATGATGCGGACTCCTTGTCGAGCGTGGAGCTTGTGGCGCTGTCGACGCCGTGGCAGCCCGGGTGCGGGTCGGTGGTCTGCTCGCCATCGGGGTTTTCGTCGCGACGTCGAAGGGTGGCCACCACGAAGACGGCAACCAGTCCCAGCAGTGCCGCGCCCAGGATCGGCTCGGGGATCGGTGCCGTGATGTCCTCGATGCGGCGGAAGACCCCGGCCAGCCAGTCACCCACGGCGACCTGCATCCCCGGACCGCTGGTCATGGTGCCGGAAGATGCGAGGTGCAGGACGAAGCCACCCATCACGGTGAAGGCGATCGCGACGATCACGTTGATGCTGTTGGTGTGCAGTGCGTGCCCTCTGGGGAGAGGGATCGTGACCCGGCGGGCCTGCAGGAAGCGCTTACCGCCCAAGTCGAATCGGTCCCACGCGAGAGCCATCACGAACAGAGGGAAGGTCATGCCGAAGACGTACGCCAGACCCAGGAGGGCACCTCCGACGGCGGATCCGGACAGTGCGGACAAGGTCATCACGCCGGCGAGGACGGGTGCGCAGCATGCGGACGCGACGCCGGAGAAGACTCCGAGTCCGAAGAAGCTGGCCGAGTCCCCACGACGAGTGTCCGGGGCGGCCAGGATCGAGGGCAGCGCCCACATCCTCCCGGTCAGGGCCCAGCCCGCGAGCAGCAGCATGAACAGTCCGCCGATCGTGTAGAACACGGCGTGGTACTGCGCGATGGCGCCGGAGAGCAGGCTCATTCCCAGAGTGATCGGGATCATCACGGTCGCGAGCCCGGCTGCGAACACGAAGGTGAGCGGCAGCAACCGCCAGCGCCGGTTCTTCACTGCAACGGCCAGATAGCTGGGGGCGAGGAACACGATGCAGCAAGGCGCGAACAGAGCCACACCGCCCGCGAGGAAGGCAGCGAGTACCGACCCGGTGGTGAGAAGGTCGTTCATGACACGACGTCACTCATCTGTGTCCGCGCCGACAGGAGGGCCCGCAACTTACCGCGCGGCAGGCGACCCGAACTGACGAAGGTTCCATCGAGCAGTATGAGCGGGCTCATCGCAGCCCTGTGACGCTGCGCCAGGGCACTCCCCTCCGGACTTCGCAGATCCAGGTGGGCGACCACCAGCGGGTACTCCTTGGCGAACTCGTCGAGGGCCTCCTCAGCGTCACGGCAGAAGTGGCATCCGGTCGAGCTCACCAGCGTGATCTGGGCGGGTCCCGCGGTCACTGCGGACGGGAGCGACGGCATGCCTCTACTGTCGACGCCGACCCTGGAGGGTCTGCGCGGTTCCGATGAAGTTCTGACAAAGGTCCCATCGGCCCGAGCTTACGCATACCTCAGTCGCCCCAAGGGAAGTCACGACTGCGGGAACGGCAATCGGTGACCACGGTAGCGAGAGGCGCCTTCGTGACCAGTCGGTGCCTGACTGTGGCTGGGACTGCGCGAAGATCCCGATGCCTGGGACGTCACCCGGTCCGCATGCCGACCTGAGCCGGTCCCTGCCTCAGGCGGTCGAAACACTGCCCGTCGAGTCGATCCACACCAGCTGCGACCCCGTGGCAACCAGGGCGCGGTCCGGCGACACCGCGACCACTGCACTCGCGGGGTCCGTGGAGGGCACGCTCGCCAGGCGTGCCCAGAGCCCACGCTGGTCGCGCCGCCACACGGTTCCGTCACCCCCAACGCCCCACACGGTGTCATCCACGGCAGAGCCCAGTTGCAGCTGCGGCGCGTCAGCGACCGGTTGCAGGTTCGCTCCGTCGTCCGAACTGCGCTGCAGCCCGGACGGACCAGTCACCCACAAGGTGCTGCTGTCCAACGTGAGAGTTACTGCCTCAGCCTGGGCGCCGACCTGCCACGTCCGACCGGCGTCCTTCGATGTCGTGAGGGTTGTGTCCGCGAGCCCGACGATCGTGGAGCCGTGGACGGCGAGCGCATGGAAGTCGCTCTCACCCGCACGGGAGACGGCCGCCCACGTGCGCCCGCCATCGGACGAGCGAATCAGACCTAACGGGTTGGCAGCCGCGCTCCCGCCTCCAGGGTGCCCAGATGCGTACAGGTCTCCGGAGCCGTCGACCGAGAGGCTCATCAGGTCATCGGAGCCCTCGCCCACCCGTGTCGCCGCACCGTTCGGGCCGATCTGGTAGAGGCCCGCATGTGTGGCGGCGAGGAGCCGACCGGTCTTAGGGTCACGAACCAGCGCGTGCACGTGCTCGACGCCGGCAGGCAAGGGCTGCGCCGTCACGGTGACTCCCGTCTCGCCGGTGACCGAAGGCGCCGATTGTGGGGCGCCGCCACCTGCCGAGCACGCCGCCAACGTCGTGGACGCCACGACAGCGGCAACAAGCAGCAGCGACTTGGAGCGTCTTGTCGTGCTCGACACGGAACCGTCGCGGACATGGTGGTCGACGGGGCGACTCGTGATCGGTGGCATACGGGCGGTCCCCTAGGCGTCGCGGGTCGGTCCCCGACTCCGGGGTACCCACCGAGCATCGGCGCCGAGCATGCAGGACCGACGCCGGTTCGATGAAGGTTCCGTGAAGGCCTCGACCGATCCGCTGCGGCACATCGTGAGAACCGTCCGACTGCTCTGCGCCGGGCGAGGAGCCGAGCACCACACCGCCCGGGAGCGCCCGGCGCGCAGCCAGGTGGGGAACTGGCCGCGCACCGGGCGGGGGTGGGTCTGAGACGACTAGCTCACCAGCCGGGCGGCGTGACGCCCGCGAGCCGTTGAGGTGTCGACGTCCACGCTGGCTGGGCCGCGTCCCTTGAACCGGCGAAGCCGCAGGCTGTTGGTGACGACGAAGACCGACGAGAACGCCATCGCGGCACCGGCGACGATGGGGTTGAGCCGCCCGGACATCGCGAGTGGGATCGCGGCGACGTTGTAGGCGAACGCCCAGAACAGGTTCCCCTTGATGGTGCGGAGTGTGCGTCGCGAGAGCGACACGGCGTCCCCGGCCGCGCGCAGGTCGCCGGACACCAGGGTCAGGTCGCTGGCCTCGATCGCGACGTCCGTGCCGGTGCCCATCGCGATGCCGAGGTCGGCCTGCGCCAGCGCGGCGGCGTCGTTCACGCCGTCGCCGACCATCGCGACGACTCGGCCCTGCTCCTGGAGCCGCTTGACGACAGAGACCTTGTCCCAGGGCAGGACCTCGGCCTCGACGTCGGCGATCCCCACGGTGGCCGCCACCGCACCGGCCGCCCTGGCGTTGTCGCCGGTGAGCAGGACGGGGGTGAGCCCGAGGTGGCGGAGCTCTGCGATGGCCTGGGCGCTGGTCGGTTTCACGGTGTCGGACACCACGACGACGCCGCGCGGCTGTCCGTCCCAGGCGACGGCGATCGCGGTCTGGCCGGCCGACTCGGCCCCGTCCAGCGCGGTGAGGAGCTCGGCCGGGAGGGTGATGGCCCAGTCGGACGCGAGCCAGGAGGCGCGGCCGGCGACGACAGCAGCGCCGTCCACGACGCCCTGGACGCCTCGGCCCTGGATCGAGGTGAAGTCCTCGACGTCGGGGAGGACGCCGACCCGCTCCCGGGCACCGGAAGCGATCGCGGCACCGACCGGGTGCTCCGACGCGTGCTCGAGGGCGCCGACCTTGCGGAGCAGGTCCTCGACGGCCACGCCGGCTGCCGGGTGGACATCGACGAGGGTCATCCGACCAGTGGTGACTGTGCCGGTCTTGTCGAGCACGATCGTGTCGACGCGTCGGGTCGACTCGAGGATCTGCGGGCCCTTGATGAGGATGCCGAGCTGCGCAGCCCGCCCGGTTCCGACCAGCAGCGCGGTGGGTGTCGCGAGGCCGAGGGCGCAGGGGCAGGCGATGATCAGGACGGACACCGCGGCGGTGAAGGCGAACTCCGGGTCGGCGCCCGTGACGAGCCAGTAGGCCAGGGTGAGCAGCGACAGGCTGACCACGACCGGGACGAACACGGCCGAGACCCGGTCGGCAAGGCGCTGGACGGGCGCCTTCCCGGACTGCGCGTCGGCGACGAGCTTGGCCATCTGGGCGAGCTGGGTGTCTCCGCCGACCCGGGTCGCGCGGACGACGAGGCGCCCGCCCACGTTCACGGTCGCGCCTACGACGTCGTCTCCCGGGCCGACCTCGACCGGGACGGACTCGCCGGTCAGCATCGAGGTGTCCACAGCTGAGGCACCGTCGACGATCACGCCGTCGGTTGCGATCTTCTCTCCAGGGCGCACGACGAACGAGTCGCCGACCGCGAGCTGACCGATCGGGATCCGCGTCTCGATGCCGTCGCGCAGGACGGCGACATCCTTGGCGCCCATGTTCATCAGCGCCCGGAGTGCGGCACCGGACTGCGTCTTGGCGCGGGCCTCGAGGTAGCGGCCGGCGAGGATGAACACCGTGACGGCAGAGGCGACCTCGAGGTAGATGTGCGCGCCCGCCTCGGCCTGCGAGGGGAACAGCTCGAAGCCCATCGTCGCGCCAGGCATCCCGGCATCGGCGAAGAACAAGGCGTACAGCGACCACACGTACGCCGCGCCCACGCCGAGACTGATCAGGGTGTCCATCGTCGCAGCACCGTGCTTGAGGTTCGTCCACGCTGCCTTGTGGAACGGGTAGGCGCCCCAGACGATCACCGGGGATGCGAGGGTGAGCGACGCCCACTGCCAGTTGGTGAACTGGAACGCCGGGACCATGGCCATGAGCACGACCGGGATCGTCAGGACCGTCGAGATGATCAGGCGCTGGCGCAGCGAGGCGAGCTCCGGGTTGGCCGGCTCGACGGTCTCCCCGTCCTCGTCGACGGCCTCGGCCTGCGGCGGTGTCGGCAAGGTCGCGGTGTAGCCGGTCGCCTCGACCGTGGCGACAGCGTCCTCGACGGACGTGCCCTCGGGGAGGATGACGCGGGCGATCTCGGTGGCGTAGTTCACCTCGGCGACGACGCCGGGCATCTTGTTGAGCTTGCGCTCGATGCGGGCCGCGCACGACGCACAGGTCATCCCGCCGACCTGCAGGTCCACGGTGCGGCCCACTGCCTCGATGCTCATCGGTTCTCGTCTCCCTGGCGTCAGTCTTGGTGGGGGGGTCGTGCTTCGCTGCTAGGCGACCCGGTCCTCCGGGGCGTACATGCGGCCGTCGTTCGCCGGGTTGGCGTCGCAGCAGCCCTGCTGACGCCAGTCGATCCGGCCGGTGACCAGTCCGAAGATCAGCACGACGAGGAAACCGACGAGGACGGCACCCAGCAGCACGGCGATCATGACGCGACCGCTGACTGGAGGATGGTTCCGGTGTAGCCGGCTTCGACGACGGCTGCGAGGACGTCCGCGTCGCTGACCGTGTCGTCGACGACCGTGACGCAGCGCCCGGACTTCAGGTCGGTCTGCGAGCTCACGACACCGTCGAGGTCCTCCATGCAGTCGTCCACGAGGATCCCGCAGGACGCGCAGTGCATCCCGGCGATGTCGATCGTGATGGTGCGGTTGCTCATGGCGTCCTCATTCCGATTCATGACACCTGGATGGTGCCGGTGTACATGCCCATGGAGCACGAGATCGGGATCTCACCGGCGGCGAGGGTGCCCAGGTCGACCTCGGTGTCCCCGGACTCCGGCAGCGCGACCTGCTTCCCGAGGCTCGGGAAGACGGTGTAGACGATGCAGGACCGGGTGTTGTCGGTGTGGAACACGACCTTGGTCGGGACACCAGCCTTCGCGGAGATCGACTGCGGCGAGTACCCACCCGAGGTCGCGTCGATCTTGAGGACCTGGACACCGTTGACCGGGACCGGGGCGGGCGCGGCCGGCGCCGCTGCAGCGGTCTGAGGACCGAAGTACGAGGAGGCAGCGGCGACGAGCTTCTGCGCCGTGATAGGTGCGGCTAGCGCGGTCATGCTCGCGTTGAGGGTGAACAGGCCCATCGCCACCACGACGGAGCCCATCGCGATCGCCATCCGTCGGCTGTCCGGGTTCACGTAACGCTGGGTGAGGAACCCGTAGGCGGCGAACATCGGCGCCGTGCCGAGCACGAACACCGCCATCACCGCCCCGCCGGCGGCGGCGGAGCCCGCCGTGGCGGCGAGCAGCATCATGGAGATGGTGACCCCGCACGGGATGAGCACGACAGCGACGCCGAGCAGGAAGGGGGCGAAGGCCGACTGGGACCGCGTGCTCTTGCGCACGACACGTGTCCAGGACGCCGGCGGGGTGAACTGGATCTCCTTGAACCCCGGGACCCCGGCGGCGCCGAGCCCGAAGACGATCATGATCGCGGCAGCGACGAGCTGCGCGAGACCGCCGATGCGGGCGTCCAGCGCGATGAACGACCCGAACGCGCCCAGAACCAGGCCGGCGAGGGTGAGGATGAGCAGCTTGCCGAGCAGGAACCCAGCCACCGGGATCAAGTCCTCGGAGGCGGAAGCTGCCGCCGGGACCGGGGCAGCCTTCACGGGGCGGGACTTCGTCCGTGTCGCGTTGCCGGCTTTGCCACCGCCCTGGGTCGACTTGGTCGTCTTGGTGGACTTGGCCGCTCCGACGGTGGCCAGTTCGAGCTCCGCACTCTCAGCTGCTGCCTTCTTCTGCCGAGTGATCAGTCCGACGAGCAGACCGCCCTGTGCGACGGCGCAGGTCGTCGCTCCCGCGAGCAATCCTGCTCCGAAGATGGCCCACCAGTTCATCGTGTGCTCCCGCCTCCGGCACCCACGCGGGGCACCTGCTGTGTCGTGTCGTCGGCCTCGGGCCGGACATCGTGCGTGCCTGCAGTGGCCGCCGACCGCTGGTGGCGCCTGTGCCGTCTCCCGGCCCAGATGCCGGTTCCGACGACACCACCCCAGAAGATCAGGGCGACGAGGCCCTGGGCCCAGCCGTCGGGGCTCCACCAACTCAGGCACCAGTTCATGCCGACCGTCCCCGGTCGCTTCTGGTGATCGTCGTGGTCACGGGATGAGCATCGGACAGTCGCCCGATGGGTTTCCCGGACGTTCCATGAAGATCCGATGAAGATGGCTCTGACCTGCGGTTTTACCTGTGCCGCACGGTATACCGGAGGTACAGGGCGCTGGATCGAAGGGCACCTGGCCGCCGCGCGCAACGCGTGCTAGCCATCGGACGTCGGTGGCTAGACCGCCTCACGTCCCAGTGGGCTCGTCACCGGACGCCCCGACCCGGTCAACCGCAACGTCGCCGCCCTCCTGTCCTCCACGACACCGTGTCCCTCGCCGCGGTCTACGTCTGAGCTCGGCAACGGAACGCGTGCGGGCTTCAGTCGTGCGTGCTGAACTCGTGGCTGGCGTGGCTGCGTGGCTCGATCTGAAAGGTGCAGTGCTCGACGTCGAAGTGTTCGGCGAGGCAGTCCACGAGGTGGTCCAGGACACGGGCACCACCCCCGTCTGCGAGGGCGTCGTCGGTGACGACGACGTGCACCGACAGCACGGGCAGGCCGGAGGTCAGGGTCCAGGCGTGCAGGTCGTGGGCATCGAGGACGCCGGGGGTGTCGAGGATGTGCTGGCGCACGGCGAGGATGTCGACGTTGCGCGGGGTGGCTTCCAGGAGGACGTCGACGGCTTCGCGGAGCAGGGTCCAGGTCCGCGGGAGGATCATCAGTGCGACGGCGACCGAGGCGACGACGTCGGCGCGCAGCCATCCGGTCAGCGCGATGACGCCGGCGGCGGCGATGACGGCGATCGAGCCGAGCAGGTCCCCGAGTACCTCGAGGTAGGCGCCCTTGACGTTGAGGCTCTCGCTGGCGCCGGCGCGAAGGACCAGCAGGCCGATGATGTTCGCGACCAGGCCGACGGCCGCGAAGGCGAGCATCAGCCCGCCTTCGACCTCCGGCGGGTTCGTCCACCTCTGCCACGCCTCGACGAGGATGAACACCGCGACACCGAACAGCAGCACCGCGTTCAGGACAGCCGCGAGTATCTCGAGGCGGTAGTACCCGAAGGTGCGCTGCGGGGTCGCCGGCCTGGACGCGAACGTGACCGCCAGGACCGCGAGCAGGATCCCGGCCACGTCGGTGAACATGTGCCCGGCGTCGGCCAGCAGCGCCAACGACCCGGTGACGGCAGACCCGACGAGCTCGGCGACCAGCACCGTGAAGGTGATGCCCAGGACGATGAGCAGCTTTCGCCGGTGGAGCCCGCCGGCGCTGATCGACGGCCCGTGACTGTGCGCGTGCCCCTGCTCGCCGCTCACGCCTCGCACCCCTCGTCCGCGCACGCGCACACGTCCCCACCGGACGCGGAGGCCACCGGGCCGCAGCCGCAGGACTCGCCGCGCCACGCCTCACGTCCTTCGCGGAGTGCGAGCCAGGCCACGACCAGACCGACCAGCGGGTCCGCCCACCACCAACCCAGAGTCGCGTTGAGCAGCAGACCCACCAGCAGGACCGCTGAGAGGTAGGTGCACAGCAGCGTCTGCTTGGAGTCCGCGACCACCGTGGTCGACCCCAGCGCGCGACCGGTACGTCGCTGCGCCCAGGACAGGAACGGCATCACCACCAGCGACAGCGCCGCCAGCACGAGACCGACGACGGAGCGTTCCGCGGACTGCCCGTCGAGCAGCGCGCGAACGGACTCGATCGACACGTATGCAGCGAGCGCGAAGAACGACACCGCGATAAGCCGCAAGGCGTGGCGCTCACGGGTCTCGGGCATGGGGTGGCGGAACTGCCAGAGGATGATCAGGCCGGACGACATCTCGACCAGCGAGTCCAGTCCGAACCCGACCAGGGCCACCGAGGACGCAGCCGCCCCGGCGCCGATCGCGACGGCCGCCTCGGCGGTGTTCCACGCGACCGATGCACCTGCCAGCAGCTGCGCACGCCTGCTCAACGTCGCCCGGCGGTGGCCGTCCAGCACCGGCTCGAGGATCGGGAACGTCATCGCGACCCGACCCCGTACCGCGGGCACAGCACCACCGCGTCCCCGGTCGCCGCCAGCAGCGCCTCCGCGCTGCGCAGCACGTCAACCAGCTCCGGCTCCGCGGTCAGCGAGTACACCGATGCCCGGCCCTGCGCGCGGACCTCGACCATGCCGCAGTCCAACAGGCAGCGCAGGTGCGCCGACACCGTCGACTGGGCGAGGCCCAGATGGTCGGTGAGCTCGATGACGCGGTGCTCGCCGGAACGAAGGTGGCTCAGGATCGCCAGCCGCGAGGGGTCCCCGAGGCTGCGGAACAGGCACGCCGCCGCCGCCAGCGCGGCCTCGTCGGGCACGAAACCGTCGGATCCAGACCGTTCGCCCACCGGCGCTGACATCGTCACCTCTCGATGATAGTGCTCATGCCGGTGACGGTCCGCGCGGGCCGGTCCTGTCCAGCAGAGCGGCGCCCGTTGAGCGGTGGTTCCCGGCCGTGCCCGGTTGACCGGGCGGATTCTCCTCATGGTCTGCACAGCGCACGGACACGGTGTGCACCTGCCGGCGGTGTCCTGGGGACGAGAACAACCGGAGCACCACAGGCCGAAGAGGTGGAGACCATGAAGCGCAGCACTGCAGCCCTGATCACGCCCGGTAACGGACACCTCCCCGCATCAGTCATGCCTGCCGGGTGCGCCCGGCAGAGTCACCGTGAAGGTGGCACCTGTGCCCGCCCCCCGGCTCTGCGCGGTGAGGGTTCCCCCGTGGTCGGTGACGATCGCACGGGCGATGGTCAGACCCAGGCCGCTGCCCGAGCCGTCAGAGGAGGTGCGCGACGGGTCGACGCGATGAAACCGGCTGAACACGGCATCCAGCTGGTCGGCCGGGATGCCGTCGCCGTCGTCGCTGACGATCACGCTGATCGTCGAACCGGTCCGGGTGGGCCGGACACTCACGTGCCCGCCCTTCGGCGTGTGGCGCAACGCGTTGTCGAGCAGGATCGCCAAGACCTGACCGAGCCGCTCCGGGTCCGCCTCGACGGTCAACCCGGTGGGGCCGGGAACCAGTTCGAGCTCGACCGATTTCAGCAGGAAGCGAGGGCCAGCCGCGCCCACGGCATCGGCGGCCGCGACGGAGGCCTCGAGCCGGACCGGGGCGAGGTTGAGCGCGTGCTCGTCGGCGGCCGCGGACTCGCGCAGGTCGGAGGCCAGTCGGCGTAGTCGGACGACCTGGCCACGCATCGTCTCGTACGAGTCGGCGGAGGTCTCGACGACGCCGTCCTCGAGCCCGTCGATGTAGGCCTCGAGGGTGGCCAGCGGTGTCCGCAGCTCGTGGGCGAGGTCAGCGAGCAGCCGGGTTCGGCTGGCATCAGTGTGGGCCAGTCGGTCGGCCATGTGCGAGAACGAGGTGGACAGGGCCTCGAGCTCGCTGGAGAAGGGCTCGCTGGGCACGTCAATGGTGTACGTGCCGGCCGCGACCGTCTCGGCTGCTTCGGCGAGTTCCTCGACCGGGCGGGCGACCCGTCGCACCAGGAACCAGGACACCAGAGCGGCCGCGAGCAGCGATGCGGCCGTGGCCACGGTGATCGAGATACCGAATGCCGAGGCGAACGCCTGCTCGGCGTGGTGGGTGACGTCCGGGGAAGCGAGGCCGGTGCGGGCGAGGTGCTCGTGGAACAGGCCCGGGGCGACCAGCGTCGCCGTCAGGAGCAGGGTGAGACCGCCCACCGCCACCACCACAGCCTGCGCCGTCAGGAGGCGAGCCACCAGGCGCGGGCGGCGTCTCATCCCGAGCCCAGGCCGTAGCCCACACCGCGGACGGTGCGCACATAGCGAGGGTCGGCCACCGAGTCGCCGAGCTTGCGGCGCAGGTGCCCGATGTGGACGTCGACGAGGTGCTCGTCGCCGTACCAGTCCGAGCCCCAGACCTCGTCGATGAGCTGGCGGCGGGAGAACGCCAGCCGCGGTCGCGCAGCCATCGTGGCGAGAAGGTCGAACTCGGTGCGGGTGAGCTCGACCGGCGCTCCGCCGACAGTGACGGAGCGGGACTCCTCATCCAGGACCAGGTCGCCGAGGGCTGTGACTGCATGGCTTGCTGGAGTGGATCGCGGTCGGCGCAGCATCGCTTGGACGCGGGCGATGAGCTCGCGGGGGGAGAACGGCTTGACGACGTAGTCGTCGGCGCCGACGGACAGTCCGACGATCTTGTCGACCTGCTCGTCACGGGCGGTCAGCATGATCACGTACGCGTCGGTGAAGTGCCGGACACGGCGACACACCTCGACGCCGTCGAAGCCGGGCAGCATCACGTCGAGGACGATGAGGTCCGGCCGTAGGGATTCGGCGAGCTCGACCGCAGTGGGTCCGTCGTGGGCCTGGACGACCTGGAATCCCTCACGTTCGAGATAGCCGGCAACAACGCCGGCCAGGGCGATCTCGTCCTCGACGACGAGCACCGTCAGCTTCTCGACCATGGGGCTCCTCCCGGAGGTGACACCGTCCCGGGCGGGCCGGCCGGGGTCAGGGGTGTGCCGGGGTGTCGGTCGGCGTCGAGCCGACGGACTGGCCGTCGAGGATGCGGCGCAGCTGCGCGTACTGCTCAGCGTCGATCTCGCCCGCGGCCAACCGCTGGTCGAGGATGGCTCGCGGCGTCAGCGAGGTCTGCGGACCTGGCTTCGCGGAGGAGTCCGCGCGCAGGAAGTGGATCCCGGCCCAGGCCGCCAGCACGATCAGTGCGACCCAGAAGAACGTCATCAGGGTCATGGCGATCCAGCTGCCGCCGCCCCAACCGTCGTTGTACCAACCCATCATGGCCGTCTCCCAAGCTCGTTGTGTGCCCCCAGTGTCGGGTCCGCCCCTGAAGGAATGCCGGTGCGCAGCATGAAGGAACCATGAAGACGCCCATCTTCATCGGAACTTCACCGTTCTTGGGCAGGACCTCGACGTCGCCCAGAGAAGGTGAGCCTCAGTGGCGCACACGTGCCACCGAAGCTGGAGGTCTGTTTCGTGGCACCCGTCGTCTCTCGCCGTCAGCTCCTGCTCGGGCTCGCCGGGATCGGCACGCTCGCGGGTCTGACTGCCTGCGGCCGCGGTGGCGGGTCGCTCCTCGACCCGGCCGCCATCGCCTCCGCCGAAGCGTTGCGCCCCGCGACCGGCCGGATCCGGGACCTCGCGCTGCGGGCACGACCCGTCCAGGTCGACCTCGGCGGCACGGTCGTCAGCACCTGGGGCTACGGCGACACCGTCCCGGGGACCCTGCTCCGGGCGACCGCGGGTGACCGGGTGAGGATCGCGTTCACCAACGATCTCCCCGAGGAGACCAGCGTCCACTGGCACGGCCTGGCGATCCGCAACGACATGGACGGCGTCCCCGGCGTCACCACCGCCCCGACCCCGGCCGCAGGCACCACGGCGTTCGACTTCACCATCCCGCACGCCGGCACGCACTGGTTCCACCCGCACCACGGCATGCAGCTCGACCGTGGCCTCTACGCGCCGTTCATCGTCGACGATCCGGCCGAGCCGGGCGCCTACGACCACGAGTGGGTCGTGGTGCTCGACGACTGGACCGACGGCGTCGGGAAGTCCCCGGAGGACATCTTCAGCGACCTCGTCGCGGCGGGCAGCGACGGCGGCATGGGCGGGATGGACATGGGCGGCCAGATGGGCGGCATGGGGATGGGCGGGATGGACGGCGGCGATGTCGCCTACCCGCTGTACCTGATCAACGGGCGAGTGCCCCGCGACCCCGACGTCCTGACCGCGAAGCCAGGGCAGAAGGTCCGCATCCGGATCATCAACTCCGCCGCGGACACGATCTTCACGGTGGCACTCGGTGGGCACGAGCTGTCCGTCACCCACACCGACGGGTACGCCGTCACGCCGGTCACCACGAGCTCGATCCGTCTGGGCATGGGCGAGCGCTACGACGTGGTCGCCACCCTGGGCGACGGAGTCTTCCCGTTCGTGGCCTCGCCGTTGGGCAAGGCCGGGGTCGCGCGCGCACTGGTCCGGACAGGCGCAGGATCGCTACCCGCCGCGTCGTACCTGCCCTCGGAGATCGCGGCGTTCCCCCTCACCGCTGACGCGCTGTCGGCCGCACCCGGAACGGCGCTCGCGACGCGGGACCCTGACACGGTCCAACAAGTCGCGCTCTCCGGTGGCATGCAGCCGTATGTGTGGACGATCAACGGGCGGACCTACGACGAGACCGTGCCCCTCACCATCGCCCCGGGGCAGTCCGGGCGGCTGCGGATCACCAACATGTCGATGATGTCCCACCCGGTCCACCTGCACGGGCACACCTTCCAGCTCGGCCCAGCCGGTGGCAGCGGCGCGCGCAAGGACACCGTCCTCGTCCCCCCGATGGGCGCCGTCAACGTCGACCTCGTCGCGGACAACCCGGGGCAGTGGATGGTCCACTGCCACAACGCCTACCACGCCGAGGCCGGGATGATGACCCGCCTCGACTACGTCACCGCCTGAGGTCTCGACGATGACCCAGCAGCGAGCCGGCTGACACCGAACACACGCGCCGGTCAGCGGCGCGGCGACGAGGGGAAGGACCCTTCCATGGCGAAGGACCGAGCACGCGAACGAGCCGCCCAGATGCGTGCCGATCAGGAGCGCCGCGACCAGCGGCGCCGAACCTTCCTGTTCGGCGGGGTCGCGGCGGCCGCCATCGCCGTCGTCGCCGGGTTGACCTGGCTCGGGGTGCGAGGGCAGTCCGGGGACGCGCCCGCCTCCTCCTCGCTCGACGGACTGACGACGTACAAGGACGTCGCCCGGGACCACACCGAGAAGCCCGTCACCTACGCGCAGACACCACCGGTCGGCGGCGCGCACTCGGCCGTGTGGCAGAACTGTGGCTGGTACGACACCACGGTCAAGAACGAGAACGCCGTCCACTCGATGGAGCACGCTGCCGCCTGGATCACCTACAGCCCGGACCTCACTCTCGACCAGAAGGGGAAGCTCAAGGCCGAGCTCGCCGGAAGGTCCTACGTCGTCGCCAGCCAGTACCCCGGGCTGCCCGCCCCAGTCGTCGCGAGCGCCTGGGGTGCGCAGGTGCAGCTCACCGGTGTCGACGACCCCAGGCTGGCGGAGTTCCTGACCACCTATGCGAACAGCCCGAAGGCCCCCGAACCCGGCGGCGAGTGCACCGGCGGCACCGGGTGTCAATGGCCATGTGAAAGTCCCCGCTGGTGGCCAGGTGAAAGTCCCCGGCCCCTCGCGGTTGTTCAGGTGGTCGTCAGTCGGTTTCCTCCTCTGGTTCGGGCTTCGCGCATGCGGTGGGAGTCGCCTTGGGTGACCACGACGTTGGCGTGGTGCAGGAGCCGGTCGAGGAGGCTGACGGCGGTGGTGTGTTCGGGTAGGAAGTGGCCCCAG
>JAJXTD010000217.1 GCA_021784035.1 Actinomycetes bacterium | reverse complement strand
CTCCGCCGGGCAGGATGTACCGAGATCCCGACCCGAGGAGCACGATGACCGGCACGAGCTTCGGCAGCGACAACCACGCGGGCGTGCACCCGGACGTCCTGGCGGCCGTGGTCGAGGCCAACACGGGGACGGTCCCGGCGTACGGCGACGACCCGGTCACCGCCGAGGCGGAGCGGCTGGTACGCCGGCACTTCGGACCGACCGCCGAGGTGTTCCCCGTCTTCAACGGCACGGGCGCCAACGTCGTGGGATTGCAGGCGATGCTGCGCTCGTTCGAGAGCGTGATCTGCGCGGAGAGCGCCCACATCAACGTCGACGAGTGCGGCGCGCCGGAGCGGTTCCTGGGCTCGAAGCTCGTCGACGTTCCTGCCCCGGGCGGCAAGCTCACCGTCGACCTCGTCGACGCCGCGCGCTGGGGCGTCGGGGACCCGCACCACGTGCAGGCCCGGGTCGTGTCGATCACGCAGTCGACCGAGCTCGGGACGGTCTACTCCCTCGACGAGATCCGGGCGCTCAGCGCATATGCGCACGAGCGGGGCATGTACCTCCACCTGGACGGAGCGCGCATCGCCAACGCCGCCGTGGCGCTCGGTGTCGAGCTCGGCGAGCTCGGCTCCGCCGTGGGGGTCGACGTCCTGTCGTTCGGGGCGACGAAGAACGGCGCCCTGGGGGCCGAGGCCGTCGTCGTGCTGCGCCCCGAGCTCGCGGCGTCGATGCACTTCGTGCGCAAGCAGGCGATGCAGCTCGCGTCGAAGATGCGATTCGTGTCGGCGCAGCTCGTCGCCCTGCTCTCCGACGACCTGTGGCGGCGTAACGCCGCGAACGCCAACGCGATGGCGGCGCGGCTGGCGGCGGCCGTCGACGGCGCCGCGGGCGTGACCGTCACCGACCGGGTGCAGGCCAACGCGGTGTTCGCCCTGCTCGACCCGCGCGCCACCGCGGTCCTCCAGCAGGAGTTCCCGTTCTACGTCTGGAACGAGGCCACCGGCCAGGTGCGGTGGATGACGTCGTGGGCCACGACCGAGGCCGACGTCGACGCCTTCGCCGCCCGCATCCGCGAGGTGGCTGCCGGCTTCGCGTGACCCACGCGCCCGCGTGGAGGCGTCGTACCCCCGCGGAGGAGGTCGACGATGGCGGCGACGGTAGGGGCCTGCTGGCGCGGATCCGGCCACGGGGGCTTCGAGGTACTGACGATGGCCCGGCGACGGGCGTGGCAGCGACAACGGTGGGCCCAGGCCGAGATCGGCCCGCACCACGGTCCGCACGGTCCGCACCACCGTCCGGGGCGCGACGGGGACGACTGAGCAACGGGTGTCGCCCTCGCGCGGCGTCCCGGTCCCGGCATCGGCGGGTTCGCGCGACGTGCTGCGTCTTCCTGGCCATCGGTCTGCTCGGTCGGCGCGTCGGGTTCCTCGGGGTCTGGCTGTTCTCGAGCCCGAACCGCGTGACGATGGCGTTGGACGGCGGTTGGGTGCTGCCCTGCTCGGTCGTCCCACCTACGCTGCGGCCATGAGCCTCACGAAGGGCGCCGTCACCGTCGCCGTGCAACATCGGCTCGCCCGGGCGTTGGACGCGCTGCCGGCGTCCGCCGCCACCCGGGTGAGCGGCGGCCCGGTCGTCGTCGACGGCCAGATGCTCGACCCGCACCTGGCGATGGTGCTTGCGCTGGAGCGGCGGATCCGGCCGTCGACCGACGGCGTGCCGGTCGAGGAGCGGCGCGCGGCGCTCCGGGAGAGCGCCGCGATCGCGGCGGGCGCGCCCATCGCGGTGGGGCGGGTCCGCGACCTGCCGGTCGACGGTGCGGCCGGCCCGCTGCGGGCGCGGCTGTACGCCCCCGTGTCCGCGACGGTGGCCGGGCTCCGCCCGCTCGTCGTGTTCTTCCACGGCGGTGGTTGGGTCGTCGGGGACATCGAGTCGCACGACCAGCCCTGTCGCCTGCTCTGCCGCTATGCCGACGTGCACGTGCTCTCGGTCGACTACCGGCTCGCGCCCGAGCACCTCTTCCCGGCCGCTGCCGACGACGCGATCGCCGCTTTCGCCTGGGCCGTGGGCCATGCGGAGGAGCTGGGCGCCGATCCGCGACGCGTCGCGGTCGCGGGGGACAGCGCGGGCGGCAACCTCGCGGCCGTCGTGGCCCAGGCGACGCGCGACTCGGGCACGACGCAGCCGGTGGCACAGCTGCTCCTCTACCCGGGTGCCGACGGCAGCGTGAGCCGCCCCTCGAAGTCCCTGTTCGCGGAGGGGTTCATGCTCACCCGCACGCAGATGGACTGGTACTGGGACACCTACCGCGGCGACACGGAGCCGACCGACCCGCGGCTCTCGCCGCTGCTCGCGGCCGACCTCGGCGGGCTCGCCCCGGCCCTCGTCACGACGGCCGCGTTCGACCCGCTGCGCGACGAGGGCGAGGCCTACGCCGCGGCGCTCCGTGCGGCCGGCACCACGGTGGTCCTGCGGCGCGCCCCTGGCCTCGTGCACGGCTACTTCTCGATGACCGGCGTGCATCGCGCGTCGTGGCACGAGTCGCTCGCCGTCGCGGGTGCCTTCGCCGCTCTGCTGGACTCCGCCACGGGTCGATAGGCGCCGATCGCGGGTCGCGCGGCTGACGCGGAGGTGTCCTCCGGGTGAACGGACGTGGCGAAGTCCCGGACCCCGGGCGCCCGCACCGGGGCCGTGGAAGGATCGAGCGGGAACCGACGCGCGACCCAGGGGGAGCTCCACGTGAGGATGCACGCCAAGGCCATGACGCCTCCGGACGAACGGCTGGTCGAGCGTCTCGCCCGGCCCACCGAGGAGGAGCTCGCCGAGCTCGACGCGTGGTGGCGCGCCAACAACTACCTCACCGTCGGCCAGATCTACCTGATGGCGAACCCGCTGCTGCGCGAGCCGCTCGCCGACGAGCACATCAAGCCCCGCCTCCTCGGCCACTGGGGCACGAGCCCCGGTCTGTCGTTCGTCTACGCGCACTGCTCGCGGCTGATCCGGGCCACGGGCCAGGAGATGATCTACCTGGCCGGTCCGGGCCACGGCGGCCCGGCGCTGGTCGCGGCCAGCTACCTCGAGGGCAGCTACACCGAGCGGTTCCCGCAGGTGACCCAGGACGCCGACGGCGTACGCCGGCTGTTCCGCCAGTTCTCGGCGCCCGGCGGCATCCCGAGCCACGTGTCGGTCACGACGCCCGGGTCGATCCACGAGGGCGGCGAGCTCGGCTACGTGCTCGTCCACGCGTTCGGCTCGGTGATGGACAACCCCGAGCTGATCACGCTGGCCGTCGTCGGCGACGGCGAGGCCGAGACCGGCCCGCTGGAGGGCTCGTGGAAGGGCGTGTCGTTCCTCAACCCCGCGCGCGACGGCGCCGTGCTCCCCGTGCTGCACCTCAACGGCGCGAAGATCGCCGGCCCGACGGTGCTCGCGCGCAAGGACCCGGCCGAGGTGCGCGCGCTGTTCACCGGTCACGGATACGACGTCATCGAGGTCAGCGGCTCCGACCTGCCGGGCATGCACAACCGGTTCGCCGCCGCGCTCGCCGAGGCGTGGTCGAAGATCCGCACGATCCAGGCGGACGCCCGCGGTGGGGACTGGGACGGCTCGCGGCCACGCTGGCCGATGATCATCCTGCGCAGCCCCAAGGGCTGGACGGGCCCGGACGTCGTCGACGGCGTGCAGATGCAGGGCACGTGGCGCTCCCACCAGGTCCCGCTGTCCGGCGTCAAGGACAACCCCGAGCACCTCGCGATCCTCGAGGACTGGCTGCGGTCGTACCGGCCGGAGGAGCTCTTCGACGCGGACGGCGCGCCGACCGAGCTCGTCCGGCGGGCGAACCCCGACGGCGACCTGCGGATGTCGGCGAGCCCGCACGCCAACGGCGGACTGCTCACCCGCGACCTCGACCTCCCCGACTTCCGCGACTACGCGATCGAGGTGCCGACGCCGGCGACGGTGCGCGCCGAGTCGACGCGCAGGCTCGGCGAGCTCATGCGCGACGTCTACCGCCGCAACGACGACCGGTTCCGGCTGTTCTGCCCGGACGAGACGAACAGCAACAGGCTCGGCGCGGTCTTCGAGGTGACGGACCGTGCGTTCGCCGAGCGGGTCACCCTCGACGACGTCGCGCTCTCCCGTGACGGGCGCGTCATGGAGGTGCTCTCCGAGCACAACTGCCATGGGTGGCTCGAGGGCTACACCCTGACCGGCCGGCACGGGTGGTTCGCGACGTACGAGGCCTTCGCGATGGTGAGCGCGTCGCAGACGATCCAGCACAGCAAGTGGCTGCAGGAGGCCGAGCACCTCG
>JAJXTD010000044.1 GCA_021784035.1 Actinomycetes bacterium | reverse complement strand
CGCCGGCGGGCTCGCCGGGGCGTCCGGGCTGGCCGCGGCCGAGCTGCTCGGTCTCGTGCTCCCCGGTCGGCCGAGCCCGGTCACGTCGGTCGCCGACCGGGTCGTGGCGACGATGCCGGACGGTCCGCGCGAGGCCCTGATCGGCGCGGTCGGCACGCTCGACAAGCCGCTGCTCGTGCTGGGCATCGTGCTCGCCGTCGTCGGTGGCGGCGCGCTCGTCGGCCGCGGCTGTGCCGCTCGACCGTCCCTGGCGCCCCCGCTGCTCGTCGCCGGTGGCGTCGTCGGCTGGCTGGCGGCGTGGGACGGCTCGACGACCGGCGCCGCCGGCCTCGCCCTCGCGGTCGCCGCCGGGATCGCCGTGGCCGTGCTCGTGTGGCACCGTCTCGCGCCGGCGGCGCCGCGCGAGGCGATGGGCCCGCTCGTCGAGCGGCGCACGGTGCTGCGCGTTGCCGTGCTCGTGGGCGCGGTGAGCGCGCTCGGCCTCGGCGTCGCCGCCATCACCCGCCGCGGGTCGGCCGCCGCGGTCGACGCCGTGCGCGCCGCACTGCGCATGCCCGCCCCCACGAGCGCCGCACCGGCCCTGCCCGCGGGCACCACCCCGGACGTGCCCGGCATCGCCCCCGCCATCACGCCGAACGGGGACTTCTACCAGATCGACGTCGCGCTCACCCCGCCCGCCGTCGAGCTCGCCACGTGGCGGCTGTCGGTCACCGGCCGCGTCGACGCACCGCTCACCCTCACCTACGAGCGGCTCCTCGCCCTGCCGAGCATCGAGCGGTACGTCACGCTCACCTGCGTCAGCAACGAGGTCGGCGGGGACCTCGTGGGCACGGCCCGGTGGCAGGGGGTGCGCCTCGCCGACCTCCTGGCGATGGCCGGCGTCCACGCCGACGCCGACCTCGTCGTCGGCGTCTCCGTCGACGGGTTCACCGCCGGCTTCCCGCGCACGGTCCTGGCCGACGGCCGCGACGCGATGGTCGCCTACGCCATGAACGGCGAGCCGCTGCCGGTGAACCACGGCTTCCCGGCCCGCCTCGTCGTCCCGGGCCTCTACGGCTACGTCTCGGCCACCAAGTGGCTCCAGGAGATCCGGCTCACCACCCTCGCCGAGGACGTGCCGTTCTGGCTGGCCCGCGGCTGGACCCCGGACGGCCGGATCGAGGCCGCCTCGCGGATCGACGTCCCCCGCACCGGGACGCGCGTCGCCGCGGGCCCGGTCGCCGTCGGCGGCCGCGCGTGGCACCAGCACACCGGCGTCGGCGCGGTGGAGGTGAGCGTCGACGGCGGCCCCTGGCAGCAGGCCACGCTCGCGGCGCCCATCGGCACGGACGCCTGGCGCCTCTGGTCCTGGACCTGGCCGGCGACGTCCGGCACGCACCAGCTGCGCGTCCGCATGCACGACCTCGACGGCGCACCCCAGGACGACGCCGTACGCCCCGTCTTCCCCGGCGCCGCCAGCGGCCTGCACACCATCACCGTCACGGTCACCTGACCCCCCCCCTCCGCCGTGAATGTGCCCTGACGTGCGCTAGAAGCAGCTCAGGCTCCCCGGCCCGTCCACCGGTCCGCGCTGCTGTGGACGAGCGGGGGAAGTACGGCTGCGTCTAGCGCAGTCGGGGGCACATTGACGGCGATCCTCCCGGGACCGCGGCCCGATCCCGTCCGTGAGTGCCGGCGTCGGGCTCCAGCTCGAACCAGACGTCCTTGCCGGTCCCGGTACGGACGACGCCCGACGCGTCGGCCACGGCCGTGACGATCTGCAGACCGCGACCCGCGGTCGCACCGACGTCGTGGGCCCGGAGGCGCGGCGGGACCGTGCTCTCGTCGTGCACGGTGACGCGGACGCGGTTCGTGCCCCGGCGCCAGGAGACGGTGAGCGTGAGCGGGGTCCCGGCGTGCACCACGGCGTTCGACGCGAGCTCGCTCACGAGCAGCCCGGCGTCGTCGCACAGGCCGGGAAGCCCCCACGAGCCGAGGACGCTGCGGACGAACGACCGGGACTCCCGCACGCTCGCCGGGCGAGGCGGCAGCCGCAGCTCGCGATCCTCCCGCACCGTCATCGGACGTCCCCTCAGCCGTCGTGGCGGGACCGGCGCCGACGCAGCGCCGCGACAGCCGCGGCGGCGAGCGCGGCGAAGGCCACGCCGAACAGCCATCCGCCGGCGACGTCGCTCGGCCAGTGGACGCCGAGCCAGACGCGCGACCATCCCACGAGGCCGGCGTAGAGGGCGGCCGCGGCCCAGAGCGCGGCCCGCGGGCGGCCGGGCGGCACGCGCGGCGCGATCGCCCAGGCGCAGGACAGCGCGACCAGCGTCGCGGTGGTCGTGTGACCGGAGGGGAAGGCCGGGCCGCCGGCCGCTCCGGCCCAGTCGGCCACGGGCGGACGTGCACGTCCGATCCAGCCGTTGACCGCCAGTCCGGCGTAGACGCCGACACTCGCGACCCCGGCCAGGAGCACGCCAGCGCCGAGCCTGGTGCGCACCGTCCGCCCGCCTCGGGCCACCGCCCCGACGACGACGAGGGCGGGGAGCGCCACGTAGGTGACGCCGCCCCAGGTGAGCGCCCGGGCGAGCGCGATGTCCGCCCCGCCGCGGTGGGCGACCACCCAGGAGTGGATCTGGTCGTCCACGAGCTGAAGTCCTGCGCTGCGCACGGCCACCGTCGCGGTGAGGACGGCCACGAGGGTGCCGGCACCGAGGCCCAGCCACACCAGCCAGTGGATCCCGGTCGTGGCCGGCGGGGTGACCTCGGGCAGGTCGATCACGACCCCGGACTCGTCGGCGTGACCCGGTGCCGTCGGGGACAGCGTCTCGTGCACGACGGCGGCCACCGGGCTCTCCGACGTCGGCGGTCCGTCGTCGGTGAGTCCGGCCCGGACCGTGCCGCCGTCGGCGCTCCGATCGCTCACTCCATGCTCCGGAGCACGCCGGTGGAGGTCCGTACGTCGGCCACCTGCCGCTCACGGCGGCCCGGCACCGCGTCCGGCGCGTCCGGCTCCCCGTCGTCACGGACGCGGGGGAGCAACGTCACCAGCACCAGGGCGAGCCACAGCCCGCCACCGATCGCACCGAACAGGACGTCGGTCGGATGGTGCATGCCTCGGTACAGGCGGGCCGCCCCCACGATGATCGGGACGACGAAGAGGACGGACGCGACCGTGACGGCCAGCCAGCGCGGTCTCAGCTGCCGCAGGACGATGATCGCCAGGCAGCCGTAGAACGCCACCGCCGCTCCGGTGTGACCGGACGGGAAGCTGGACGTCGGAGGCGCCGCGTCCAGGTGCGGGACGTCCGGGCGGGGGCGGTCCACCAAGGCGGTCACGATGAGGAAGACGAGCAGCTCACCGACGATCGCCGCGAACAGGGTCCACGACTCCCGCCACCGGCCGAGCCAGACGCGGAGGACGATCACCATGACGACCAGCAGCGCGATGCAGGTGACGGTCTCGGCCAGATAGCTGCCGATGTGGCTCAGCGTGTTCATGGTCGGCGTGCGCGCGGCGGCCAGCCCGGAGTTGACGCCGTCCTCCCACCTCGTGAGCGCGGAGCCGTTCGCCAGCCGCACGATGCTCCAGCCGACGAGGGACAGCGCGAGTGCCAGGAGCAGTCCGCCGCCGACGAGACGGGCCGCCACCGCACCGCGGTGCAGCGGCGGGTACGGCGACGCGGGCACGGCGCGGCTCATGACGGGCTCCCGTCGGTGACGCGTCGCCAGGCGGCCTCGGCCAGCCCGTACACGCCGAAGATCATCAGGCCCGCGCCCAGGAGCGCGACGAGAGCCACTCCGTAGGGCTGCTGGAGCAGGGTGCGGAAAGCCGCGTCGATGCCGCCCGCCTTCGCGGGGTCGGCCGTCCAGGCGGCGACGAGGACGAGGAATCCGGCGACGGCGAACACGATCCCGCGGGCCGCGGTCCCGACCCGGCCGAGCAGCACGACCCAGTGGTGCGTGCCAGGGGGGAGGGCCCCGAAGTAGCGGAGGAACTTCTTGCTCCAGCCCTCGTGCACCAGCAGCAGACCGACGGCGATCACGGCGAGCCCGGCGACCCCCACGAGCAGCCGGCCCCCGCTGTGCTGCATGACGCTGCCGGCCACGTGACCCTGCTGCCCGGACTGAGTGGTACGCGTGCCGTTGAGGAGCGAGACGGCGGAGAAGGTCAGCAGGGCGTAAGCGATGCCGCGAGCGAGCGACTTCAGGCGCGGGCCGGCGCCCGGGCCCTCGCCGGTCACGCCGAACGCCGCCTCGGAGAGTCGCCAGAGCGCGTACGCCGCGAATCCGATGGCCATCAGCCAGACGAGCGCCGCGCCGGCCGGCTTGCTGAGGACCTCGGCGAGGGCGCCACGCTGGTCGACCTGGGCGCGCGCGCCCATCGCGACGAGGACGGCGAGCCACCCCATCACGAGGTACACGACACCGCGAGCCGTGAGGCCCGCCCGGGCCAGCCAGCCCATCGGTCTGCTGTTCGCCGCCTCCGTCGCGACGTCGAGCGCCTCCGTGGTCCCGGTCATGACTCTGCCCTCCCGTGCGTGTCGCTGCTGGTCGACGGCACGGGTACGCACACCGTGACCGAGGACGGGCGGACCTTGATGCGCAGCTTCGTGGTGGCCTTGCGCACTCCGCCGTCGAGCTCGTACGCCGTTGGCTTGTCGAATCGGACCTTGATCGAGGTGCCGCGCGACGTGACGACGAAGGGCGACTTCTCCGCGCGGCCCAGCGCGACCCGGCCGACGGTCCGGGCCCACTGCAGGCGGCTCCGCGCCGTGACGACACCCACCTCGAGCAGTCCGTCGTCGGGGCGGGCGCCGTCGAAGACCTCGATCCCGGCGAGCACGTGGCTCACGTTGCCCACCAGGATGCAGGTGATCGTGCCCTTGAAGAAGCGGCGTCCCTCGACCTCCACGGTCGCGGTCACCGGGCTGGCGTTGAGGTTCTTCGCACCGGTCCACAGGTACGCCGCGCGGCCGATGCGGTCCTTCAGGCCGCCATCCGCGTCGTCGATCATGAGCGCGTCCAGACCGGCACCGGCCATGACGGCGAAGTGCTCGCCGTTGACCGTGCCCGTGTCCAGTGCGCGGCGCTCGCCGTGCAGGCCGATCTGGACAGCGTCGGCGATGTCCTGCGGGATGCCCAGGTTGCTCGCGAGCAGGTTCGCCGTGCCCGCGGGCAGGATCGCGATCGTCGCGTCGGAGCCGGCCACCGCGTCGATGCAGCGCTGGACCGTGCCGTCGCCGCCCCAGACGAAGAGCACGTCGGCTCCCGCGGCCATGGCTTCCCGCGCGCAGTCGGGTGCCTGCCGGCTCTTGGCCACCTCGTACCAGAGCGGTTGCGCGAAGCCGGCGTCGTCGAGCACCTGGCGCAGCTCGCCCAGGCCACCCCCGAACGACTTCCGGGAGTGGGCGATCACGGCGATGGTGGTCATGTGCGTGCCCTTCGTGGTCCCGGAGGACGCGTGACAGTGGGTTCGGGAGGTCGGGCGACCTCCCGGTGGGTGCGGAGCCGCCGACGGACCGTGCGTCAGACGCGCGAACCTCGACCGCGCACCATGCTGAACAGCCCGACCACGAGCAGGACGAGCGCGATGATGAACAGCCACTTCGCGGCCGTGCCGAAGCCGATGACGAGTGCGATCAGCGCCGCGATGAGCAGGATGAGCCAGGTGGCCATGGTGATCTCCTCGGGTGAGTGGTCGCGTCCCGTCGCGTGTCCGGCACGGCGGCCCTGCAGGACTGCGACGTACCCTCACGCGGGCCGTCTAACCGCGATCGGGCGTGGCGGAGTCGACGGGTCGCGGCGCGAAGCCACCCGGTCCGGACGAGGAGAAGGCAGCGTCCGGACCCTCGGGCTCGATCGTGGTCGTGCGCACGAGCTCGGCCACGACGTCCCGGGGGATGTCCTCCTGCTCGTGCCGCTTCGCCTCCTCCTGCTGGGCCACCTCGACCCGCGCCGCCTGCCAGGCGGACCAGTGGCCGGACACCAGGGCCCAGAGGCTCAGTGCGGACACGTAGACGACGCTCGTGACCCAGTGCGTCACGATCGAGATCGGGATCATGACGATCCAGAGGATCGTCAACCAGCCGTTGACCCGTCGCATGAACACGGGATCTCCCTGGATCGAGGCCCAGAGGTTCCTGACGACCGTCACTGCTCCTGCTCCGTCTCGTGTCCGGATGCGTGTGGGTGCCCAGCAGGGCGCTGGGGGTCTGCGACGCGGGGGGAGCGCGCCGCAGACCCCCAGCTCATCGGGTGTGCGACGCGAGGGGAGCGCGTCACAGACCCCCGGCTCATCGGCTAGAGACCTTCGGTCCTGGTCTGCTCGACGACCGTCGGCTCCACGACGTCGGTCGTCGGGGCGACTGCCCGATAGGCGATTCCCGATGTCGTGAGCGCCTCGCGCCGACGACGCGGGGCGAAGATGACGAGGCTCACGATGAGCCCGAGCAGGCCGGCGGCCATGAGGATCCAGCCGACGACGTGGATGTCGATGCCGGCGACCGTGGCGTTCACGGCGAAGGCGAGGATCGCCCCGACGGCGAGGAGGAAGATGCTGAAACCGAGTGTCATGACGCGTCCTTTCGCGGGACCTTCCCGCCGTGGGCAGTCACTACCCACGTCGGGACGTCCTACACCTCATGAGTCCGACGGATGCTGCGACGGCGTGCGGATGATCGGCTCAGCCGGCGGGTGAGTCGACGCGCTCACGGACCGAGTCGGCGGCGTCGGACAGCCGGTCCGCGGCGGTGCTGCTGAGGTCCTTGACCTTGTCCGCAGCACGCTGGGTCGCCGCGTCGCGCAGGTCCGCGCTCGCCGCCGCGACCTTGCCGGCGGCCTCGTCGAGGCCGCCCGAGCGGGTGATCCGCCCGTAGAGATCCACGAGCTTGTCGTACGTGGGCCGTCCGGCGCGGGCGCCGAGCACGTAGCCGACACCGCCGGCTCCGGCGATGAGCATGAGCTTCTTCATGGTCGAGGACCTTTCGTCGAGGTCGGTCCGGAGTCCGGCGGCGACCCTGGTGACCGGCCGAGCACGCTCGGGCCCGGCCCGGTCGAACCGCCGCGGGCTCCGCTCCGGATGAGAAGGACGCATACCCCGGGGCCCGAGCACGAAACGTCGGGGGTCCCGCCCGCACCTTCGGATCGGACCCGCTCCGGATACCGGTGCGAGCGCCGCCGATCCCGTGCTCAGCCGGGGAGCCGCAGCCGTCCGGCGTTTCGCGGACGCGTCCGAGGGTATGTGTGCCCTGTGAACGACGTGTGCAGTCGGCCAAGGAAGACGCGCCACTGACCTACCGGCCCCCCTGGGACCGCCGGACCACGTCTCGTGCGGCCCCCGTCGGCGGCGGGACAGCCGGCACCTGGACGACAAGGAGCTCCTCGTGACCGAGCCAGTGACCCAGCGCCTGCTCCTGGTGGCCTCACCGCAGGACGCCGTACCGCCGTGGCCGCTCCCCGTGCTCCGCGACCACCTGCGACATGACGGTCACGACGTCGCCATCACCGACGACGTCGACGGCGCGGGCGACGCGGACGTCGACGTCGTCCACGCGTTCGGCTGGACCGCGGGCCGGGCGATGGCTGCGCGCGAGCCGGCCGTTCCCTGGGTGCTCACGGTGCCGTGGCAGCGGACCGAGTCCGACGACGGCGTTGCGGACGTGGCCCGGGTGGCTGCGGTCGTGGCCTGCGCGAGCAGCGAGGACGCGAACGGGGCGAACCGTCTCGGCGTGCCCCGCCCGCAGTGCGTCGTGCTGCCCATCGGCGTCGATGTGCACGTGTTCACGCGGCTCGGTCCCAGTGCGAACCGCACCACCATGCACCGCATCGTCGTCCAGGCGGTCGGTCCCGGTGACGGCGTCCTCGACGTGCTCGCCGCGCTCCCCGCGCTCCCCGACGCCGAGCTGGTCGTCCTCGTCGACGGTGACGCTCCGGCCCACGGTGGCCGGTACCAGCAGGTCCTGCAGGACGTCGCGCTCGATCTCGGCGTGCGTGCTCGAGTCGCTCTGGTGCCGGCGCGTGACGCGACGGAACGAGCCTGGATGGTCCGATCCGCCGATGTCGTCGTGTCCGTGGGCCGCGAGTCCGGGCATCAGGAGCTCGTCGCCGAGGCCATGGCGTGCGGCAAGGCCGTGGTCGTGACACCGACGGGGGCCCAGCGCGACCTCATCGTCCACGACGTCACCGGGCTGCACGTCCCCGCGGGCCACGTCCGTGCGCTCGCGCTGGCCCTGCGCCACCTGCTGGCGGATCCCTTCACGCTCGAGGGGATGGGGCTGGCCGGCGCCGAACGGGCGTTGAGTCGATATGCCTGGCCGCGGGTCGCCCACGAGTTCGGCTCCGTGTACGCCCGCGTGTCCGGCCGCGTCCCCGTCGCGCCGGACGACAGCGACGAGGTGGTCGACGTCGAGCGCTCGGCCGACGACGTACGCGTCGGCGCGGGGTCTGCGTGAGCGCTCGCGTTTGTCCCGGGGCCTCGCGGGTAGTCCCGGCCCGCACGCAGATGAGTGGCAGAACCGAAGGGACAGTCACATGAGCACCGACGACAAGGTTCGTAACGCGGCCGAGAAGGCCAAGGGCGCCGTCAAGGAGACGACCGGCAAGGTCACCGGCGACCGCAGCCTCGAAGCCGAGGGCCGGATCGACCAGTCCAAGGCCGACCTCAAGCAGGCCGGCGAGAAGGTCAAGGACAGCCTCCGCGACTGACGCCACGCCGTGTCCTCCGCCGCGATCCAGCGGCGGAGGACACGCACGTTCACCGCCTCCCACCGACGAACCCGAGGCCTCGACCATGAGCAGCCCCGACGGACGGTCCGGCACGGCACCGGCACGCTCATGAGGCCGTCTGCCGCCCCCGGAGCGGACGACCCGCTGGAGCAGGACGCACGCGAACCGGCGTCCGACGACGTCGCACTGCGGCGCTGGTTCATCTCCGCGGACGAGCGGCGTAACCCGGCGACGGACCTGCGCGTGTTCACCGCCGGGAACCGGGTCGAGGCCCTCGTCGACGGCGCCGACTACTTCTGCCGCCTGCTGCACGAGCTGCAGGCGACCGAGGCCGGCGACCAGGTGTACTTCCTCGACTTCCGCGGCGACCTGGACGAGCGGCTCGACGGGCCCGGCACCGAGGTGGGATCGGTGCTCGCCGCCGCGTCGGACCGCGGCGTCCTCGTCTACGGGCTCCTGTGGCGGTCCCACCCACGATGGCTGCACCAGAGCGAGGAGGCGAACGCCGACTTCGTCCGGCACGTGGGGGACAACAACGGACAGGTCCTCCTCGACGCGCGCACGCGACGGGCGGGGAGCCATCACCAGAAGCTCGTGGTCATCCGGCACGTGCGGGACCCGCACCGCGACGTGGCCTTCGTGGGCGGCATCGACCTCGGTCACAGTCGCCGCGACGACGCCGTCCATGCCGGCGACCCACAGCCGATGGAGTTCCCGTCGGCCTACGGCGAATACCCGCCGTGGCACGACATCCAGGTGGAGGTCAGGGGACCCGCCGTGCACGACCTCGAGCACAGCTTCCGGGAACGCTGGTACGGCAGCAGCGTCCTCGACGTCCCCAGCGTCGTGCGCCAGCTCTACGACCGCGCGTACCACGCGAGCGCGATGACGGGCGTCCCGCTGCCGGAGCCCGTCGAGGACGACGACCAGCCCCGCGGCACTCAGCAGGTCCAGGTGCTGCGGACCTATCCCGCCCGGCTGCGCCGCTACCCGTTCGCACCTCTGGGTGAGCGATCCATCGCAGCGGCCTACCGGCGGGCGATCCCGCTCGCGCGCCAACTCGTGTACCTCGAGGACCAGTACTTCTGGTCGAGCGGCGCGGCCGAGCTGCTCGCGACCGCCATGCGCGCGAACCCCGACCTGCACGTGGTCGCCGTCGTCCCCCGGTACCCCGACAACGAGGGGCGCATGGCCGTGCCCGGGCAGCTCGCCCGCGAGCGGGCCGTCCGGATCTGCCGGCGCGCCGGTGGCATCCGCTTCCACATCTTCGACGTCGAGAACGGTGCCGGAACACCCGTGTACGTCCACGCCAAGGTCGTCGTCATCGACGACGTCTGGGCGATCGTCGGGTCCGACAACCTCAACCGGCGCTCGTGGACCCACGACTCCGAGCTGTCCATCGCCGTGCTCGACGCCACACGTGACGTGCGAGAGCCCGTCGACCCGGGCGGCCTCGGGGACGGTGCCCGCACGTTCGCCCGCGACCTCCGGATCCGGCTCGTCGGGGAACATCTGGGGCTGAACGGTTCCGAGCTCGACTGCCTGGTCGACCCAGGGTCGGCGGTCGAGACCCTGCGCCGTTCGGCCGCCGCGCTCGAGGACTGGCACCGGGGCGGACGCACCGGCGCCCGCCCCGCCGGTCACCTGCGTCCGCACGAGACCGTGCCGGTCCCGGGCCGCTCCAGGGCATGGGCCTGGGCGCTGCACCGGACGATGTTCGACCCGGACGGTCGCGCCTGGCGCGACCGGCTGCTCCGGCGCTCCTGACGATCGGGGAATCCACCCCGGGCCTCATCTCGTCGTGGAGCCGAGGGGAGCCGTCGCTCGCCCACCGGGCGAGCTCCTCCCGTCCCCACGCGTCGACCCAGAACAACGAGAAGAGGCCGGGGGGATCAACCCCCGGCCCTTGCTCGTTGTGGAGCTGAGGGGACTCGAACCCCTGACCCCCTCGATGCGAACGAGGTGCGCTACCAGCTGCGCTACAGCCCCTTGCGGTGCGCACAGGGTAGCAAGCCGCGTGCGGTGGTCCCAAACCCGGTTCGGGCCCACGGGCCGCCGGGCACCCGCGCCGGTCAGCCGCTGGCGGCGCGTCGCCAGGTGGGGCCGTGCACCCCGGTGCGCGGGTCGGCGAGCAGCTCGTCGAGGTCGTCGGCGGCGGCCAGTGCGGCGACCTCGACGTCGTCCTCGACGAAGCGATCGGCGTACGTCGCCGGCTCGACCAGGACGCCCGCGCGGACGGCGGGGTCGCGCGGCACTGCGATCTCGAAGGTCTCCACGCGCATCTGGCCCTCGGCCACCGGCTCGGCGGCGAGGGTGCCGCGCGCCTGCTCGACCATCGCGGCGCCGGACCAGGACCCGGGCGTCGTGAGATCGATGACGCGCGGGATCTTCGTGGCACGTGGGGCGGTGACGTAGGTGGGGAGCGTCGTCGGGACCGCGTGCCAGGAGTCGCTCGCCGCGACCTGCTCGACGGGGACCTCCACGCGGCTCGCGAACGCGACCGGCTGGTGCGCGGCGACGGGCGCCGGTGCGACGACTCGACCGCCCCGGCGGGCCCTGCTCTCGCCGACGCCGTAGCGGGCGTCGGCGGCCCGGGCCGCCTCGGCGAGCGTGGCGCGGCGGGCCTGGCGCCGCCGGAGGTCGGCCGCGAGGGCCGCCTGCCGGCGGGCGGCCACGAGGTAGCCGACGACGAGGAGCACGGGGGCGACGACGGTCCAGCGCGGGACCGCGTGCAGGACGGCGAGGACCGCCCAGAGGGTGAGCAGGACGCCGAGGGTACCCAGGACGCGGCGTCGGCGGGCAGCGGCGGACGCGGCGGGAGAGAAAGTGCCGCGGGGTCCGGTGACGACGACCTGGGTCTCGCGGGACGAGCTCGGCCGCCCTGGCATGACGACCTCGCGGTGGCTCGAACCGCCGATCGTCCCGGCGTCGCCGCGACGCAGCGTGCCCATGGCGCGGGCGAAGCGGTCGGCCGACTTCGACTCCTGGGCCTCGTCGTGCCGACGCAGCCACATCGGGACCAGCACGAGGGCCCACATGCCGATGATCGCGGCGTAGAGGAGACCGGATCCGCTGGGCACCCTCCGAGGCTAGATGCCGCGCGCGGGATCACCGCGCACCGCGCGCGCCACGCGCGGTGGGCGTGTCGCGCATCACGGTCCGTGCTCTCAGCGCGTCCTCATGCCACCCGCCGGCGGAAGTCAGTGATCACCCTTGATCGTCATTGCGGCACAGGCGAAAACGGCCTCGCCGGGTGACGGCGGCGGTAGGAGGTCAGCGGCGCTGCTCCTGCGCGGCCACCCAGCGCCGGACGAGTCCGCCCGGCACCTCGTCGACGGTGAGCGCGAACGTCAGGTGGTCGCGCCAGTCACCGTCGATGTGCAGGTAGCGCAGCCGGAGGCCCTCGGGCCGGAACCCGAGCTTCTCGACGACGCGCCGCGAGGCCACGTTCTCGGGCCGGATGTTGATCTCGACGCGGTGCAGGCCGATCGTGAAGCAGTGGTCGGTGGCCAACGCCACGGCGGTCGGCATGATGCCGCGACCGGCGACGCGCTGGTCGATCCAGTAGCCGATGTGCGCGGAGCGGAGCGAGCCCCACGCGATCCCACCCACCGTCAGCTGGCCGACGAGGTCGCCCCCGAAGGTGATGACGAACGGCATGGTGCGGCCCTCGCGCCCCTCCGTGCGCAGCCGGCGGACCATCGCGGCGTACGTCGGCGGAGCGTCGGACGCCGGCTCGGGGCTGGTGGCCTCCCACGGGCGCAGCCACGCGGCGTTGCGCGTGCGGACGGCGCGCCACTCGCGGGAGTCCCGCTGCCGCAGCGGACGCAGCGTCACGGCGCCCTCGGTGAGGGTTGCGGGCCAGCCCTCGGTCACGACGTCACCCCGTGGTCACCACCGCCGTTGATCTGCTCCACCGCGTGAACCAGCAGCGGCCCGAGGACCCGCAGTCCATCGCGCACTCCCCCGGGCGAGCCGGGCAGGTTGACGATGAGGGTGCTGCCCGCGATGCCGGCGACCCCGCGGGACAGCGCCGCGGTCGGGATGCCCGCGTTCAGCCCGGCGAGGCGGACGGCGTCGGCGATCCCGGGGACCTCGCGGCGGATGATCGCGAGCGTGTGCTCGGGGGTCACGTCGGTGGGCGAGAGGCCGGTTCCGCCGGTGGTGAGCACGACGTCGTAACCCTCGTGGACCGCGGAGGACAGCACGCTCTCGACCCCGGAGCCGTCCGGGACCACGCGGGGGCCGTCGACCTCGAACCCGAGCCCGACGAGCGACTCGACGATGACCGGGCCGGAGCGGTCGGGGTAGACGCCCGCGGCCGCGCGGGTGGACACGGTGACGACGAGGGCGCGCATCAGACGGCCCCGTCGCGGCGCCACAGGCCGGTCTTCCCGCCGGTCTTCTCCTCGACCCGCACGTCCGTGATCGTCGCGGCCGGGTCGACCGCCTTCACCATGTCGATCAGCGCGAGGCCGGCGACGGCGACGCAGGTGAGCGCCTCCATCTCCACGCCCGTACGGTCGGCCGTCCGGACGGTGGCGCTGATCGCGACCGCGGCGTCGCGCACCTCGAGGTCGACGGTCACCCCGTGGATCGCGATGGGGTGGCACAGCGGCACGAGGTCCGGCGTCCGCTTCGCGGCCTGGATGCCGGCGATGCGCGCCACGCCGATCGCGTCGCCCTTCGGCACGCCGCCGCCACGCAGCAGCGCCACGACCTCGGGCGAGACGAGCACCCTCCCGGTGGCCGTCGCGGTGCGGACCGACACGTCCTTTCCGCTGACGTCGACCATGCGCGCGGCACCCGATCCGTCGAGATGCGTGAATCCCTTGTCGGACATGGTGATCAGACCTCGTCAAGTCGGAGGACGGCGACCGCGGTGCCGGGCTTGACCTCGGTGACGTCCTCGGGGATCACGACGAGGGCGTTGGCTCGCGCCAGCGCCCCGAGCATGTGCGAGCCCTGGCCGCCGGCCGGGCGCACGACGTAGCGGCCCTCCTCCACCTGGAGGTAGCCGCGGGCGAACTGCCGTCGGCCCTTCGGCGACTGCAGCGGGTCGACGAGCACGGCCCGCACCACCGGACGGTAGATCTGCTGGTGACCGAGCATGCGTCGTATGACCGGGCGCACGAAGACCTCGAACGAGACATACGCCGACACCGGGTTGCCCGGCAGCGTGAAGATCGGGGTGTCCTCGGGGCCGAGCGTGCCGTGGCCCTGCGGCATGCCCGGCTGCATCGCGACCGTGGTGAACTCCACCGTGCCGAGGCGCGAGAGCACCGCCTTCACGGTGTCGTAGGCGCCCGCGCTCACCCCGCCCGTCGTGACGATGAGGTCGGCGCGGACGAGCTGGTCCTCGAGGGCCGCGAGCAGCGTGGACGCGTCGTCGGGCAGCGGGCCGACGCGGTAGGCGATCGCCCCCGCCTCCTGGACCGCCGCGGCGATCGTGACGCCGTTGGAGTCGGTGATGAGCCCGGGCGACAGCGGGGCGCCCGGCTCCACGAGCTCGCTGCCGGTCGAGATGATCACGACCCGCGGCTGAGGGTGCACGAGCACGCGTCCGCGTCCGACGGCGGCGAGCAGCGAGATGTCGCGCGGACTGAGGACCGTGCCAGCCGTGGCGACCAGGTCGCCGAGGCCCACGTCGTCGCCCCGCCGCCGGACGTTCGCCCCGCGGGCGACGCTGCGCGTGATCCGGACCTCGGGCATGCCGCCGTCGGTCCACGCGAGCGGCACCACGGCCTCGGCGCCCTCGGGCAGCGGCGCCCCGGTCATGATCCGGATGGCGGTGGACTCGCGGAGCTCGACGCTGGCGCGGTACCCCGCGGGGACGTCGTCGATGACGCGCAGGACGACCGGCTTGCCGTCGCTCGCGGCCAGCAGGTCGGCGGCCTTCACGGCGTACCCGTCGGTCGCGGCGTTGTCGAAGGGCGGCAGGGGCCACGGCGCGGTGACGTCCTCGGCGAGGACGCACCCGCGGGCCTCGACGAGCGTGACGTCGAGCGGCTGCAGCGGTCCGACGCCGGCCAGGACCGACTGGAGGTGTTCCTCGACGCTGCGCACGTACCGACCCTACGGGGTGCGCGCGTCCTGGGCCTGCACGCGATGATGGGACGCGTGACGCTGCCGACCGACCTCGACGAGCGCAAGGCCGCCCTGCGCGCCGTGGTCCGGGCCCACCGTCGGGCGCGGCCCGCCGACGTCCGCGCCGACGTGGAGGCGCGGCTCGCCGTACGCGTCGGGGCGATCCCACAGGTCGCGGTCCTCACCGCCTCCCCCGCCGGCGGCACCGTGGCCGTGTACGCGTCGTTCGGCACGGAGCCGGGCACCGGACGGATGCGCGACCTGTTCCGCCTGTCGGGGGTGCGCGCGCTGCTCCCCGTGATCCGGGCCGACGGCGGCCTCGACTGGGCCTGGGACACCGGCCCCGTCGCCGACGGGGCGGTGTCACCCGGCGTCCCGGAGCCGACCGGGCCGGTGGTCGGCGAGGGCATGCGGGGCCTCGTCGCGCTGGGCTGCCGCGTGGTGCTCGCGCCGGCGCTCGCGGTCGACCTCCACGGGAACCGCATCGGCAAGGCCGGCGGCTACTACGACCGGCTGTTCGCCGGGCTGGACGACGTCGACGTCGCGCTGCGGCCGCTGCTCGTCGCGGTGGTGCACGACGAGGACGTCGTGGACGCCGTACCCGCGGGTCCGCACGACCGCCGGGTCGACGCCGTCCTCACGCCGTCGCGCTACGTCGTCCTGCACGGATAGGACGCTGCCGGCGCGGCGACCGACGAGCCGGCACCGGTCCGGCCGCGGCGGGTCAGGGCCAGAGGCGATCGCGCGGCGTGCGGTCGAGAGGTCCGTCCGGGCGGCAGTCCGTCGTCCGGTAGGCCACCGGCATCCGCGGATGGACCGAGATCAGGTAGGTCACGGCCAGTGCCCGAGCCTGGCTCGGCGTAGCGCCCAGGCGCTGGGCGACGTCGGCGTCGCTCTGCATCGCGCGGCACTCGGTCTCGGATTCCGACCGGTCCCCCGCCAGGTGCCGTGCCTCGTGCGTGAGGACGTGCACCGCGATGACCTGCTCGAGCGGCGGCGCGTCCTTCTCCGCCGCGCTCGACCGCCAGTAGTCGCTGAGGTGCTGGCACGTCTCGTAGGTCACCATGGCCGGCCCGTCGGCGGAACCGTCCTCGGCGTAGCTCACCCGACCCAGGTCCGCGCCGGCGTAGGTGAACGTCTCGCCCAGCCGCTGGCAGTGCACGCCCGCGCTGCCGGGCGCGATGGACCGGGCGATCGCGGTGAACCGCTGCTCCGCGCCGACCCACTGCCGCTCGGTCCAGAACAACGCGACGAGCGGCACCGCGATGACCGCGATCCCGATCCACGGCACCGCGCGGCGGAGGATCCCACGCGCGAGCAGCCAGCCGAGCCACGCGGCCAGCGCGACGACGACCACCGTGCGCAGACCCATGGGCTGAGGATCGACTCGCCGGTGCCCCGCCTTGACCCGGAGCGCACCCAGTCCGGGTCGCGGCGGCCGCGGTCAGGGCTTCGGCGTGCCGATCACGACGGTGGCGCCGAGGTCGTCGTCGGTGACGACCCGCGTCGCGAGCGCGGCGCTCGCGAGCGCCGCGACGGTGAGCGCCGCCTGCCGCCCGCTCGTCTCGATGAGCAGCCGCCCGGCCGGGGCGAGCCAGTCCCCCGCCCCGGCCGCCACTCGGCGTTGCACGTCCACGCCGTCGGCGCCGCCGTCGAGCGCCATCCGCGACTCGAAGTCGCGCGCCTCCGCGGGCAGGAAGGCGAACTCGATCGTCGGCACGTACGGCGCGTTGACCACGAGGACGTCGACCCGGCCACGCAGCGCGACCGGCAGGGCGTCGTACAGGTCGCCCTCGTGCACGCTGCCCCCGACCGGCTCGACGTTGCGCCGGGCGCACGCCACGGACGCCGGGTCCAGCTCGGCCGCGTGCAGCTCGACGTCACCGGTCAGCCGAGCCACCGCGACGCCCACCGCACCGCTGCCGCAGCACAGGTCGAGGACCACGGGCCGGGTCCCGCACTCCGTGGCCGCCTCGACGGCCGCATGCACGAGGAGCTCGCTGCGGCGCCGCGGCACGAACACGCCGTCGTCCACCGCGACCCGCACCCCGCACAGCTCGGCCCAGCCGAGGACGTGCTCCAGCGGTCGGCCCGTGACGCGTTGCTCCACCATCGTGGCGAGCGCGTCCGGGCTGTTCGCGGTCTCGAGCAGCAGTGCGGCCTCGTCCTCGGCGAACACGCACCCGGCCGACCGCAGGCGGTCGACGACGTCGGACGGCGAGAGCGGCGGCTGCTGCAGCGGTCTCAACCCTTCGTGAGATGTACGACGCGCGGGCCCATCGCCTCGGCGAGCGCGACGAGCCCCGAGAGCGGACGCACCAGGACGGTGAACTCCGACACGAGCCCGGCGTCGTCGAACCGGAGGTGGTCGACACCGAGCACCGCGCGCCCGCCGACCCCTGCGGAGAACACGAGCCCGTGCGTGCCGTCGCCCACGAGCTCGTCGACGTAGACGAAGTCGGTGAACACCTCCATCACGTTCCGCAGCACCTCGGCGACGGTCTCCCGCCCGACGTACGGGTGGAACGCGACCGGGCTGTTGAAGACGATGTCGTCGGCGAAGAGCGCCGCAAGGGCGTCGATGTCGCGTGCCTCGATAGCCGCGCGGACCGGATGCGTCATGCGCGCAGGCTATGCCGTCGGACCGGTGCGCCGTCGGGCAGCAGTGCGGCTGTCCGGTCGGTCCGTCGCATCGCGCCGTCCGTCCGTCCGTCCTGCGATCGGTCGTCCGGATCGTGCGCCGTTCGCTCCGTCGCGTCGTGCTGTCCATGCCTCGTGCGCTCGCTCGTCCGAATCGTGCGGGGCTGGCTACGTCACGCCGTGCTCAGTCGTGCCGGCCCGACTCGTGGCCGCCGTGACTCGACGGCTCGAACTGGAACGTCGAGTGGGCGACGTCGAAGTGGTCCGCGAGGCAGGACTGCAGCTCGTCGAGGAGCGGTGGGATGTGTCCGTCGTGGAAGCAGTCGTCCTCCACGACGACGTGCGCGGTGACGACCGGCAGGTCGGTCGAGACCCGGGAGGCGTGCAGGTCGTGGACGGCCAGCACGTGCGGGACGCCGAGTATGTGCGTGCGTACCGCCGTGAGATCCACGTCCCGTGGCGTCGCCTCCAGCAGCACGTCGACCGCTTCCCGCAGCAGTCGCAGGGTGCGCGGCAGGATGAGCAGTCCGATCGCGATGGACGTCACGGCATCGGCGCGCAACCAGCCGAACGCCGAGATGAGCAGCGCCGCGACCAGGACGGCGAGCGCCCCGAGCGCGTCGTTGACCACCTCGAGGAATGCCGCCCGCGTGTTGAGGTTGCCGCTCGTGATCCGGCTCAGCAGCAGGATCGACACGGCGTTTCCCACGAGCGCCACGACCGCGAAGGCTGCCATGAGCCCCGACTCCACCTCCGGCGGCTCGATCAGCCGGCGTACGCCCTCGACCAGCACGAAGATCCCGACGGCCAGCAGCAGGCCGGCCTGTGTCGCGGCGGCGAGGACCTCGGCACGGCGGTAGCCCCATGTCCGCTCCGGCGTCGCCGGTCGCAGCGCGAGCGTCGCAGCGACGAGAGCCAGCGACAGCCCGGCGACGTCGGTGAGCATGTGCCCCGCGTCGGCCAGCAGCGCGAGGCTCCCCGACGCGAGCGCTCCGACCACCTCGGCGGCCAGGATCGCGGTCGAGATCCCGAGCACCCAGGCGAGCGGCCGTCGGTGCGTCCCGGCGATCCCGCCGAGGCCGTGGTCGTGCCCGTGGTCGCCGCCCACCACCGCCTCCGTCCGCCTCGTCGTCGTCGCGTCCGTCGTCCGGGCCGTCGTGCTGTCGAGGGTACCCACGCCACCGTCCGGGCCGATCGCGACCGACGCCGACGCCCGGGCTCAGCCGGGGTGCGCCATCGTGTCCGGGCAGGAGGCCGCGCGCGGGCGGTGGGGTCCGGGTCGCCCCACCGTGTCCAGGGAGTTCGGCCGGACGCGCATGCGGGCGGCGGTCCGGGGACGCGTGCGGCGTCGGGTCCAGGCGACACGTTCGCTCACCGTTCCAGGCGACGGGCCGGGAGGCCGTCCAGGTGGGCGTGCGGCCGCGCGCGACGCGTGAGCCGAGGCCTGCGAGACGGGGTGGGCCGACGGGTGGTGCGCCCTGGCCCTCGCGGGGCTCAGGGCCGGGTTCGTGGTGGGACGAAGGTCCAGCA
>JAJXTD010000216.1 GCA_021784035.1 Actinomycetes bacterium | reverse complement strand
GTCCTGACTCCGAGCTCATGGCCCTCGCCGGCCGCCGCGCCGTCGTGGACCGGCACGACGCCGACCTCGCCGAGCGCGCGGCCGAGCTGGCCGCCGCGGAGGCCGCGCACGTGGCGGAGCGGGCCGCGGCGCTCGAGCACGTCGCCGGCCTCACGGCCGAGGCGGCGAAGGCGGAGCTGGTCGCGACGATCGAGGTTCAGGCCAAGCGCGAGGCCGCGCTCACCGTCCGCGAGATCGAGCGTGAGGCGCGCGACGAGGGGGAGGACCGCGCACGGCGCATCGTCACGCTGGCGGCGCAGCGCATCGCGTCCGAGCAGACCGCGGAGTCGACCGTCGCCGTGCTGCACCTGCCCGACGACTCGATGAAGGGCCGGATCATCGGCCGCGAGGGCCGCAACATCCGCACGTTCGAGGCGGTCACCGGCGTCAACCTGCTCATCGACGACACGCCTGAGGCCGTGCTGCTGTCCAGCTTCGACCCGGTGCGCCGCGAGGTCGCGCGCATCACGCTCGAGGCGCTCGTGGCCGACGGCCGGATCCAGCCGTCGCGCATCGAGGAGGAGTACGAGCGCAGCCGCCTCGCGGTCGAGGCGCGCATCGTGCGCGCCGGCGAGGACGCGCTCGTCGACGTCGGCATCGGGGACATGCACCCCGACCTGATCGCGCTGCTCGGACGGCTGCGCTACCGCACGTCGTACGGGCAGAACGTGCTCGGCCACCTCGTCGAGTGCGCGCACCTCGCCGGGATCATGGCCGCCGAGCTGCGCCTGCCGATCGAGCACGCCAAGCGCTGCGCCCTGCTGCACGACATCGGCAAGGCGCTCACCCACGAGGTGCAGGGCTCGCACGCGCTCATCGGCGCCGAGGTGGCCCGCCGCTACGGCGAGCACGAGGACGTCGTGCACGCGATCGAGGCGCACCACAACGAGATCGAGGTCCGCACCCTCGAGGCGGTGCTCACCCAGACGGCCGACTCGATGAGCGGCGGACGGCCCGGCGCGCGGCGCGAGTCCCTCGAGCACTACGTCGAGCGGCTCGAGCGGCTCGAGCAGATCGCGTCGTCGCACGACGGCGTGGAGAAGGTCTTCGCCATGCAGGCCGGCCGCGAGGTGCGGGTGGTCGTGCTGCCCGACCGGGTCGACGACATCGGCGCGCAGGTCCTCGCCCGCGACATCGCCGCCGAGATCGAGCACGAGCTCACCTACCCCGGTCAGATCCGCGTCACGGTCGTCCGCGAGTCCCGGGCCACCGGCCTGGCCCGCTGACGGCGCCCGAGTGACGACCGCCACGACCGCCCCACCCGCACCACCGGACGCGCCGCTCATCACGCGACGCGGCGCCCGTTCGTTCTCACTGAAGGTGGCCCTGGTTGCTTAGAGCGCGTCAAACTCCCCCCTCATCGCCACGTACCCTGGTCGCACCATGAGCGCGCGTACGTACGAGGTCCGCACCTACGGGTGCCAGATGAACGTCCACGACTCCGAGCGGCTCTCCGGCCTGCTCGAGGCGGCCGGCTACACGCGCCCCGCCGAGGGGGAGCAGGCCGACGTCGTCGTGTTCAACACGTGCGCCGTCCGGGAGAACGCCGACAACCGGCTCTACGGCAACCTCGGCCACCTCAAGCCGGTGAAGGACGCGCACCCCGGCATGCAGATCGCGGTCGGCGGCTGCCTCGCGCAGAAGGACCAGGGCGCGATCGTGCGCCGAGCGCCGTGGGTCGACGTCGTCTTCGGCACGCACAACATCGGCTCGCTGCCGATTCTCCTCGAGCGGGCCCGGGTCAACGCCGAGGCCGAGGTCGAGATCCTCGACGCGCTCGAGACGTTCCCGTCCACGCTGCCGAGCCGCCGCGAGTCGGCGTACGCCGCCTGGGTCGCGATCAGCGTCGGGTGCAACAACACCTGCACGTTCTGCATCGTGCCGAGCCTGCGCGGCAAGGAGAAGGACCGTCGCCCGGGCGACGTGCTCGCCGAGATCTCCGCGCTCGTCGCCGAGGGCGTCATCGAGGTGACGCTGCTCGGGCAGAACGTCAACGCGTACGGCGTGGAGTTCGGCGACCGTCAGGCGTTCGCGAAGCTGCTCCGCGCGACCGGCACGGTCGACGGCCTCGAGCGGGTCCGCTTCACCAGCCCGCACCCGGCCGACTTCACCGACGACGTCATCGCCGCGATGGCCGAGACGCCGAACGTCATGCCGCAGCTGCACATGCCGCTGCAGAGCGGGTCGGACCGCATCCTCAAGGAGATGCGCCGCTCGTACCGCTCCGAGCGCTACCTCGGGATCATCGACCGGGTCCGCGCCGCGATGCCCCAGGCGGCGATCACGACCGACATCATCGTCGGCTTCCCGGGCGAGACCGACGAGGACTTCGCCGCCACGCTCGACGTCGTACGCCGTGCCCGGTTCGCCTCGGCGTTCACGTTCCAGTACTCGCCGCGCCCGGGCACCCCCGCCGCGACGTACGACGCGCAGGTGCCGCCGGAGGTCGTGCGCGAGCGCTACCTCGCGCTGCAGGAGCTCTCCGAGCAGATCGCGTGGGACGAGAACAAGAGGCTGGTCGGTCGCCGCGTCGAGCTGCTCGTCGCCGAGGGCGAGGGGCGCAAGGACGGCGCGACGATGCGCCTCTCGGGACGCGCCCCGGACAACCGCCTCGTCCACTTCACCCCCGGTGACAGCGCACCGCGGCCCGGCGACGTCGTCGTCGCCGAGATCACCTCGGCCGCGCCGCACCATCTCGTGTCCGACGTCGCGGTCGACGGCGTACGCCGGACCCGCGCGGGCGACGCGTGGGAGGCGCGGCAGTCCGACGCGTCCTGCGGCGTGCCCGCGACGGGCGGGTCCGAGCCCGTGCTGCTCGGCCTGCCGGCTTTCCGCGCGTAGCCGACAGGCGTCGGCGTCGTGCGCCGTGCGCCGTGCGCCGTCGGGACGGTGCGCCGCGACAGCGCGATCCGCCGTGGCACGGTGGCTGCGCGACCGGAACGGCGCGGCACGTAGGGTCGACGGCGTGATCACCGGAGCGGCCTTCGTGCCGAGCACGCCGATGCTGGTGCCCGCCGTGGCGTCCGGCGCGGCCGCCGAGCTCGCCGACGTCCGCGACGCCTCGCTCGCGGCGGTACGCCGCGTCCTCGCCTCCGGCGCCGAGCGGGTCGTGGTCCTCGGCGCCGGCCGCGAGGTCCGCACGCACTTCTCGGGCACGGGTTCGCTGCGCGGGCTCGGCGTCGACCTCGACGTGCCGCTCGACCCGGCCGCGCCCGGCGGCGAGCCGCTCCCGCTGGCCCTCACGATCGGCGCGTGGCTGCTGGCGCAGGCGGGGTGGCCGGGCGACCGGGCGGCGCTGGAGCTCGACCCGGGCGCGGGCTCCGCGACGATCGCGTCCGTCGCGACGGCGCTCGCCAACCAGACGCCGCGCTCGGCGCTGCTCGTCGTGGCCGACGGATCGGCCGCGCGCAGCGAGCGGGCGCCCGCGTCGCTGCACCCGGACGCCGAGGCGTTCGACGCCGACGTCGCCGCCGCGCTCGCCTCGGGCCACCCGCACCGGCTCGCCGAGGTCGACCGCGACCGCGCTGCCGCGGTCAGCGCCCAGGGCTGGCCGGCGTGGCACGCCGCGGCCGTCGCGCTCGCGGTCGGCCAGGACGCGCCGTACGACGCCGAGGTGCTCGCCGACGTCGCGCCGTACGGCGTCGGCTACCTCGTGGCGGCCTGGACGCAGCCGGCCTGATCCACGCCCGGCGCGCAAGCCCCCTCGCGGCCGCACGTACCCGGCCCGACCGACGCCCGGTGCGCGCGCCCTCTCGCGGCCGCACGGACCAGGGCGGCCTGGCCCACACCCGGTCGGCGCCGGCTTCCGCGTGCACAGACCCGGCCGGCCCGAGCGTCCGACCGCTCGCGCGCGCCGTGACCCGGTGCGGGAGGATCGCGGGCGTGCAGCCGGAGCGAGCGGACGCGGGGCCCGCGGTGGTCGCCGTGGTGGGTCCGACGGCGTCCGGCAAGTCCGACCTCGGCGTCGCCCTCGCGCTCGCGCTGGGCGGCCAGGTGGTGAACGCCGACTCGATGCAGCTCTACCGCGGGATGGACGTCGGGACCGCGAAGCTCACCGCGGCCGAGCGGCGCGGCGTGCCGCACCACCTGCTCGACGTCTGGGACGTGACCGAGACGGCCAGCGTCGCGGACTACCAGCGACGGGCGCGCGCGGTGGTCGACGGCCTGCGCCGGGCCGGGCGTACGCCGCTGCTCGTGGGCGGCTCCGGGCTGTACGTGCGCGCCGTGCTGGACCACCTCGAGTTCCCCGGCACGGACGCGGACGTGCGGGCGCGGCTCGAGGCCGAGCTCGCCGAGGTGGGCGCGGGCGAGCTGCACCGCCGGCTGGCCGAGACCGACCCCGACGCGGCCGCCGCGA
>JAJXTD010000043.1 GCA_021784035.1 Actinomycetes bacterium | reverse complement strand
CACCGAGCGCTCCGGCGCCGTCCGCGGGCGGGCCGCCGGCTCCGCCGCGACTCTCGACGGTCGCCCCGAGCACGACTGCCGGTTCCCTCTCCGCCGGGGCCGCGCCCGCGTCACCGTCGCCCGAGCCGGGCGGCCCGGACGCCCTCGCGTCGCCGGCCGCCCCTCCGGGTGCCGAGGCCACGCCCACGTCCGGCGAGGCAGCGCCCGCCCGGCCGGCCCGCCCGGCCGCCGGCCCGGACGAGGCGGTCGACCTCGGTCCCGTCGTCACGATGTGGCCGGCCGTGCTCGAGGCGCTCAAGTCCTCGAGCCGCGTCGCGCACACGCTGGCCGAGGGCACGTCGCCGATGAGCCGGACCGCGTCCACCCTCGTGGTCGCGCACCCGGACAAGTCCCGGCTGGACTACCTGCGCAACAACAAGGGGCACCTCGAGCTGCTCCGGCTCGCGTTGCTCGACGTCCTGCACCTCGACGTCGACGTCGATCTCGTGCTCGACCCGGCCCGGGCGGCCGCCACGCCGCCACCCGCTCCGGCGCCGGTCGCCGCGCCCGCGGCACCCGCCGGGCCGTCGCCACGGGAGCGGGCCACGGCGGCGGTCGCCGAGGAGAAGGCGTCGCACGTCGCGCCGGTCGACGACGTCGTGAGCGCGGACGACCCCGACGCCGATGGCGACCTGTCCGGGCTCGCGCTCGTGGAGCGCGAGCTCGGCGGCACGGTCATGACCGAGTACGACAACGGCTGAGAGCGGTAACCACGCGTGTACGAGGGCGTCGTCCAGGACCTCATCGACGAGCTCGGGCGGCTGCCCGGCGTCGGTCCCAAGAGCGCGCAGCGCATCGCGTTCCACCTGCTCCAGGCCGACCCCGCCGACGTCCGCCGCCTTGCACAGGTGCTGGTGGAGGTCAAGGAGAAGGTCCGGTTCTGCGCCACGTGCGGAAACGTCGCCGAGGACGTCGAGTGCCGGATCTGCCGCGACCCGCGTCGCGACCCCACCGTGCTGTGCGTCGTCGAGGAGCCCAAGGACGTGCAGGCCGTGGAGCGCACGCGGGAGTACCGCGGCCGCTACCACGTGCTCGGCGGCGCGATCAGCCCGATCGAGGGCGTCGGTCCGGACGACCTCCGGATCAAGGAGCTCATGACCCGGCTCGCCGACGGCACGATCACCGAGCTGATCATCGCCACCGACCCCAACCTCGAGGGCGAGGCGACGGCGACCTACCTCGCCCGCCTCATCAAGCCGATGGGGCTCAACGTCACCCGGCTCGCGAGCGGGCTCCCGGTCGGTGGTGACCTCGAGTACGCCGACGAGGTCACGCTCGGTCGCGCGTTCGAGGGCCGCCGGCGCCTCGACGTCTGACACGCTGGACCCATGACCGACCACGACGTGCATGAGACCGAGCTGGCGCCGGCCGATCTCGCCGAGATCGCCGACGACATGGCGGCGGCGGCGCGGCAGTTCGTCGCCGTCGTCGAGGCGGTCGCGGCGGCCGACGGCCCGGACGAGTCGATCTCGATCCTGCTGCTCGAGCTGTCCGGCCTGCTCGCATCCGGTGCGCCGCTGGGCGCGATCGTCGACGTCGTGCCGAGCGAGCGCTTCGAGCCCGACGCCGGGGCGGAGCCCGACATCGACCGGCTGCGCGACGCGCTGCGCGAGCTGCTCGGCCCCGCCGACGAGTACGTCGAGGTGTTCGACCCCTACTCCGGGCCCGAGGTCGTCCCGGCGCGGCTGTCCGACGACCTGTCCGGCATCTGCTCGGACCTGCTGCACGGACTCGCCCACCACGCGGCGGGCCGCCCGCTCGAGGCGCTGTGGTGGTGGCAGTTCTCCTACCTCTCGACCTGGGGCCAGGGGGCCTCGGCCGCGCTGCGCGCGCTGCAGTCGCTGGTGGCCCACGTCCGCCTCGAGGTGCCGATCGACGTCGAGGCGGCCGAGCCGTCCTGACCCACAAGGCCGCGCCGTCCATGGGGTGGGATGCACATCCCACCATTCGGACGCAGGCGTGGAGTGATTCTTGCGCCGGTAGGATGAGCTCGCCCTGTCGGCCCGTGGATGAGTGAGGCGGACCCCCACCGTGGGACTCGTGGTCCAGAAGTACGGCGGCTCCTCGGTGAGCGACGCCGAGAGCGTCAAGCGGGTCGCCCGGCGCATCGTCGAGACCAAGCGCAACGGCGACGACGTCGTCGTCATCGTGTCCGCGATGGGCGACACCACCGACGACCTCATCGCGCTCGCCGAGCAGGTCAGCCCGCAGCCGGCGGCCCGCGAGCTCGACATGCTGCTCACCGCAGGCGAGCGCATCTCGATGGCCGTCCTCGCGATGGCGATCCACGACCTCGGCATCGAGGCCCGCTCCTACACCGGGTCGCAGGCCGGCCTCATCACCGACTCCGTGCACGGCCGCGCCAAGATCATCGACGTCACGCCGGGCCGGATCCAGGCCGCCCTCGACGACGGCGCGATCCCGATCGTCGCCGGCTTCCAGGGCGTCGCGCAGGACACCAAGGACATCACCACGCTCGGCCGTGGTGGGTCGGACACGACCGCCGTCGCGCTCGCCGCGGCGCTCGGCGCCGACGTCTGCGAGATCTACACCGACGTGGACGGCATCTTCACCGCCGACCCGCGCATCGCCCCCCGCGCCCGCCAGGTCCCGCGCATCACCTACGCCGAGATGCTCGAGCTCGCGGCCAGCGGTGCGAAGGTGCTCCACCTGCGGTGCGTGGAGTACGCCCGCCGGTTCGACCTCCCGATCCACGTGCGCTCGTCGTTCTCCGACAAGACCGGCACGTTCGTGGTCAGCGACTCATCAGCACCCGAAGGGGACGACGTGGAGCAGCCGATCATCGCCGGAGTGGCGCACGACCTCGGTGACGCCAAGGTCACCGTGGTCGGCGTACCCGACAAGCCGGGCATGGCGGCCGCGATCTTCCGCGCCGTCGCCGACGCCGAGGTCAACCTCGACATGATCGTGCAGAACGTGTCGGCCGTGACCACCGGCCGCACCGACGTCACGTTCACCTGTCCGCAGGCCGACGGCCAGAAGGCCCTCGCCGCGCTGGAGAAGGTCAAGCACGACATCGAGTTCGAGGACCTGCGCTACGACGACGGCATCGCGAAGATCTCGCTGGTGGGTGCCGGCATGCGCTCGCACCCCGGCGTGTCCGCGACGTTCTTCGCCGCGCTGTCCGAGGCCGGCGTCAACGTCGAGATGATCTCGACCTCGGAGATCCGCATCTCCGTCGTCACCCGCGCGGAGGACGCGGCGAAGGCCGTCCAGGCCGTGCACACCGCGTTCGGCCTCGACGCCGACGGCGAGGCCGTGGTCTACGGCGGCACCGGCCGCTGACCCACCCCAGCAGCGAGTTACACCTCGAACCCACCTGTTCGCGGCCCCGAACCGGGTGTTTCGACGTGTAACTCGCGACGTAGCGTGAAGCCGAGCAGGGTCCGCCCGTGAGGAGTACGAGATGAGCCGCAAGCCCACCGTCGCCGTGGTCGGCGCCACCGGCCAGGTCGGCGCGGTCATGCGCCGCCTGCTCGACGAGCGCGACTTCCCGCTCGGCGACGTCCGGTTCCTCGCCTCCGCGCGCTCGGCGGGCACCACGCTGCCGTGGCGCGGCCGCGAGGTCGTCGTCGAGGACGCCGCGACCGCCGACCTCACCGGGATCGACATCGCGCTGTTCTCCGCCGGTGGTGCCACGTCGAAGGCGCTCGCGCCGAGGTACGCCGCGGCCGGGGCGGTCGTGATCGACAACAGCTCGGCCTGGCGGATGGACCCGGACGTCCCGCTGATCGTGAGCGAGGTCAACCCGCAGGCGCTGGCCGAGGTCCGCAAGGGCATCATCGCGAACCCGAACTGCACCACGATGGCGGCGATGCCGGTGCTGCGCCCGCTGCACGACGAGGCCGGACTCCGCCGGCTCGTGGTCAGCACCTACCAGGCCGTGTCCGGCAGCGGGCTGGCCGGGGTCGAGGAGCTCGCGGGCCAGATCCGCGCGGCGGCCGGGCAGGACATCACCGCGCTCGTCCACGACGGCTCCGCCGTGGTCCTCCCCGAGCCGAGCAAGTACGTGCGCCCCATCGCCTTCGACGTCGTCCCGTACGCCGGGAGCATCGTGGACGACGGCTCCCTGGAGACCGACGAGGAGCAGAAGCTCCGCAACGAGAGCCGCAAGATCCTCGGGATCCCCGACCTGCTGGTGAGCGGCACCTGCGTGCGCGTCCCGGTGTTCACCGGCCACTCGCTGTCGATCAACGCCGAGTTCGACCGGCCGATCTCGGTGGCGCGGGCCACCGAGCTGCTCGAGCGCGCGCCCGGCGTGGCGGTCACGGACGTGCCGACGCCGCTGCAGGCCGCGGGTGCGGACCCGTCGTACGTCGGGCGCATCCGCCAGGACTCCTCGGTGGCCGACGGCCGGGGCCTGGTCCTCTTCGTCAGCAATGACAACCTGCGCAAGGGCGCGGCGCTCAACGCCGTGCAGATCGCCGAGCTCGTCGCCGCGGCGCTGCCGGTCGCCTGACCGGCAGTCAGGCCGACTGGATGCGGCCGAGCGCCGCCGAGGTCGCGCGCGCGCCGTCGACGGCGTCGTCCACGGTGACGGCGAACCGGCTGCCGTCGCGCAGGGCCAAGACGATGCCCGGCCCGCGGCGGACCACCGCGGCGGAGGCGTTCGCCCACGGGATCCAGCGGTAGCCCCAGCCGCCCCACTCCAGCGGCTCGACGAGGATGGCGCTCGCGTCCACGACGTCGGCCAGCGCGACGACCCGGCGCGGCCGGCCGAACGGCCCGAACGCGACGGTGAAGTTCCCCTCCCCCAGGCGCACCTCCAGCGAGGACGTCAGTCGGGCCACGACGCCGACGGCCAGGCCCACGAGCACCACCGTCCAGCCGGCCCAGGCCGCCGCCCCTGAGCCCGCGGCCACGATCACCGTGGCGAGGCCGATGGCCGCCACTACCAGCGCGAAACCGACCCCGAGCAGGGCGTACCCGCGGCTGGAGCACCGGCCGCTCCACGTCGTCATGGGCGCCACGCTACGACGGTGGGCTGTGTGGGCGACCCGACGGTCCGGAATCGCCCGACTTCCCCCGCCCGGTGCCCCCCTCCACCTACGCTGCGCCGGTGCGCCTCATCCTGTTCGGGGTCCGTGGCTCGACCCCCTCGCCCGGCCTCGACTTCGTCCGCTACGGCGGCCACACCTCGTGCGTCGGCATCGTGCCCGAGGGCGGGACGACACCCACGCTCGTGCTCGACGCCGGTACGGGCCTCCGCGAGCTGACGCCGTTCCTCGCCGGCGCGCCGTTCCACGGCTCGATCCTGGTCAGCCACCTGCACTGGGACCACGTCCAGGGCCTCCCGTTCTTCGCGGCCGGCGACCGCCCCGACGCCAAGGTCGACCTGCACGTCCCCGCGCAGAACGCGCGCACGGGTCGGGACCTGCTGGCCGCGGCGATGGCCCCGCCGAACTTCCCCATCACGCCCGAGGGCCTCGAGGGCCAGTGGAGCTTCTCGGCGATCGACGCCGGCTACCACACGATCGAGGGGTTCCGGGTCCGGGCCACCGACGTGCAGCACAAGGGCGGTCGCACGTTCGGCTACCGGGTGAGCGACGACACCGGGTCGATGGCCTACATCCCCGACCACGTCGTCTCGCACGGCATCGACGACGCGGTCCGCGACCTGATCCTCGACGTCGACGTCCTGCTGCACGACGCGCAGTTCCTCGACCGGGAACGGCCCACGGCCGACAACTACGGGCACTCCACGGTGGAGGACGCCGTCCGGCTCGCTCGGGAGTGCGGCGTGCGGCACCTCGTGCTGTTCCACCACAGCCCGGCCCGCAAGGACGAGGCGCTCGACGAGATCAGCGGGATGTACCCGCCGGAGTTCGTCACGGTCGCGGCGCAGGGTGGCGTCATCGAGGTACGCCGCCCCTGAGCCGCGGCGTGCGCCGGTCAGCGGAGCAGGTCGCCCGCCTGCTCGAGCACGGCGCGGGCCGCCGCCCGGCCCGACTCGACCATGGTGTCGAGCTGGTGGAACTCGAGCAGCCCCACGCCCATCGTCGACGGCGTGACGACGACGGCACCGGCCGCGCGGGCGTGCTCGGCCGCGCCGCCGCTGCCGATGAAGATCGTGCGCATCAGCGTCTCCCCGAGTGCGGGCACCCGAACCGGGCGCGGCGCGGCGGCCGCCGCCCCCGGCCCGCTGCGGCGCGGCGCGCCGTTGCCGCCCATGCCGATGTTGACCGCCAGCACCGGCCCCTCGTCGCGTTCGGTCAGCAGGCGGACCGGGAGGTTGTCGAGGATGCCGCCGTCGGCGAGGAGCCGCTGCCCCGCGGGGCGCGGCGGGAACAGGACGGGCAGCGCCACCGACGCCAGCACCGCGTCGACGACCGGCCCGCACCGCAGGTCGTACGTCGTGCGCGACTGCAGGTCGGTTGTCGCGCAGAGCAGCCGCCTCGGCAGCTCCTCGATCGTGAGGTCGCCAAAGTGGCGGCGCAGCGCCTTCTCCACCCGCCGTCCCTTGGCGATCGACGCGATGGGCAGCGTGTAGTCGCTGAACGGCCGGCCCCGGACCATCTCGGCGTAGACGACGTCCTCGACCTCCTGCGGGGTGCGGCCGGTCGCCCACAGGGCGGCGACGATCGAGCCGACGCTCGCCCCCGCCACCCGGTCGACCACGACGCCGGCCTCGGTGAGCTCGTGCAGGACGCCGAGGTGGGCGAACGCGCGGGCTCCGCCGCCGGCCATCACGACGCCGACCGAGCGTCCCGCCAGCCGCGCGCCCAGGGCGCGCAGGTCGGTGCCGAGCGTGGGCCCGTCGCTGACCGTGACCTGCCACGGGTCGAGGGCGGCGGCCCACGCCCGCACGCGCTCCCCGGCCGGCCGCGGTGATCCGACCAGCACGAGGTCGGCGTCGGAGCGGCCGAGCGGCGGCCCGTCGGGCACGGGTGCGTCCGGCCGCGCGACGAGCACGAGGTGGTCGGCCTGGCGCACGCACATGGTCCACCAGTCGTCACCGGGGTCGTCGGCCACGAGCAGCACCCGGTCGTGGTCGCGCTCGGCGCGCTCGAGCCCGTCCGGGTCGATCCGGCCGGGGGCACTGACCCGCAGCGTGCGGCTCAGGTGCGCGCCGAGATGCTCCGCCACCTCGGCCGCGGGGGCACCGGCACCGAGGGCGACCACGGCGACGAGGCGGGGCGCCGGCACGGGGGACGACTCGGCCGCTCCGGCACCGGGGCCACCGCCCTGCAGCTGCTCGGCGAGGACACCGGCGAGCGCGGACATGGCCGCGGGGTCGTGTCCGACCGCCGACTCGAACGTGTCGTGGGAGACGCGCAGCAGGCGGCTGTCGCGCCGGGCCCGGATCGACGCGGAGCGGACTCCGCCGGTGAGCAGCGCGAGCTCGCCGATGACGCTGCCGGCGCCCATCTGCCGCACGACCGAGCCGCCGGCAATGACGTCGAGGCGTCCCGCCTTCACGACGTAGAGGTCCGCGGCGGCGTCGCCCTCGCGGAAGAGGACCTCGCCGGCGGCGAGCTCGACCGGCTCGGCACCGGCCTCGAGCCGGGCCCGGGCCTCCTCCGGCAGCCGCGAGAGCAGCGGCGCCGACGCGAGGGCGCCGTCGTCCGGCCCGACCGGGACGCGTGGCGCCGGGACGTGCACCACCGCCGGCGAGCCTGCGTCGACGTCCTCCTCGGCCGCCTGGCCCGCACGGACCTTCCCGAGGAACAGCGCGACCACTGCGGTGAGCACGAAGGCGACCGAGGAGAAGACCCAGCCGTGCCGCAGGCTGTCGACGAGCACCGCGGCCGAGGTTCCGGCCGGGTTCCCCACGATGATGACCAGGATCGCGATGCCCAGCACGGCCCCGATCTGGCGCGCGCTGGAGTTGACCGCCGACGCGGTCGCGAACCGGCCGCCGGGCACGGCCGCGAGCGCGGCGCTGCCGAGGATGGGCAGGGTCGCGCCCACGCCGATGCCGCTGAGCACCTGGCCGGGCAGCCAGCTGGCCAGGAAGTCCGGCGTGACCGGCACCTTCGTGGCGTACCAGACGTAGGCCAGCGCCCACACGATCGCGCCGGGCACGATGACCAGCCGGTAGCCGCGCTTCTCCGCGACGGGGCCGAGGACGGCCGCGAGCACGGCGGCGACGAGCGCGCCCGGGACGACGGCGAGGCCCGCGGCGAGGACGGTGTAGCCCCACACGTACTGCAGCCACAGGATGTTGCAGAGCAGGTAGGCGTAGAAGCCCATGCCCGCGACGATCGTGGCGACGTTGCCGACGGTGAACGAGCGGATGCGCAGCAGCGCCGGGTCGAGCAGCGGGGAACGGTGGGCGCGCGAGCTCAGGACGAACAGCACCAGCATGAGCGCCGAGCCGGCGAAGCACGCGATCACCGCCGCGCTCGTCCAGCCCCAGTCCCCGCCCTTGACCAGCCCGAGGGTGAGCAGGCCGAGCATGAGTGCGGACAGCGCGGCGCCGCGCAGGTCGGGCATGCGTCGGCGCCCTGGTGCCCGGCTCTCGACGAGCAGGGTGCGACCGGCCCACAGCGCCGCGACGCCGAAGGGGATGTTGACGAGGAACGCCCAGCGCCAGCCGCCCGCCTCGACGAGCGCGCCTCCGATAGGCGGGCCGAGGCCGGACGCAAGCGCGGCCGAGGCGCCCCAGATGCCCACGGCGTGGCTCCGGCGCGCGACCGGGAACGCCTGCACGACGAGGGCGAGCGACGCCGGGACGAGGATCGCGGCCCCGAGAGCCTGCACGACGCGTGCGGCGACCAGGACGCCGACCGAGCCCGACGCGGCGCAGAGCACCGATCCGAGGGTGAAGACGAGGACACCCGAGGTGAACGCCCAGCGTCGTCCGAGCAGGTCCGCGAGCCGGCCGGACACCACGAGGAATGCCGCGAACACGATGCTGTAGGCATTGAGGATCCAGGACAGCTCCGAGATCGAGGACTCGGGGAACGAGCGCTGGATGCTCGGGAAGGCGACGTTGACGATGGTCGCGTCGAGGAAGGCCAGGAACGCCCCGAAGGAGGCGACGAGCAGGACCGTGCGGTGCGGCACGCGGCCCTTCGGGCGGGCGGGCGTCCGCAGTGACACCGTCGTCATCGGCTCTCCTTCGGTCGGCTCGCAGCATTCCACGACGCGACGTTCCGGAAGCGGCGGACGCGCAGATTCTCCGATGCCGCCCGTGTCCCGTCGAGAAGGGGTTCGGTGCGCCGCGGCGGGTCCGTCGCGGTACGACGCGGGCCGAGATCGGTGATCGCGGGTGGGAGTGACGCGCATCTCGCGCCGCGCTTCCCGATGCTGTGCGGGCTAGGGTCGAATTCGTGACATCACTTGCTGCCGCCGAAGAGTCCGTGACCCGTTGGAACGCCGAGAAGAAGGTCTGGGAGACGCGGCTGCGCGGACGCGCCGTGCTGACGGACCCGCGGATCAACAAGGGCACGGCGTTCACGGACGGCGAGCGTGACGAGCTCGGCCTGGTCGGCCTGCTGCCGCCGCGGGTGCTGAGCATCGACCAGCAGGCCAGCCGCGCCTTCCGCCAGTACCTCGACCAGCCCACGGACCTGGCCAAGAACACCTTCCTCACGGCGCTGCACGACCGCAACGAGGTGCTGTTCTTCCGGCTGCTCGGCGACCACCTGCCCGAGATGCTGCCCGTCGTCTACACGCCGACGGTCGGCGACGCCATCCAGCGCTACAGCCACGAGTACCGCCGACCCCGCGGTGTCTACCTCTCGGTCGAGGACCCCGACGACGTCGAGCGCGCCCTGCTGGCCAGCGGTCGCGGACCCGACGACATCGACCTCATCATCGCCACCGACGCCGAGGGGATCCTGGGTATCGGGGACTGGGGCGTGGGCGGCATCGAGATCGCCGTCGGGAAGCTCAACGTCTACACCGCGGCCGCGGGCATCAACCCGTCCCGCACGCTCGCGGTCATGCTCGACGTCGGGACCAACCGCCAGGAGCTGCTCGACGACCCGCTCTACCTCGGGGTCTCGCACCCGCGGGTGAGCCCGGCGGAGTACGACGCCTTCATCGACCGGTACGTGACCACGGCGAGCCGGCTCTTCCCGCGGGCGCTCCTGCACTGGGAGGACTTCGGCACGAGCAACGCCCGGCGGATCCTGGAGCGCTACCGCTCGTCGACGCTCACCTTCAACGACGACATGCAGGGCACCGGCGCGGTCAGCCTCGCCGCCGTCCTGTCGGCGAGCGCGGTCAGCGGCCTGCCGCTGGAGGAGCACCGCGTCGTGGTGTTCGGCTCGGGCACCGCGGGGATCGGCATCGCGGACCAGCTGCGCGATGCGATGTGCGGCGCCGGGATCTCCACCGACCAGGCCACCCGACAGTTCTGGTGCGTGGGCCGGCACGGTCTGCTCACCGACGCGCGGACCGACCTGCGCGACTTCCAGGAGCCGTACGCCCGGCCGGCGGGTGAGGTCGCCGACTGGCTGCACGACGCTGAGCTCGGCGGCATCGGCCTGGCCGAGGTCGTCCGGCGGGTGCGCCCCACGATCCTCATCGGGACGTCGGCCCACCCGCGTGCGTTCACCGAGCAGCTGGTCCGGGAGATGGCCGCCCACGTCGAACGCCCGATCATCATGCCGATGTCGAACCCCACGACCCTGGCCGAGGCGGTTCCGTCCGACCTGCTCGAGTGGACCGACGGCCGTGCCCTGGTCGCCACCGGGAGCCCGTTCGCCCCGGTGTCACTCGCGGGTACGACGTACGAGATCGCCCAGGTCAACAACGCGCTGATCTTCCCCGGCCTCGGGCTCGGTGTGATCGTGGCCCGGGCCAGCCGCATCACCGACGGCATGTTCCTGGCCGCGGCACAGGCGGTCGCGGCGATCGTGGACCCGACGATGCCGGGGGCGTCGCTGCTCCCGCAGGTCGCCGACCTGCGCGCCACGTCGGCCGCCGTGGCCGTGGCCGTGGCCCGGGCGGCGCAGCGCGACGGCGTCGCGGACGCCCCGCTGGACGACGGGCTGGAGGCCGCGGTGCAGGACGCCATGTGGCAGCCGGAGTACCACCCGGTGCGGGCCGTCTGACCGCTCCGCTCCGGATCGCCAGGTCGTCGGGTCGCGTACCGACGTAATCTTGACTGATTCAAGACAGCGGCTCATACTCGACGGGTGCCCACCAGGTCGGACGTCGAGCGACTGCTGCGCGGTGCCGCGCTGCGGGTCACCCGCCCTCGGGTGGCCGTGCTCACCGCGGTGCACGAGCATCCGCACGCCGACACCGACTCGATCCTCGGTGCCGTGCGCGCCGACGTCGGCGAGGTCTCGCACCAGGCGGTCTACGACGTGCTCCGCGCGCTGACCGCCGCGGGCCTGGTACGGCGCATCGAGCCGGCGGGCTCCGTGGCCCGGTACGAGTCGCGGGTCGCGGACAACCACCACCACGTCGTGTGCCGGTCCTGCGGGGCCATCGCCGACGTCGACTGCGCCGTCGGCTACACGCCCTGCCTGACCGCGTCCCACGACCACGGCTACGCCATCGACGAGGCCGAGGTCACCTACTGGGGCCTGTGTCCCGCCTGCTCCATCGCACCCAGCTCCTGACCCCACCCGACGAACGCTTGGTCCCGGAAGGATTCCCGTGTCTGACAGTCATGATGCAGTCGTAGGCGACATGAACGAGGAGAGCGCGCGCGGATGCCCCGTCGTGCACACCGCTGGGGGCACGACCAACCGTGACTGGTGGCCCGACCAGCTCGACGTGAGCGTCCTGCACGCCAACCCGCCCCAGGGCGACCCCATGGGCCCGGACTACGACTACGCCGAGGCGTTCCGGACCCTCGACCTCGCCGCCGTGAAGCGGGACATCGAGGCGGTCATGACCACCTCGCAGGACTGGTGGCCGGCCGACTACGGCCACTACGGCCCGTTGTTCATCCGCATGGCCTGGCACAGCGCGGGCACCTATCGCATCAGCGACGGCCGCGGCGGTGCCGGCTCCGGTCAGCAGCGCTTCGCCCCCCTCAACAGCTGGCCCGACAACGCGAACCTCGACAAGGCGCGCCGTCTGCTCTGGCCGGTCAAGCAGAAGTACGGCGCCAAGCTCTCGTGGGCCGACCTGATCGTCCTCGCCGGCAACTGCGCGCTGGAGTCGATGGGCTTCACCACGTTCGGCTTCGGCGGCGGCCGGGCCGACGCCTGGGAGCCCGAGCAGGTCAACTGGGGAGCCGAGGCCGAGTGGCTGGGCGACGCCCGCTACAGCGGGGACCGCGAGCTCGCGGACCCGCTCGGCGCGGTCCAGATGGGCCTCATCTACGTCAACCCCGAGGGCCCGAACGGCAACCCCGACCCGGTCCTCGCCGCTCGAGACATCCGCGAGACATTCGCCCGCATGGCGATGAACGACGAGGAGACCGTCGCGCTCATCGCCGGTGGGCACACCTTCGGCAAGACCCACGGCGCGGCTGACCCGAACCAGTACGTCGGCCGGGAGCCGGAGGCCGCGCCGCTGGTGGAGCAGGGCCTGGGCTGGAAGAACTCGTTCGGCACCGGCAACGGTGACGCGACCATCACGAGCGGACTCGAGGGCACCTGGACCCCCACGCCGACGACGTGGGACAACAGCTTCTTCGACACCCTCTTCCGCTACGAGTGGAAGCTCACGACGAGCCCGGCCGGCGCGCAGCAGTGGATCCCCACGGACCCGGCCGCGGCCACCACGGTCGCCGACGCCCACGACCCGACGAAGACGCACCCGCCGGTCATGCTGACGACCGACCTGTCGCTGCGCTTCGATCCGGCGTACGAGCGGATCTCGCGCCGCTTCCACGAGAACCCGCAGGAGTTCGCGGACGCGTTCGCCCGGGCGTGGTTCAAGCTGACCCACCGCGACATGGGCCCGAGGGCGCGCTACCTCGGCCCGGAGGTGCCCTCGGAGGAGCTGGTCTGGCAGGACCCGGTCCCCGCCGTCACGCACGAGCTGGTCGGCCCGGACGACGTCGCCGCGCTCAAGGGCCGGATCCTCGCCTCGGGGCTGTCGGTCCCCCAGCTGGTCTCGACCGCGTGGGCATCGGCGTCGACCTTCCGCGGCACGGACAAGCGCGGCGGCGCGAATGGTGCCCGCGTGCGCCTCGCCCCGCAGAACGGCTGGGACGTCAACGACCCCGCCGAGCTGGCCACGGTGCTGCGCACCCTCGAGGGCATCCAGGCCGAGTTCAACGCCTCGAACGTCGGGGGCAAGCAGATCTCGCTCGCCGACCTCATCGTGCTCGGCGGCGCCGCGGCGATCGAGCGCGCGGCGGCGGACGCCGGCGTCGACGTCCAGGTGCCGTTCACTCCGGGCCGTACGGACGCCACGCAGGAGCAGACCGACGTCGACTCCTTCGCCGTCCTCGAGCCGACCGCGGACGGGTTCCGCAACTACCTCGGCAAGGCCGACGGACGACGCGCGGAGTTCCTGCTGGTCGACAGGGCGGCGCTGCTGACGCTGAGTGCACCCGAGATGACCGTGCTCGTCGGCGGCCTGCGGGTGCTGAACGCGAACGCCCGGCAGTCCCGGGCCGGGGTGCTCACCGCGCGCCCGGGGGTGCTGACCAACGACTTCTTCGTCAACCTGCTCGACCTCGGAACCGTGTGGCAGCCCACGTCCGAGGCCGAGGACACGTTCGAGGGTCGTGACCGAGCCACGGGCGAGCTGAGGTGGACCGGCAGCCGCGTGGACCTGGTGTTCGGTTCCAACTCCGTGCTGCGGGCGCTCGCGGAGGTCTACGCGAGCGACGACGCGCGGCAGAAGTTCGTGCGCGACTTCGTGGCCGCGTGGGACAAGGTGATGATGCTGGACCGGTTCGACCTGGGCTGATGCGGACCGCGCCTGTCTCGGCCGAGGCAGGCGCGGTCGGGCCCGTGGGCGCGGGCCGCACCCCTCGCACGTCGAAGGCCGCCTCCCGTGGGGTGGGAGGCGGCCTTCGTGCTGCCCCAGGGGCCGGGCGTGCCGGCCGCCGGGCTCAGGCGGCCGGGATCGACTCGATCTCGGGGGCTCCTACGAGGGTGGACTTGCTCACGTTGCGGCCGTGCACGTAGCCGGCGACCGCGAGGACGGCCATGAGGACGGCGCCGACGAGCGCGACCCAGCCGGCGATCAGGGCGATGGTGCCGAAGATCGAGAACGCGTAGACGTTGAGCAGCAGGCCGCGCAGCGTCTCACCCATGAACAGGGTCTGCCGCTGGGCCGCGAGCGCCGGGTCGCGCTTCGTCGGGTCAGCGTTGGACGCGGTCCACGCCGCGCTCACCTGCGAGTAGGTCTTGCCGTCGGCGACCTTCGACAGGTGGACGGCGATCATGTCCGAGTACGCCTTGGCCTGCGCACCGGTGGTGACGTCCTGGCCGGCGAATCCGTTGACGGTCTCGCCGTACTCCGCGACCGGCAGGGCCGCGGCAGGCGGGAACTTGATGTGCTGCGCGCTGAGCTGGTCGCTGATCGTCGTGTTCGTGAAGTTCGCGGCGAACAGCAGCAGCGCGCCGCCGAGTGCCAGCACGACGGCCATGACGACCCCGAGCGTCGAGAGCGTGTAGTCGAGAGTCCTGCGCTTCATGGTGAGCCCCTTGCGTTTCCGTCTTTCCGAACTCTTGCTTGACATCAAGAACGCTACCTCTGATCATTCAACGTTCAATAGCTGAGCAGTGTCTCGTGTGCCACACCGGCGGTGCCCGCGACCCCCTCGCACCGTCCGTCGCTCGCCCTCGCCCCGTCATGGCTACGGCGCGCACGGCGGAGACTTCGGAGCGGGGGTGGCGACGGTCATGGCGCTGACCGACGTGGGACGGGACCGAACGCGGGTACAGCGCGATCCCGTCGACGCGTGGGGTTCGAGGAGCCGTCGTCGCGAAGCGACCGCACTGCGACGGTTCCGGCCGACCCGTCGCTCGGTACCAGCTGCCCTTGCGCTCGTCGACGTCGAGCGCGCGTTCGGCGAGTCCGGCATGGCGGGCTGCGGCGACTGTCGAGCTTCGGCAGCCGCGTCGTCGTGACCTGGGACGAGTTGGCCGGGGCGTTCTGGTCCAGCGTCGCTCCGGCCCCTCTCGTCGCCAGAGCCCTGGTCCCCACCGTCCTGGTCCCCACCGTTCTGGGCAACGCTGGGTCACCTGCTGAAGGCCACCGCCAACGCTGTGGCAGACGTCCTCCTCCGCTATCCCTGGCGGGCGGTGGGCAGCCAGTCGTAGCCTTGCCTCCTGGACGGGCAGAGTGATCCTGGATTCGTCGGACGCTTGCGCGAGCTCGAGCGTCTGAATGCGGTCGCGCTGCAAGCGGCCTCGGGTCGGCCCTCGGCGGGGCTGGTCGTGGCCGAGTCTGGTCTGGGGAAGACGCGGCTGTTGGCCGAGCTTGTCCGCGGCTTGGCGATGCCGTGTGTGCAGGTGCATGGCTACGAGTCCGCGCGAGACATTCCGCTGAGCACGGGGGCGGGCTTGCTGCGAGTGCTCTCCGCTGTGCCGGGACCGGGCGCTCACCTCGATGCGCTCATGCTCGGGGCGGCGGGTGCGGGCCGAACTCTGGAGACGCTGCGGCTCTTCGAGACTGCGGTGCGGTGCCTGGCCGGGTTCGGACCGCTGGCTGTGGTGGTCGACGACGCCCAGTGGGCCGACCGTGAGACGCTCGCTCTGCTGCACTATCTCCTGGCTGCGTCCGCCCCCGCGGGGCTTCCTCTGCTGGTGGTCTGCGCCACGAGGCCGTCGGTGCGAGCGACTGCCTTCGCCTCCGATCTGCTTCGGCTGCTCGGCCCGGAGCGCTGCACCGAGCTCGTGCTCGGTCCGCTCGATCGGGATGACGGCGTCGACCTTGCGGTGAGCCTCGACGTCGGGCTGGGTCGAGACGAGGCAGAGCTGCTGTGGCGGCAGGCACAGGGCTCACCGTTCTGGCTCGAAGCGCTGACCCGGCACGACGGGCTCGAGCCGACCCCGGCCAGGCTGATGGGGACAAGGCTGGCCGGCCTGGACCCGGACGCCGGGCAACTGTTCGCGTTGCTGGTGGTTGCTGCGCAGCCGATGGCGCTGCACGACGTGGGGCAGCTGCTCGGCTGGGGCGACGACCGGCTGCGGCGGGCGGGGCTGCGGCTGAACGACCGCGCCCTCGTCGTCCACGATGCCGGGACGGTCCGGATCGCCCACGATCTGATCCGGGAGGCGGCCTCGGAGCGGATACCCGTCGCCGAGCAGTCGCGCCTGCATCAGCGGCTGGCGTCGTGGTGCGAGGCCGACGAAGACATCCGGCAGTTGTGTCGTGCTCTCGAGCACCGCAGGGCGGCGGGGCTGGAGGGCCTTGACCTAGCGTTGCGGATCCTGCGATCGCCGCAGCGCAGGTTGCTGGGCGGCGAGGGGTTGGCGACGCTCGCCGTCGTTGCCGACACGGCGACCGGCCCCGACAGTGCGGCTGTGCAACGCGAGGTCGCGGCGCTCGCGTCGGAACTCGGTCACTGGGCTGCTGCGCTGCAGTGGTGGACGATGCTGGCCGACCAGCTGCCCGATCCACGGGAACGGGCGCAGGCAGCCCTGACTGCGGCGGCAGCCGCCTTCCGGCTCGGGCGGGCGGCAGACGTCCACACCTTCGCAGCACAGGCGCTGCAGGATTCGGGCGGCGAGATGGTGGTTGCCATCGAGGCCGATGCCTGTGACGCAGAGGCGCTGCTGTGGTTGGAGAATCTCGTCGCACAGGCTCAGCCGATCGTGAGTCGCGCGTTGGCGGCGGCTCAGCAGCTGGTCGAGCGGGCGGGCTCGGTCGCTGCACTGAGCGACAGGGAGAGCGGCGCCTACCTACGTGCCGTGCGCTGCGAACTGGACGCGGCGATCCGCCGCGCCGACGCGGACACCGTCGCCGCGTGCGCGGAGCTGATCCAGACCGCTGCCCGCGATCCCGCCGATGCGTTGGCGGCCGCGTCGGATCGGGTGTTCTCGATGTTGCAGTTCGAAGGGCTGCCGCGGGCCGCCGAGCCACGCGCACGTCGAATCCTGGACGAGTCCTGGCGACTCGCGCTGCCCAGCTTGGAGGTCGAGGCGACGCACTGGGCCGGCTGGATCGCCCACCACATGGGCCGTCTGGACGAGGCCGCGGAGTTGATGGAGCGGGCGGTGGCGCTGGCAACTCGTGTCGGCCCGCCCCGCCGGTTCACCGTCGCTCAGCTGCAGGCGGTGGCGCACAGCATCGATGCCAGCCGTGGCGACTGGCAGGGCAACGTGGCCGCGATCCGGCAGGCGATCGCCGCCGAGTCCGACCGTCACTTCCGCCTCCTCATCCGCCTGCTGCACATCGGGCTGGTCGGCCGGTTCGCCGCACCCGACCCCGAGGAGCTCGCCCGTCTGCTTCGCTCGATGGCGGAGGATGCCGATGCCGCCGGCTGCGGGCGGTGCCTGTGGGAGTCGCTGCTGCATGCCGCAGAGGTCCAGGCCCGCATCGGAGACACCGTCGGTGCGACGGAGGCTCTCGAGCGGTGGGACGCGACACATCCGGAGCCGCACGGGGGGCCTGCGGTCCGCCGCGCCTACATCGCGGCGCTGCTGACGATGCACGCGGACCCAGCCGCGAGCATCCCGCTGTTCGAGAAGGCGGCAGCCGAGGCCTCGTCGGTGGGCTACGAGCTGATGCGACTCTGGATCGAGCTCGACGCTGCCCTTGCCTGTGCCAGGGTGGACCGGGCACGAGGCGTGCAGGCGTTGCGCGACGCGGCCGGCAAGGCTGGGCGGATGCGAGCGTTCAGCGAACAGAGGCTCGCGATTCACGAGTTGCGGGCCCTCGGCGTACGCACCTGGCGACGCGGGCCCGACACACGCACGCTCACAGCGCGCGAGCTGGAGATCGCTCGCCTGGTCATCGCCGGCAACTCCAATCCGGAGATCGCCGGGATGCTGTTCCTTTCCCGCAAGACGGTGGAGCGTCACGTCTCGAACGTCCTTGCCAAGTGCGGCGCGAGGAATCGGACCGAGCTGGCCCACCGTCTCCGCTCCTCGACCGAGCCCTCCCTGGATGCGGGAGTTCCCCGATGATCGCCTCCCTCCCGGTTGCCTAGTGTCGGGCGGGTCGGCATGGTCCGGCACCTCGCAACTGGGGGCACGGTGGGTGTTCTTGTCCTCCTGGTCTCGAATCAGGAGCCGGCGGCAGAGATCGGGCCCGGGGTGGCCCAAGCGCTTGCCGCCCTCGGGGTAACGAGCCTCTCGGTACTGCGCGATGAGCAGACGACTGCCGTCGCGCTCGAGGGGTGGGCCTTCGACCCGGCCCGGTCGGCCGAGGCTGCCGCGCGCGCCGTCGCGACGGACCGCGACTCGGTTCGCGTACTGCGCCCGATCGTCGAGTCCGCAATCCACCGTCTCCCATCAGGTCGATCGGGAGGTTCCCCATGAAGAAGGCACTCGTCATCGCGATGGCACTCGCCGCAGCCGTGTTCACGACCCCGGCGGCACCCGCATCGGCCGGCACGCCGCCGGACGCCGCCACGGTCACGCACTACAGCTGGCACGGATCCTGTGACTGCTTCGGTGACATCGTGGAGAACGGCGTGCACGTGACCAACACGCACTTCTCCGGCACGGATGACGGTCTGGGCGACGCGGTCGGCGGCCGAGACAACTACACCGGCACGGTGAGCGTCCCGCCCGATCAGGAACTGGTCTTCTCCGGCCCGACCGATGGCTCATGGTGCTCGGACTATGACGGCCAGTGCACCGATCGGTGGACGTGGACGATCGAGCCGGACGGAACGATGTACGGCTGGGCAATCTACCCGGCCGGCTGACCCGACGCCCGAAAGGACACCTGTCATGACCAAGCGCATCATCGCCCGCGCGGCAGTCGCACTGTTGTTGACGATCGGTGGCGCAGCGTTGACCGTCGGCGCCGTCCCCGCCAACGCAGATACCGTCCCAGGCGCGCCGCACCCGGCGCCGTTGTGCGCGGCGCTGAACATGGTGCAGTCCTCGCCGAGCTTCTACCCGTACGCAGTCTCCGACGGCATGGACATCGCCATGACCACCATCAGTGTCAGCGGGCAAGGCATCAATGGCTGGAACAACATGTTCCTCGCTGTCACCAACTCGACCGGCAGCGCGCAGAGCCCCGCCTGCACGTCAAGCTGATCGGGCGTCCAGCAGCCACATTCGTGAGGTGGGTGCCTCAGCCCGAGAGACCGCCAAGCTTCCGCGCCAGAAGGCGACGGGTGTGAAGTTCACCGGGCCGAG
>JAJXTD010000215.1 GCA_021784035.1 Actinomycetes bacterium | reverse complement strand
CCTGCGCCGCCCGGACGCTCGATGTCCCGATGTCCAGGCCGATGGCGGTACGACCAGCCACGGTTCTCACCCTTCGCCTGCCACCGCCGGTTCTGGTGGCTCTCCCTACCGATGTCGGCTGGGGGTGTGCCGGGCTTGAGGCCGCGCTGAGGATCGATTCCCCGGTCCCGCGCGCAGGTTCATGGGTCGATCAGGCGCCGAACGCGACGCCGGCGTACCAGTCGACGAGCGGCTGTCCCCAGAGGATGGCGAGGAGCGCTCCCAGGATCATGAAGGGCCCGAACGGGATGCCGGTCTTGCGGGTGGCGCGCTTGGTGAGCAGGAGCGCCGCGCCGACCACCCCGCCGAGAAGGAAGCCGAGGAACCCGCCGAGCGCGACCGTCGCCCAGGACAGCCAGCCGAGGTAGATGCCGAGGACTCCGGAGAACTTGACGTCGCCGAAGCCCATGCCCGCCGGGTAGACGAACCACAGCACGCCGTAGAACAGCCCCAGGATCAGGCCGCCGAGGACGGACCGCAGCAGCGCGTCCCACGTGCCGTCGACCGCCGCCGCCACGCCGAGCAGCACGAGGGCCACGGCGTAGGACGGCAGGGTGAGCTTGTCCGGCAGCCGCTTCGTGTCCAGGTCGATGAAGGCCAGCGCGATGCCGATCGCCGCGAGGTAGAGGTACGCCGGGAGCACCGCGGTGACGCCGAAGCGCAGCGTCATGAGGACGAAGACGACCGCAGTCAGCAGCTCCACCAGGGGATAGCGCGCGGATATCGGGGCGCCGCAGTCGCGGCACCGCCCGCGCAGCAGAAGCCAGCCGAGCACCGGGACGTTGTCGCGGGGCCGGATGTGTGTCTCGCACTGCGGACAGCGCGACGGCGGGTGCGAGAGCGACAGCCCCGCCGGCACGCGGTAGATCACCACGTTGAGGAACGACCCGATGGCGAGCCCGACCAGTGCGGCGAACAGCAGGGCGATCGTGGTGTCGGAGGTCATCGTCACGCGGTGACCCTAGAGCCCGCGCGACCCCCCGCCGCGCAGGCGCGTGGGCGACACGAGCGCCCCCGTGTCACTTCGCGTTCGGCTGCAGCTCGAGCCACTGCGTGGTGCGGACGATGTCGACCAGCGGGATCTCGACGTTCTGGTCGTAGTCGATGACCGCGTTCTTCACCTGGTCGACGTTGCCGCTCGCCGTGCAGATGTCGTTCGCGATGACCGTCCCCCGGATGCCGGTGCTCGAGGTCTCGATGTAGACCTGGTCGCCCGCCGCGAACACGCCGATCCCGGCCGTGAAGTTCGACGACACGGACAACTGGCCCTGCGCCACGAAGATGACGCCCGGGAGTGCCGCGCTGTTGATCGTGACGCCCTGGGCGTAGATGTCACCGCCGAGCTTGCCGCACGTGGTGGAGGTGCCACCGGTCGGCGCGGACTCCGCGATCACCGAGATCGAGTTGGCGATGATGTTGCGGGAGATGTTCGCGTTGCCCTGGTACACGTAGTAGACGCCGTCGCCCCACGTGGTGTCGAACATGTTCCAGGTGGGCGGCGTCGTGCCGCTGCCCGGGACGAAGCTCCAGCCCCGGTAGGTGCCGCCCGCGGACTCGTTCGCCAGCTCGACCCCCGTGCAGGGGTCACTGCCGGACACGGTGTTGGGGGACCGAACCCTGCCGTCCGGGCACAGGTCGTACCAGTTCGAGGTGTACGACGTCGCGAACTCGTCGTAGAGGAAGCGCGGCGCCACGGTCGGGACGCTCTGCGTCGGCTGGCTGCCGCCGCTTCCCGGGAGGCCCACGCTCCCGCAGAGGTTGAAGGTGCCCGAGGACGTGACCTGGCCGTTGACCGTCTGCGAGCAACCGCTGCCCACGACATCGCCGTTGGTGTGCACGTTGGCGGCCCCTCCGGGACCACCGGCGGTCACGTCGACCGTCACGGACGAGGAGAAGGACAGGTTGCCGGCGGTCAGGATCGCGTTGCCGGGCTTGTACGGCGCGAAGAGGTACTCCACCTTGAGCAGCCGCTGCGCCGCGAGGCTCGTGCCGCAGGTGGGCACGCAACCCAACGAGTAGACGACGTTGCGGTCCGGCGGCCGGATCGCGATGAACTGACCCGTCCCCGTGTTGGTGTACGGGACACCGGCCGCCACCTGCGCCATGAGCGTGGTGTAGGCCCACTGGCGCTCGGCGTCGGCACTCGCGAACGTCTGGTTGATCGCCGGCCCGGCCGAGTACTTCTGGTTGGCCTGCAGCTTGCTCAGCGTGGTGTCGACGCCCGCCTCGGCGGCGCCGACCGCGCCCTCGAACTTGTCGTGGTCGCCGCTCGAGCGGAGGCTGGCCATGACGACGCCCGCCGTGATCATCACCAGGGTGGTGACCAGGGCCATGACGAGCAGCACGGTCGCGAGGGCGAAGCCGTCGTCCCCATCACCGCGTGCGAACCTGAGCCGGTCGCGGAACACCATCGCCATCTCCTCAGGGACCCACGTTGCGAAGACGATCGACGAAGTACAGGGTGCGCGCGGCCGCGCCCGTCCCGACGTACGCGTCGTAGGAGACCTCGGTCGTGACGACCGTGGTGTTCGGTGCGGGGACGTTGTAGGTGAAGGCGATCTGGCTCACCAGGGACCGCGCCTCGACCACCGTCGTCGCCCCACCGGAGATGCGCAGGATGTCGAAGTGTCCCGGCGACGACGTGCTCGGCTGGAGCTGCCAGGTCACGCTCTCCGTGCTCTGCCGGATGTAGTCGGAGTTTGCGTCGATCCACAGCACCAGCTTGTCGGTGGTCGCGCCCGAGTCGACGCCACGCGCGTTGCGGATGTCGCGGCCGAGCCGCTCCGCGACCTGGCGGGCGTCGGAGAGGCCGCTCGCGTCGTCGTCGGTGGCGTTGTACACGCGGGAGCTCGCCTGGAACGCCGACATCGTGAGCGTGAGCACGATGGACACCAGGACCATCGTCACCAGCAGCTCGATGAGCGTCAGTCCGTGGTCCTCGCGGAGCCGGGTGCGGAACCTCTCGTGGATCGTCACTGGGGGATCACCACCGTCGACGCGAACATGGAGTCGTCGTAACCGAGGCGGACGTCGCTCACGGCGGTCGAGGGCAGCACGGCCCGTACCACCAGCCAGTTGTTCTTCGTCACCGAGAAGCTCGACGAGATCGTGACCGGGACGGCGAGCTGGCGGAAGGTGCCGTCGCACGTCGTCAGGGTCGCGGTGCCCGTCGCCTGCTGTGTGTAGGACCCGTAGCTCGGTGCGTTCGCGCTCGACGTCCCGATGCCGACGTTGACCGTCTCCGAGGTGGGTCCGGTGAGGCAGGAGACGTAGAGGTAGAGGACCGCCTGGCCGGGCTGCACGGTGATCTTCGACGTGGCCTGCTGTCGCCAGTCGGCCACGACGAGCTTGTTCGTGTCGGTCGCCAGGACTCCCCCGCGACCCAGGTAGCGGCCGACGGATCCGGGCATCTCCATGGAGTAGTTGTGCTGTCCCGTCTGGACAAGCCCGTTGAGGTCCCACGTGGACGGGATCCCGGACGTGAGGTGGTCGCCCAAGGTCGGCTCGTGCAGTGTGCCGACCGGAAGCGTGCAGCTGGTGGCGCACGAGGGCGCGGGCAAGGGCCAGGGGGTCTGGGGGCTCCCGGACGCGGTGCTCGTGGGCGTGGGGGTGGGCGTCGGGGACGGCGTACCCGAGACGTTGAGCGTCCCGGTGAGCTGCTGCGAGGCGCTGCTGGCCAGCGGCTGGGCCACCGACGTGAACTTCCAGGTGAAGGTCTGCCCCGTGCCGACGTCGTCCGACGTCTTCGTGGTGGCGAGGATGAACAGCTCCGCGTTGGTCTCGATGGGACCGGTGTCGATGATCCCGTCGCCGTTGGTGTCCGTCAGCGCTGTGGTCTCGGTGCTCTGCAGCACGCCGTCCTTGTTCGTGTCGACCACGTAGGACCAGGTGCCCGAGGGCCCGGCGATGTTCCACGAGTCCCGGGCGCCGTAGTTCTTCAGCCGCATGCCGTAAGTGGCGTAGGTGTAGGCACCGCGGGACAGCGCAGACGGCGAGGAGAAGGCGAGCAGGAAGCGCGGCAGCGGAAGGCCGCGACGCGTGGCCGTGACCATCGTCGACTCCTGCCGTGAGTGCGTGCTGCCCTGCGAGGTCCAGGTGACGACGACGGTGAGCCGCCGGGTTCCCGGCAGCCCCGCCGGCTGGGTGATGTACTCGTAGAGTTGGTACGTCGTGTTGTTGTGCGTCTCGGTCGTCGCGTGCGGGCTCAGCGTGCCCGTGCCCACATACACGACGGGCTCCGCGCCGGTCCCCGGGTCGAAGGTCCCCGACACGATCCGCGGATCGCTCGCGAGGGTGGTGTCGCCGGTCACGAGCGCGACGTCGGAGAAGTCCAGCGCGCGTACCTTCTCGACCGCCTGGTTGAGC
>JAJXTD010000042.1 GCA_021784035.1 Actinomycetes bacterium | reverse complement strand
GCATGAGCGGAGCGCTGACGAGGGTCTTCATCGCGCGCCTCGCCGGCATCGCCGTGTTCGACCCCCGCGGCGACCAGGTCGGCAAGGTGCGCGACGTCGTCGTCACGCTCCGGCACGGCAACAACGCGCCGCGCGTCCTCGGCCTCGTGGTCGAGGTGCAGCCGCGCCGACGCATCTTCTGCCCGATGACCAGGGTCACCAACATCGACGCCGGTGCCGTCGTCACGACCGGCCTGCTCAACATGCGCCGCTTCGAGCAGCGCCCCGGAGAGACGCTGGTCCTCGCCGAGCTCCTGGACAAGCGCGTGACCCTGCTCGAGACCGGCGAGCAGGTCACCGTTCAGGACGTCGGGATCCAGCAGGAGCGCACCCGCGACTGGTCGGTGAGCCGGATCTTCGTCCGCAAGGCGGGCTCCGGCTTCCGCCGCCGGGGCGAGACCCTCGTCGTCGAGTGGAACGCGGTGTCGGGCCTGAGCCTCGCCGACCCGGTCCAGGGGGTGGAGAGCCTGCTGGCCACGGTCGAGAAGCTGCGCCCGGCCGACCTCGCGAACGTGCTGCAGGAGCTGACGCCGAAGCGCCGCATCGAGCTCGCGGCCGCGCTCGACGACGAGAAGCTCGCCGACGTCCTCGAGGAGCTGCCCGAGGACGACCGCGTGGAGATCGTCGCGGCACTCGAGGACGAGCGCGTCGCCGACGTCCTCGAGGAGATGGACCCGGACGACGCCGCCGACCTGCTCTCCGAGCTGCCGGTGGAGACGCAGGAGGCGCTGCTCGCGCTCGTCGAGCCCGAGGACGCCGAGGACCTACGCCGCCTGCTCAGCTACGACGACTACACCGCCGGCGGCATGATGACGCCGGAGCCCGTCATCCTCCCGCCGGACTCCACGGTGGCCGAGGCGCTCGCCCGCGTCCGCGACTCCGACCTGTCCCCCGCGCTCGCCGCGCAGGTGTACGTCGTTCGCGCGCCGTTCGAGACGCCGACCGGCAAGTACCTCGGCGTCGCGCACTTCCAGCGGCTGCTGCGCGAGCCGCCGTCGACGCTCGTGTCCGCGGTGCTGGACGACTCCCTCGAGCCCATCGGGCCCACGGCGCCGCTGAGCCAGGTCACCCGCTACTTCGCGACGTACAACCTCGTCGCCCTGCCCGTCGTGGACGAGAGCGACCACCTGCTCGGCGCGGTCACCGTCGACGACGTCATCGACCACATGCTGCCGGAGAACTGGCGCGACGCCGACTCCGCGCTCGACGGCGACGAGGAGGTGACCCATGGCGCGTGAGCGTGACGAGCGCCGGGGTCCCCGCCTCGACCAGCCGCTCGAGCGGGGCATCTCGCTGCGCCCCTCGGTGGACCCGGAGGCCGTAGGCCGGCTGTCCGAGCGCATCGCCCGGTTCCTCGGCTCGTGGCGGTTCATCGGCTACATGACGGCGTTCATCGTCGCGTGGGTGCTGTTCAACCTGACGAAGATCGCCGTCGACCCGTTCCCCTTCATCTTCCTGACGCTGCTGCTGTCGCTGCAGGCGTCGTACGCCGCGCCGCTGATCCTGCTCGCGCAGAACCGCCAGGCCGACCGCGACCGGGTCCAGTACAACGACGACCGGGCACGGACCGACCGGCTCATCGCCGACACCGAGTACCTCATGCGGGAGATCGCCTCGCTGCGCGTCGCGCTCGGCGAGGTCGCGACCCGTGACTACCTGCGCAGCGAGCTGCGCGACCTGCTCGACGACCTCGACGAGCGCGAGCAGCGCGGCCGCAAGCGCAAGAAGCCGAAGGCCGACGCCGATGCGGCGGACAACCACGACGAGCTCGTGGGGTCCGAGGGGACGGTCGACCCGACCTGACCCCGTCCGGGCCCTCAACGGCGCGCGGTCGGCTGCCGATGTCACGGAGGTGAGTGCTCCCCTCGTGACCCGCCCCGAGACGGACGAGCCCGCGGGCCGCGCCCGGCTGGGCGACGTCCTCCTCCGGCTCGGCCTGATCGACCAGCAGGACCTGGCCGTCGCGCTGGCGGAGCGGCAGGCCGCCGGCGGCACGCGGCGCCTCGGCCGGATCGTGCGGGACCTCGGGTTCGTGAGCGAGGCCGACCTCGCCCTGGCCCTCGCCGAGCAGCACGCGCTGCCGCTCGTCGACCTCGACCTCACCGCGGTGGACGCCGAGGTCGCCCGCAGCCTCCCGAGGGCCCTCGCGGAGCGGAGCAGCGTCGTCGCCTGGGCCAGGCGCGGTCCGCGGCTGTCCATCGCCGTCGCCGATCCCGTCGACGTCGTGACGCTCGACGACGTGCGTGCCCTGACCGGCTGCACCGAGCTCGACGTCCACGTGGCGGCGGAGAGCCGCATCCGGGAGGCGCTCCGCCTCGCGTGGACCGAGAGCGAGGACAGCGAGCTCGTCCGCGACTTCCTGCACCAGGTCACGCCCGTGGAGCGGGAGTCCGACGACGTCGACCCGAGCACCGACGCGGCCACGATCCGCCTCGTCGACCGCCTGCTCGCCCAGGCGGTCCGCGACGGGGCGAGCGACGTGCACGTGGAGCCCCAGCGCGACGGCGTGCGCGTCCGGATGCGCGTGGACGGCGTCCTCCGGGACGCGATGTCGCTGCCGCGCTCGGGGAGCAGCGCCCTCACGGCCCGGCTCAAGATCATCGCCGAGCTCGACGTCATCGAGCGGCGGCTGCCGCAGGACGGACGGGCCCTGGTGCGCGTCGACGGCGAGCGCGTCGACCTGCGGGTCTCGACGCTGCCGAGCCTGCACGGCGAGAAGGTCGTCGTGCGGATCCTGCCCGCGTCGAGCCGGCTGCCGTCGCTCGCCGCGCTCGGCCTCACCGACGCGCAGCGCGAGCTCCTGCTCGAGGTGGTCGCCCGCCCCCAGGGGCTCGTGCTCCTCACCGGCCCCACCGGCTCGGGCAAGACGAACACGCTCTACGCCACCATCGCCGCCGGCACCGACCACGAGCGCAACGTGCTGACCCTCGAGGACCCGGTGGAGATCGAGCTGCCGGGGATCACGCAGGTCCCCGTGGACGACCGGATCGGCATGGGCTTCGCCCGCGGGCTGCGCGCCGCGCTCCGCCAGGACCCCGACGTGATCCTCGTCGGCGAGGTGCGCGACCAGGAGACCGCCGAGCTGGCCGTCCGGGCCGCCCTCACGGGGCATCTCGTCCTGTCCACGCTGCACACCCTCGACGCGGCGTCGGCGGTCACCCGGCTCGTCGACATGGGCGTCCCGGCGTACCTGGTCACCTCCTCGTTGTCGCTCGTCGTGTCCCAGCGGCTGGTGCGGGTCCCGTGCCGCGAGTGCTCGGTGCCCGACGAGCCGGACGAGGCGCTGCTCCGCGGGCTCGGCGTCGACGACCTGGACGGCGGGTGGCTGCGCGCCGTCGGCTGCCCGACGTGCACCGGGACGGGCTACGCCGGACGCACGGCCGTCGTCGAGATGCTCGAGATCGGCCCCGCCGTTCGTCGTGCCCTCGTCGACGGCGCCGACGAGGACCTCGTCCGCCGGATCGCCCGCGAGGCGGGCACGGCGTCGCTCCTGGACCACGCGATCGCCGTGGCCCGGCGCGGCGGCACGACCCTCGCCGAGGTGCTGCGCGCGATCCCGCGCGACCACGACGCGACCGCCCCGCCCGGCTGAGCCGCGGGCCGACGCCGCGTCCATGCGGTCCGCGGGCCCGACGTAGCATCGGTTGCATGTCCGACAGCCTGCTCGACCTCGTCGACGCCGCCCTCGCCACGGTGGAGGATCCCGAGATCCACCGCCCGATCACCGAGCTGCGGATGGTCAAGTCGCGCGAGGTCGTCGACGGCGTCGCGCGCGTCGCCGTGTGGCTCACGGTGTCCGGCTGCCCGATGCGCGACACGATCACGTCCCGCGTCCACGCGGCCGTCGGGGCCGTGCCGGGGATCACCGCGGTCGAGGTCGAGCTCGACGTCATGAGCGAGGAGCAGCGCAAGGAGCTGCGCTCCTCGCTCGTCGGCCACGACGAGCGCGAGATCGTGTTCGCGAAGCCCGGGAACCTGACCCGCGTCTATGCCATCGCGTCGGGCAAGGGCGGCGTGGGCAAGTCCTCGATCACCGCGAACCTCGCCGTCCAGATGGCGGCCACCGGGCTGTCCGTCGGTCTCGTCGACGCCGACATCTACGGCCACTCCATCCCGCGGCTCCTCGGCGTCACCGAGCCCCCCACGATGGTCGAGGGCCTGATCATGCCGCCGCAGGCCTACGGCGTCCGCGTCATCTCGATGCTGCCGTTCAAGCCGGGCGGCGTCTCGCAGCCCGTCGCGTTCCGCGGCCCGATGCTGCACCGGGCGCTGCAGCAGTTCCTGGCCGACGTGTGGTGGGGCGACCTCGACGTGCTGCTGCTCGACCTGCCGCCCGGCACCGGCGACGTCGCGATCTCGGTGGCGCAGCTCCTGCCGGACGCCGAGCTCGTCGTCGTCACGACCCCGCAGACGGCGGCGGCCGAGGTCGCGATCCGGGCCGGGATGCTCTCCCAGCAGACGAAGACCCGCGTGGCGGGCGTGATCGAGAACATGTCGTCGTTCCCCTGCCCCCACTGCGGCGAGCCGATGGACCTGTTCGGCTCCGGCGGCGGGCTGGTCGTCGCGGACACGCTGAGCGCGGAGCTCGGCACCGAGATCCCGCTGCTCGGCCGCGTGCCGTTCGACGTACGGCTGCGCGAGGGCGGCGACGCCGGCCGTCCCCTCGTCGTGAGCGACCCCGACGCCCCGGCGTCGACCGTGCTGCGCGAGATCGCCACGCGGCTGGGCACGCGCGCCCGCGGCCTCGCGGGGCTCTCGCTCGGAATCACACCTGCGGGACGGCACTGACCTCGACCACCATGGGGCGGTGACGACCCCGACGACAGCCACGAAGGAAGAGACCGCGACGGCACCGCTGAGCACGCCGGGCCGCTGGTCCGACCCCGGCTGGCAGCGCGCGGCCCTCGCCTGGGCCGACGCCGAGCTCGGGCGCTCCGGTGTCCGGCGCACCGGCTGGAGCCAGCCGCACGTGCGCCCGTGGTCCACCGTCCTGCGGCTCGAGACCGACCTCGCCGGACCCGTGTGGCTCAAGGCGAACGGCGACGGCACGCGGCACGAGTCCCTCGTGCTCGGCGCCCTCGCCGCGCTCGGGATCCCGAACACACCGTTCCCGCTGCACACCCGGGACCAGGAGGGCTGGACGCTGCTCCCCGACGGCGGCCCGACCTCGCGCGAGGCCCACGGCGGCCGGACCCCGATCGACGCGATGGCGCGCATCCTCGCGGCGTACGCCGAGACGCAACGGGCGACCGAGCCGCACGTCGACCGGTTCGTCTCGCTCGGCGTCGACGACCTGCGCCCCGAGCGGATGCCCGCGCGCCTCGCCGCCCTGGTGGACGAGCTCGCCGCGGCCACCGGCCCGGCCGCGCTGACGGCCGACGACGCGACGCGGCTGCGCGCGCTGCTGCCGGCGTACGCCGACGCCTGTGCCGAGCTCGCCGCGGCCGGGATCCCACCGGCGCTGCAGCATGACGACCTGCACGACAACAACGTGTTCCACCGCGGGCCGGTGTTCTTCGACTGGGGCGACGCCGTCGTCGGGCACCCGTTCGGCACGATGCTCGCGACGCTGCGCTCGGTGGCGTACCACCACGGCCTCGACGCCGACGACCCGGTGCTCGCCCGGCTCGCGGACGCCTACACCGAGGCCTGGACCGACGTCGCCGACCGCCGGGCGCTGCGCCGGCAGGTCGGGCTCGCGATCCGCGTCGGCCCGCTGACCCGGGCGCTGGCCTGGCGGCGGGCGCTCGTCGGCTGCGACGACGCGGCGTGGGCCGAGGACGGCGACGCGGTCCCCGGCTGGCTGCTCGAGCTGCACGAGCCGGCGCTGCCGCTGCGCCCCGCGGCGCTGGGCTGACCGGCGGGCGGCCGCGGGTCAGGTGGCGTCGGGGTCGAACGCGGCGGGCGGCGCGGCCTGCGTCGCGGGGGGCGCGTCGGCCGGTCGGGGACCGAGCGACGTCGATGCCGCGGACGCGCCGAAGGAGTTCACCGGGGGCGGCGGCACGGGTGCCGCCGCCGGTGCCGCGTCGGCGACGTCGGTGAGGAACGACGCGGCGAGCCGCTTGGGGTGCAGCTCGGCGATGTCGTTCACCGAGCGGCGCAGCTCGTCGGTGATCGCCGGGTCGAAGTCGGCGGCGGACACGATCTCGCGCCGGGCGTTGGCCGCCTGGTCGCGCAGGACGCGCAGCCACCGGACGCCCTCGGCGACCATCTTCGGCAGCCGTTCGGGACCCACGATGAGCACGGCGACGATCGCGATGACGAGGAACTCGCCAGGGCCGATGTCGAAGAACACGTGCCGGGTCCTTCCCGCGGGGTGCCGCACCCACCTCGGGTGCGGGCCACCAGGGTACGTCCTGCCGTCAGCCGGAGCTGGTGTCGGACCCGAGGGTCACCGGCACGTCGCGGGTCCCGGTGACGTCCTTGAGCGTGAGGGTGATGGTCTCGCCCGGGGTGTAGCTGCGGATGGCGACGATCATCTCGGTCGAGTCGGCGACGGCGCGGCCGTTGACCTTGAGGATGATGTCACCGGCCTTGATCCCGGCCCGGTCCGACGGGCCGCCGGGGGTCACGGCCTTCACCTGGGCGCCCGGCCCGGGGTAGGTGAGGTCGACCGAGACGCCGATGACGGGGTGGCTCGACTTCCCGGTCGAGATGATCTCCTCGGCGACGCGCTTGGCCTGGTTGATCGGGATGGCGAAGCCGAGACCGATCGAGCCGCTCTGCTCGCCGGCGGCGCTCTGGCCGAGCGAGGCGATCGCCGAGTTGACCCCGATGACCCGGCCCTGGGCGTCGACGAGCGGGCCACCGGAGTTGCCGGGGTTGATCGCGGCATCGGTCTGGATCGCGTTGATGAACGAGCTCTCGCCGGAGCCGCCGGCCGTCACGGGACGGTTGAGCGAGCTGATGATGCCCGAGGTGACGGTGCCCTCGAGCCCGAGCGGCGAGCCGATGGCGATCGCGGTGTCACCGACGACGACGCCGTCGGAGTTGCCGAGCGTCGAGGGGGTGAGCCCGGTGGCGTCGACCTTCACCACGGCGAGGTCGTACGACGTGTCGCGCCCGACGATCTTCGCCGGCTTCGTCGTCCCGTCCTGGAACCGCACGGTCAGGGTCCCGCCGCCCACGGCGCCCGCGACGACGTGGTTGTTCGTGAGGATGTACCCGTCCTTCGTGAGGACGAAGCCCGACCCGGTCCCCCCACCGCTGCCGGTGCGCTCCTCGATCTGCACGACCGTCGGCAGCACGGCGGCGGCCACCGACGCGATCGAGCCGTCCGGACGCGCCGACAGCGCGGCGTCCGACTGCGGGAGCGCGGTCCCGGGCGAGGTCAGGCTGCTGCCCGCCACCCGGTCGGCGACGAGGTAGGCGCCGACCCCGCCGACCGCTCCGGCGAGCAGGCCGCACACCACGGCGAGCGCGACGATGCGACCCGGACCCGAGCGACGCGGGGCCGCGGCGCGCGCCTGATCCTCCGCCGGTGCGGGGAACGCCGTGGGCGCGGCGTCCTGCGCGCCGTACTCCGCAGCGCCGTACCTTCCCGCTCCGTACTCGGGCGGGTCGTACGCCGACGCCGCGTAACCGGGCGCGTCGTACGCGGGCGCGTCGTACCCCGGTCCGGCGGGCGCGGGGCCGGCGGCCGCGAGGACGGGGGACGGCGGACCGGGCACCCGGCTGCCCGGGTCCGGGGCCGGGAAGTCGACCGCGCCCCCCGGTGCCGAGCCGCTCGTCGGTGCCCCAGTGCTCTCGTTCATCACGTCTCCCGCCGTCTCCGTGCCGGACCGCAGATCTCCGGGACCGTGCTCCGGACCCCCGAGGTACGCCGTCATTCTCCGATCCTCGCCGATGCCGACCCTGCGACGCACCTGTGGGCCCGCTGAGGGTCCGGGCGGGTGGTCAGGCCGCCTCGAGGTTCACGTCCGTGCCCGTCGCCACGAGCTCGACGCCGCGGGGCGTGACCGTCACGGCGGTCGGTTCGAGGCCCAGCGGCAGCGCCCCGACGGACGCGGCGAGGGCGGACATCTGCTCGGTGACCGCGGCCGGCACCGACGAGCCGCCGACCCGGACCCCCAGCACCGTCACCGACTCGAGGTCGAGGGCGAGCTTCCCGTCGCGCACCACGGGGACGACGCGGGCCCGCACCGGCAGCCCGCCGGTCCACTCGACGGCGAAGGCGTCGCCGTCCGGCCGGATGCGCCACGTGTCGCCGAGCGCCTTCTGCAGCTCGGCCGTGGTCACCTCGGCCCGTGCCTCGACGCGCCCCGCGGTCCGGGGCGACGACGTGGTGACGTCGTAGAGGTCCACGACGGCCGAGTCGATCGCGGGGCCGGAGCCGCTCGGGACGCCGCGCAGGGTGACCGTGACGTGGTCGAGCGACCCGCGCAGCGCCTGGGTGAGGACGGGCACGCCGTGGATCGACGTCTCGACGGACGAGGCGCCGGGGACGGACTGCTCGATCCGGTCGGTGATGGTGCGCTCGGCGACGGCGGCCACGGCCCGGTCGGCTGCGAAGCCGATCGCGAGGAGCAGGGCGGCCACGACGGCGACGACCGTGGTGGCCCTCCTCACGCTTCGCCCCCGGTCAGCCGGTGCCACCCGCGCGCGATGCGCGCCCACAGCGAGGAGCTGCCCGGGTCCGGCGCGGGCGGGTACGCCGCGAGCACCGCGGAGGCCGTCCCGAGCGGGTCCTTGGCGTCGTCCGTCACGAGCGTGAGCACGTAGTCCGAGCAGGCCCAGACGACCGTGGCCGTGGGCTCCGTCGCCGTACCGCCGCGGACCCAGGCCGTGTGGTCGCCGAGCTCCTCGCGGTGGAAGCCGCGGGCGGCGAGGCCGTCGGCGTCGGCGCTCGACAGGCCGCCGGCGATGGAGAACAGCGACACGGTGGCGACACCGTCGGAGAACAGCTGGTGCACGACCGGCATCGTGGAGACCGACCCGGCGGGGGCGCGTCGGGCGTCGAGCAGCGCCAGGCCGCCGGGCAGGGACTCCGGGCAGGCACAACCGTGCGACCGGGCGGCGGCGAGGCCGGCCGCGGTCATTGGCTCGGTCCACGGGTCCGGCGCCGCGGCGGGGACCACGGTGCCGGCGGGCACGCCGAGCCGGAAGGTCTCGAAGGCGGTGCGGCTGCGCACGAGGCCCTTCGCGTCGAGCAGCTCCTTGCGCAGCAGCAGGCCGGTGGCCGTGTCGAGCCAGTAGCGGGCGTCCAGCCGGCCGTCGGCATCGACCGCCACGACCGCCTCGGCCGGGCGCCCGGCCACCGTGGTGTCGAGGTCGGCCTGCCGCAGCACGCGGTAGTTGTCGCGCAGCAGGGCCAGCGGGCGGCCGTCGTCGGCGAACGAGCCCGAGCGGCCGTCGGGGGCGAGGCGGGCCGCCGTGGCCGGTGCGCCGACCGCGAGCGAGATGGTCCCGCGCCCCGGGATGTGGGTGAGGTCGGTGGTCGTCGTGCCGGACGGGTCCCAGGTGACGGCGCGACCGGCGTAGGCCACCGACGAGGCCGCGGTCGCCGACCGCGCGAGCAGGGTCACGGCGACGGCGTCGTCCGGGGTCATGGCCGCGCGGTCGGCGACCGAGGCGGTGTCGATGCGTCCGGTCCAGCCCGACCACTCGTCGGCACCGATCGACGCCGACGGGACGGAGCCGAGGACGGCGAGCGTGCCGACGGCGAGGGCACCGAGCCCGGCAGCGGCCCCGACGGCGAGGAGTCCGCGCCGCCTCACGGCCGGGGCGACGACTGCGTGTCCGCGGCCGCCGAGGGGTCGACGTAGCCCACGGTCACGATGCGCGGCCCGGAGAGGGGCATCTGGTCGGCGCTCACCGCGTGCTCGTCGGTGAGCGTGTCGACCACGGGCGCGATCGCCGGGCGCGTGCCGACGGCCCCGGTGAGTGCCGAGGACCCCCCGACGACGACGGCGACGGCGACCGCGACCGCCGCGGCACCGGCCGCTCCGGCGGCCGCGACCCGGCCGCGCCGCCGGCGCTGCTCCGGCCGAGTCGATCCGGGCGTCGAGCCCGTGGGGTGCCGGCCGGCGGCGCCGGTGGGACGCAGCCCCGCCCCGCCCTGCGGCGGGACCGAGCGCAGCTGGTCGGGGCCGGGGATCCCGCCCAGGCGGGCGAGCAGGTCCGCCGACGGCTCGGCCGGGGCCGCGCCGTCGAGCCGGGAGATGACGGCGCGCTGCGCCTCGAGGGCGCTGCGGCACGGGCCGCAGACGGCCACGTGCGCGAAGGCGCGCTCCGCCTCGGCCGGCTCGAGCCGGCCGTCGGCGAGGTCCGCGACGCGCGGACCCAGGCAGCGGCTCACGGCACCCCACCCGCCGGCAGGCGCTGCGCGGTGCGCGGCGTGCGGTGGGCCAGCGACTCGCGCAGCTGTGCCCGGCCACGGTGGATCCGCGAGCGGACCGTCCCCAGCTTGATGCCGAGCAGGTCGGCGATCTCCTCGTAGCTGAGCCCCTCGATGTCGCAGAGCACCACCGCGACGCGGAAGTCCGCCGGCAGCGCGTCGAGCGCGGCCTGGACGTCGGCGTCGTAGCTGCGGTCGTCGAGCAGCTGGGCCGGACCGATCTCACGGGAGGGGAGCCGGTCGGCGGCGTCCTCGGGCAGGCCCTCGAAGCGGATGCGGGCCTTGCGGCGTACCTGGTCGAGGAAGAGGTTCGTCGTGATCCGGTGCAGCCAGCCCTCGAACGTGCCGGGCGTGTACTGCGACAGGGAGCGGAACACGCGGACGAAGACCTCCTGCGTGAGGTCCTCGGCGTCGTGCTGGTTGCCGGTGAGGCGGTAGGCGAGGCGGTACACGCGCGCACCATGGTCGCGGACGACGTCGTCCCAGGACGGGGCGGCCCACGGCGCCGGTGGGGCGGCGTGCCGCTCGGTCTCTCGCGACGGGTCGGCCATGGGGCCCAGCTCCTCGGGGGCTGCCACGAACCGGTCGAGCAGGGCGAGGCCGTTCCTCGTCCCACCGGTCGCGATGTCCATGGTGCCTTCCCTGTCCCGCGCTTGGCGAAACGCCGCCAGCACGAGGGTGCCTGAGAATCGACTGAGAAGATGCCCGCCGGGAGCGGATCACCCATCACGACGACGATCCGGCCCGGTCCGGGGTTCCCGGAGCGCGTGCGCGTTGCGACCGCCCCGGGCGGGCCGCGGGGATAGCCTCGCGGCGTGGACCTTGAAGCTCGCGCGCTCGCCGCGTTCCGAACCAGCTGGGAGTACGCCGAGGCGTACGTGGCCGAGGACGCCGTGCTCGCCGACGCCCGCGAGCGCGCCCGCGACCTCGGCTGCGTGCCGATCCACCCCGGCGGCGGCGCCGCGCTTCGCCTCCTGGCGGCCGTGCTCGGCGCCCGGCACGTCGTGGAGATCGGCACCGGGACCGGCGTGTCGGGGATCTGGCTGCTCCGCGGCATGCGCGACGACGGCGTCCTGACCTCGGTCGACATCGAGGCGGAGCACCAGCGCCAGGCCCGGGAGGTGTTCGCCGCCGAGGGCGTCTCGGCGTCCCGGACCCGGCTCATCACCGGTCGCGCCCTCGAGGTGCTGCCCCGGCTCGCGGACGCGTCGTACGACCTCGTGCACGTGGACGGGGCCAAGGAGGAGTACCCCGAGTACGTCGAGGAGGCGGCCCGCCTGCTCCGCACCGGGGGCGTGCTGGCCATGGACAACTCGCTCTGGCACGACAAGGTCGCCGACCCGGCCCAGCGCGACCCGGACACCATCGCGATCCGCGGGTGTCTCACGGCGCTGCGCGAGGACGAGCGCTGGCTCGTCGCCCTGCTGCCGGTCGGCGACGGCCTGCTGACCGCCGTGCGCCGCTAGCGGTACGACGCGCCGGACCCGCAGACGCCGACGGCCCCGCCCCCCTCGCGGGGACGGGGCCGTCGGCGTAGCGCAGGTGGGCGGTCAGCCCGCGACGGTCGTCAGCTGGGCGCCGAGATCGCGTGCCTCGTCCGGGGTCAGCTCGACCACGAGACGGCCGCCTCCCTCGAGCGGGACGCGCATCACGATGCCGCGACCCTCCTTGGTGACCTCGAGCGGGCCATCGCCCGTACGCGGCTTCATGGCGGCCATGCTGCACCCCTTGTCAGCTCGTCGCGCCGCCCGACGGGGCAGCGCGATCTCCTCGGAGAGCATTATCCCTGATCCGGACGGCTGCTCGCACCGCCGCCCCGGCGCGGTCCGGCCGATCGGGCGTCGCGAGGGGCGTCAGGGCGCGGCCGCGCAGCCCGCCAGGTGGTCGTCGACCAGCCCCATCGCCTGCATGGCGGCGTGCATCGTGGTGGGACCGACGAAGACGAAGCCGCGCCGTTTGAGCTCCTTGGCCAGCGCCGCCGACTCCGGTGTCCTCGCGGCGAGGTCGGCGAGGCGGCGGGGCCGCGCCCGGCGCGCGGCGGGCGCGAAGGACCAGACCAGCCGGTCGAGGGCGCCCTCGCCGTCCGCGGCCCGCAGGGCGCTCGCGGCCCGGGCGTTCGTCAGGGTGGCGTCCACCTTGGCCCGGTTGCGCACGATGCCGGCGTCGACGAGCAGCCGCTCGCGCTCGGCGGCGCCGTACGCCGCGACCTGCTCGATGTCGAAGCCGTCGAAGGCGGCCCGGAACGCCTCGCGCTTGCGCAGGATCGTGAGCCACGACAGGCCCGACTGGAACGCCTCGAGGGTGAGCCGCTCGAAGACGGCGACGTCGCCGTGGACCGGGCGGCCCCACTCGGTGTCGTGGTAGCGCTGGTAGTCCGGGGTGCCGGCGCCCCACGGGCAGCGCAGGACGCCGTCGGCGCCCCGGACGAGGTCGGACCGACCGCTCATGCCCCGGGGTCGATCGGCTCCGACCGCGGCACGCCGCGCGCCGCGAGGCGGGACTCGAGCTCGCTGATCCGGGCGTCGCGCCGGTCGACCTCGGCGGCGAGACGGTCGAGGACGTCGTCGACCTCGTCCATCCGGTAGCCGCGCATCCCGACGGCGAAGCGCACGCCGTCGACGTCGGCGCGGTCCATCGGGCGATCCACCGGCAGCGCCAGCGGGGTGCGGTCGGGCTCAGCCTCGGGCAGCTCACCGAGCCGGCCGACGGCGATCAGCGCCACGACGGCGACCACGGCGATCGCGGCGATCATGAACGGCAGGGTCACTCGGCGCTCACTCCTCGGGCCCGCGGCGGGTCGCTCGCGGCGGTCGTCCGCCCCCGTCGGGGCGCTGTGGGCACGAGCATGCCACGCTGGCGGAGTCGGGGGTCACTGCCCTCGGCGAGTCGCCGGGAGGAGTCCGCGCCGTGCCGTTGCGCCTGGGTCGCCATACGTTCGGCGACGACGAGACCGTCGTCATGGCCATCGTGAACCGCACCCCCGACTCCTTCTACGACCGGGGCGCGACCTTCTCCGACGACGCCGCGCTCGCGGCGGTCGACCGCGCGGTCGCGGAGGGCGCGGGGATCATCGACATCGGGGGCGTCAAGGCCGGTCCGGGCGCGGCGGTCGATGCCGCGGAGGAGATCCGCCGCACGGCGTCGTTCGTGGCCGCCGTGCGGGCCCGGCACGACGTCGTCATCAGCGTCGACACGTGGCGCGCCGAGGTCGGCCGGGTCGCCTGCGCCGAGGGCGCGGACCTGCTCAACGACGCGTGGGGCGGGCACGACCGCGGGCTCGCCGCCGTCGCGGCGGAGTTCGGGGTCGGCCTGGTCTGCACGCACACCGGGGGTGCCACGCCGCGCACCCGGCCGCACCGCGTGCAGTACGACGACGTCGTCGCCGACATCGTGGCGTCGACCGTCGCCGAGGCCGAGCGGGCGGTCGCCCTGGGCGTGCCCCGGGAGTCCGTGCTCGTGGACCCCGGCCACGACTTCGGCAAGAACACCCGGCACTCCCTCGAGGCCACGCGGCGCCTGCCCGAGCTCGTCGCCACCGGGTGGCCCGTGCTGGTGTCCTTGTCGCGCAAGGACTTCGTGGGCGAGACGCTGGACATCGCCGCACCCACGGACCGGCTCACCGGGACGCTGGCCACGACGGCGGTGTCCGCGTGGCTCGGCGCGCGCGTCTACCGAGCGCACGACGTCGCCGCCACGCGTCAGACGCTCGACATGGTGGCCTCGATCGCGGGGACGCGCCCGCCCGCGGTCGCCCGGCGCGGACTGGCCTGAGTACGGCCTGCCGTGACCGACCGGTTGCGGCAGACTCGGCGGCGTGATCCCCCGACTCGGCAGCCGCGGACAGGGCTGGGTGGCGCTCCAGTTCGCGCTGCTCGCCGCCATCGCCGTGGTGGGGCTCCTCACCCGCGGGTCCTGGCCCGAGCCGGTGCAGCGGACGGCGGGCGTGCTCGGCGCCGCCCTCCTGGTCGCCGGGGCGGTGGGCGCGGTGCTCGCGCTCACGGGGCTCGGCTCCGCGCTCACCGCGGTGCCGGCCCCGCTCGAGGGCGAGCGGCTGCGCACCGGGGGGATCTACGCCGTCGTCCGCCACCCGATCTACGGCTCCCTGATCCTCATGTCCGTGGGCTTCGCGCTGCTCACCAGCCCGTGGGCGCTGCTGGTGGCGCTCCTCCTCGCGGTCGAGCTCGACCTCAAGCGCCGGGTCGAGGAGGAGTTCCTCTCCGTGGCGTACCCGGACTACGCCGAGTACCGGCGCGCCGTGCCGCACGCCCTCGTGCCCGGCGTCTGGTGACGGCCGGGACGGGCGGCGGCGGTCACGGCTCGGCCTCGAGCCACTCGGCCGCGGTCGGCTCCACGGCCCGGGCCTGACCGGCCTGCGCCCACCCGCGCTCGATCGCGGCAACGGCGTCGTCGACCGTCGAGGTCCACACGAGATGCGCCGCGGCCGAGTCGCGGACGAAGCCCGCCTCCACGAGCCCGCTGACCAGCAGCGCCAGCGGCTCGAGGTCGCCCCAGGGGTCGAGGACGACGATCGGCTTGTCGTGCAGGCGCAGGGATCGCGCCACCCAGATCTCGAGCAGCTCCTCGAGCGTCCCGATCCCGCCGGGGAGGGTGAGGAACGCGTCGCTGCGCCGGTCCATCTCGCCCTTGCGCTCGCGCATGTCCTCGGTCACGACCAGCTCGTCGGCGCCGTGGTCGGCGACCTCGAGCTCCACGAGTGCTCGTGGGATCACGCCGATCGTGTACGCACCGCCCGCACGGGCCGCGCGCGCGACGGCGCCCATGCAGCTCACCGAGCCCCCGCCGCTCACGAGCGTCCAGCCGCGACGGGCCAGCGCGAAGCCGACCTCGCCCGCGAGCACGGCGTAGCGCTCGTCGATCCCCTCGCTCGACGCGCAGAACACGGCCACCGACGGCATGTCAGGCCTCCACGGGCGCGTGGATCTCGGCGGGCCCGCCGCCGTCGTGGCCACGGACCCCGGCGTCGACGATGCGCACGGCCTCGTCGACGTCGTCGGTGACGTGGATGAGATCGAGGTCGCCCCGCGAGATGTTGCCCTCGGCCGCGACACGGTCGCGCAGCCAGGCGAGCAGGCCGCCCCAGTACGACGCCCCCATGAGGACGACGGGGAACGACGTGACCTTGCCGGTCTGCACGAGGGTGAGCGCCTCGAAGAGCTCGTCGAACGTCCCGAAGCCACCGGGGAACACGACGAACGCCTGCGCGTACTTGACGAACATGGTCTTGCGCGCGAAGAAGTAGCGGAAGTCGACGCCGATGTCGACCCACTCGTTCATGCCCTGCTCGAACGGCAGCTCGATGCCGAGGCCGACGGACACCCCGCCGGCCTCGCAGGCGCCGCGGTTCGCCGCCTCCATGATCCCGGGACCGCCGCCGGTGATGACGGCGTAGCCGCTGCGGGCGAGGGCGCCCGCGAGGTTGCGCGCGGTGGCGTACTCGGCCGCGGTCGACACCGTCCGCGCCGATCCGAAGATGCTCACTGCGGGCCCGAGGCTCGCGAGCGCGCCGAAGCCCTCGACGAACTCGGCCTGGATGCGCAGGACGCGCCACGGGTCGGTGTGCAGCCAGTCGCTGGGGCCGCGGGTGTCGAGCAGCCGCTGGTCCATGGTCGAGGTCTCGACCTGGGCGCGGCGCAGCGTCACCGGGCCCTGGACGCGGTGCGGAGCGGCGGACCCGTCGGACGCGTCGGGCACGGGCGGCTCGGGTGTCGTCACGGGTCGACGCTAGCCCCAACCGGGCCCGCGCCGCGCACTCCGGGGCCAGGCGCCCCCGCCGCCGCACCGGTCAGCGGGACCCGGGGTTGCCCGGGGAGATAGTTGTGTGTTCAACTAGATGTGTCGTTGAACGTACAACAACTTTGGAGCCCCCATGAGCAACGCCGTCAAGGTCGCGGTCATCTACTACAGCGCTACCGGGTCCGTGCACACGATGGCCGCGCGGGCCGCCGCCGCCGCCGAGAAGAACGGCGCCGAGGTCCGGCTGGTCCGGGTCGCCGAGCTCGCCCCCGCCGAGGCCGTCGCCTCGAACGAGGCGTGGGCGGCGCACGCCGCCGCCACCGCCGACGTCCCCGTCGCGACGAGCGACGACATCGACTGGGCGGACGTCGTGCTGTTCGGCTCGCCGACCCGCTACGGCAACATCGCCGCGCAGCTCAAGCAGTACCTCGACACGCTCGGCCCGCTGTGGGCCCAGGGCCGGCTGGCCGACAAGGTCTACGCCGGCTTCGTCTCCACCGGGACGAAGCGCGGCGGCCAGGAGACGACGCTGCTCGCGCTCTACAACTCCGTCTACCACTTCGGCGGCATCATCGTGCCGCCCGGCTACACCGACCCCGCCGTGAAGTTCGTCGACGGCAACCCCTACGGCGTCTCGCACGTGTCGTTCAACGGCGCGGCCGCGCCCGCCGAGGAGGAGTTCAACGCGATCGACCACCTCGCCGCGCGCACGGTGGCGGTGGCCGCCCGGCTGAAGCGTGGCGCCGCCTGAGGCCGGCGCCCTGAGGGAGTTGCCCCGACGACGCGGGGCGGCCCGGGGGAAGCCACCCGGACCGCCCCGCGTCGCGGGTCGTCGCGCGCGTCGCGGCGTAGCGGGTCAGTCGCTCGGTGGCTTGCGCCGCGCGGCGACGTAGCCGAGCGCGATGCACGCGGCCAGCAGCACGGCGAACAGCGCCAGCAGGACGAGCAGCAGCGGGGTGAGCTCCACGCTGCTCGCCGCGTCCGCCGGCACGAGCAGCTGCGAGATGGCGATCGTCACGAGGAAGCACGCGACGCCCGACGCGATCGACCCGGCGAGCAGGGCCCGGTAGCCGCGCGGCGGCTCGCGGCGCACCAGTCGCTCGAGCTCGTCGTCGGTCACGACGTCAGCCAGGAGCGCAGGCCGGCCTCGACCCGGTGCAGGTCGGCGACCGGGACGTACTCGTCGCGGTGGTGGGCCAGCGACGGGTCGCCCGTGCCGAAGTTCACCGCGGGCACGCCCAGCGAGGTGAACCGGGCGACGTCGGTCCAGCCGAACTTCGGGCTCGGCGTGCCGCCCACGGCGGCGACGAACGCCTCGGCCGCCGGGTGCGAGAGACCCGGCAGCGCGCCGTCGACGGCGTCGACGACGGTCACCTCGAACCCGTCGAACACCTCGCGCAGGTGGGCCTCGCCCTCGGCCGCCGAGCGCGACGGCGCGAACCGGTAGTTCACCGAGACCACGCACTCGTCGGGGATGACGTTGCCGGCCACTCCCCCGCGGATGCCCACGGCGTTGAGCCCCTCGCGGTAGCGCAGCCCGTCGATCTCGACCTGGCGTGGCTCGTACGCCGCGAGCCGGCGCAGGATCTCCCCGGCGTCGTGGATCGCGTTGTGCCCCATCCACGCGCGGGCACTGTGCGCACGGGTGCCGCTGGTCCGCACGTCGACGCGCATCGTGCCCTGGCAACCGGCCTCGACCACGGCGTTCGACGGCTCCATGAGGACCGCGAAGTCGGCCGCGAGGAGCTCGGGGCGCTCCTCGGCGAGACGGCGCAGCCCGTTGTACTGCGAGTCGATCTCCTCGGCCTCGTAGTAGATCCACGTGACGTCGCGGGTGGGCTCGGTGAGCGCGGCCGCGAGCCGCAGCGAGACCGCCACACCGCCCTTCATGTCGCAGGCGCCGAGCCCGTAGACGCGGTCCTCCCCATCCACCGTCACCAGCCGCGACGGCATGTTCTCGTTCGCCGGCACCGTGTCGAGGTGGCCGCCGATCACGACGCGCTCGGACCGACCGAGCCGCGTGCGCGCGACCACCGTGTGCCCGTCGCGCACGACGTCGAGGTGGGGATACGCCGACAGCGCGTGCTCGACGACGTCGGCGATGGCCGCCTCGTGCCGCGACTCGCTGGGGATGTCGACGAGCGCGCGGAGCAGCTCGACGACGTCGCTGGACAGGTCGAGCGAGGGAGTGCCGGTCACGCCCCCGAGCCTAGCCACGACCCGCGGGACGTCAGGCGCTCGGTAGGTTGGGCGCATGACGCTGCTCTCCTCGCCCGCCTCCGGCATCGGCCTCGCGACGTACGCCGGCGACACCCTGCTCGAGGCGTGGTTCCCCGCACCGACGCTCACGGCGACCCCCGTGCACGTCGACGGCTTCGGCGAGCACGACCGCAGCGACGACCTCCGCGGCGTGCGGACCGTGTCGATCACGACGACCGTCGCCGACCTGTCGGCCGCGCCCGCCGACGCCGCCGACGTCTGGCTGCGTCTGCACCTGCTCTCGCACCGTCTCGTGGCGCCGCGCACGGTCAACCTCGACGGTGTCTTCGGGCTGCTCGCCAACGTCGCGTGGACGTCGGTCGGTCCCGTCCCGGTCGATCGGCTCGCCGCGGTGCAGTCCTACGCCCGCAGGGACGGACGTGTCGTCACGGTCCACGGCGTCGACAAGTTCCCGCGGATGGTCGACTACGTCGTCCCCTCGGGCGTGCGCATCGCCGACGCCGACCGCGTCCGCCTCGGGGCCCACCTGGCCGCCGGCACGACCGTCATGCACGAGGGTTTCGTCAACTACAACGCGGGCACGCTCGGGTCCTCGATGGTCGAGGGCCGCATCTCCGCGGGCGTCGTCGTCGGGAACGGGTCGGACGTGGGCGGCGGGGCGTCGATCATGGGGACGCTCTCGGGCGGCGGCACGGAGGTCGTGACCATCGGCGAGCACTGCCTCATCGGCGCGAACGCCGGCGTGGGCATCTCCCTCGGCGACGGGTGCGTGGTCGAGGCCGGCTGCTACGTCACGGCGGGGTCGAAGATCACCCTCCCCGACGGCGAGGTGGTGCGCGGTCGTGAGCTGTCCGGCCTCCCCGGCCTGCAGTTCTGGCGCAACTCGGTCACCGGCGCGCTCGAGGCCCGCCAGCGGTCCGGGTCCTGGGGCGGCCTGAACGCCGCCCTGCACACGCACGGCTGACACCGGT
>JAJXTD010000214.1 GCA_021784035.1 Actinomycetes bacterium | reverse complement strand
GACGCGCGTCACGGCGCGACCGCGAACGGGCGGACCTCGACACCGGCGTCGTGCAGCGCGCGGCGGACGAGGGCGGCCGTGCGGGCCGCGCCGGGGGTGTCGGAGTGCAGGCAGACCGAGCGCGCCGGGACATCGACGTCGACGCCGTCGATGCTGCGCACGACGCGTTCTGTCGCGAGCCGCACGACCCGCGCCACGACGTCGGACTCGTCGTCGATCACCGCGTTCGGCACGGACCTGGGGACCAGGCGTCCGGCTCGCGTGTAGGCGCGGTCGGCGAACGCCTCTGCGACGACGACGATCCCGCGCTCAGCGGCCACGGTCGCCAGGACGGAGCCGGGCAGGGTCAGGACGGGCAGCGCGGTGCCGGTGCGCTCGGCGTCGGCGAGCACGGCGTCGACGACGGCGCGGGCGACCTCGGCGTCGTCGGCCGCGGCGTTGTACAGCGCCCCGTGCGGCTTGAGGTAGGTGACGTCGCTGCCTGCGTCGGTCGCGTGTCGGCGCAGGGCGACGACCTGGTCGACGAGCTGCGCGACGAGCGTCCGGTGGGGCACGTCGAGCCGGACGCGGCCGAAGCCCGCGCGGTCGGCGTAGGACACCTGAGCGCCGATCGCGACCCCGAGCCCCGCCGCGCGGCGGCACACCCTGGACATCGACGCGCCGTCGCCGGCGTGGCCGCCGCAGGCGACGTTGGCGCTGGTGATCTCCTGCAGCAGAAGGTCGTCGAGCTGCGCGGGTTCGACGCCGGGGTCGCCGCTGACGCCCTCGCCGAGGTCGGCGTTGAGGTCGAGCACGGTCATGTCGAGCGCGTCACGCGAGCGACGCGACCCAGTCCGACGTCGAGGTGACGGTCGCGAACCCGTCCCCGAGGACGCCGAGCTCCACGCGGTGCACGAGCGCGGCCGGCAGGTCGTCGGCGACGTCGATCGTGCCGGTGGCGTCGTCGAGGACCGTGACGTCGAGCCCGAGGTGCATCGCCTGACGCGTGGTGGTGTCGACGCACATGTGCGTCATGTAGCCGACGACGACGACATGGTCGACACCGCGCTCGGCGAGGAGCGCCTCGAGCCCGGTTCCGGTGAACGAGCCGGGCAGCCGCTTGTCGACGACGGCGTCGTGCGGGCGCCCGGCGACGACGTCGTGCAGCTCCCACGCCGGCGTGCCGGCGACGAAGAGGCCACCGGTCGGGTCGGGCTCCGTGTGGCGCACGAGGACGACGGGCAGGCCGGCGGCGTTCGCGGCGTCGACGGCCTCGCCCATGCGGGCGAGCGAGCCCTCGACGGGCGGGTGGACGATCGGCAGCCCGCCGGTCACGTACTCGTACTGGACATCGATGACGAGGAGCGCGGTGGTCATGGGGAGAGCCTCTCAGGACCGGCTCGGAGCGGTCCGATCCGGGCGCCCAGGGCGGTCCCATGGGGTCGTCACCACCCGGTTACTCTGTGTCATGAATGTCGCACGTGCAGTGATCTCGTGCCCGGAGTCGTGCTCAGCGCTGCTCCGTCCGGGCGACGCCCCCGCAGGGGAGTAACGCGGCGGTAACGGGGGGCGTTCCCCTCCCGAGACGGTGGACGCCGTCGATACCGGAAGGACGTCGCAGCATGCGCCTCGCCCGTACCCTCGTCGCCGCAGCAGCGGTCACCGCCCTCGTGGCCGCTCCCGTCGCATCGGCGACCGCGGCCTCGCACAAGCCAGCGCCCAAGCCGCGCTTCGTCGTCAGCGCCCTGCAGATCATCGGGTCGAAGGCGTCCTACGACGTCACCGCCGCCGGTGCGACCGTGCGGCTGCGGGTCCAGGTGAAGGACTTCGACCGGAAGTTCAACCCCACCTCGGTGAAGGTGGTCGTGGTCGAGAGGCGCTCCGGTGCGGTCGCCGCCACGTTCACCGTCGCCACCCACCGCGTCGGTCGCAGCCGGGTCGTGACCAGTTGGCTCGGGACGATCAGCGTGCCGAAGGGCTCGGCCCCCGCGTCGTACTGCCTGACGCTGGTCAAGGCCGACGACACCAGCCCGGCCACGCTGCCGGTGGTCGCGACGGCGAAGGGCCTCGCCGGGCGCGACTGCTTCACGGTCACGAACACGACGCCGCCGGCCCCGCCCGCGCCGACCACGTGATCCACGCCGAGGGCCCCACCCGCGTCGCCGGGTGGGGCCCTCGGCGCGTCCGGACATCCCGCTGCCGGGGGACGCGCTGAGCGCGGACGCACTCGAGGCAGCCGATGAACCGGGCGTCGGTGATGCGCGTACCGCCCCGGAGTGCAGCGTTCGCGGGGCCGAGCCCTCTCGCCGCGGATGCACGCGACGTGCAGACGACGTGGAGACGCCAGGACGAGTGGCACCGGCGCTGCGCGGCCGTGACAGCAGTACGCCGTACCGCGACGACGCGTCAGCCTCGGGTCACGAGACGGCGTGCAGCCGCTCCCGCTCGTCGCACACGGAGGTCGCGAGCGGGCGCAGCCGCGCCTCGTACTCCTGATAGTGGTGGGCGCAGAAGAGAAGTCGGCCGGTCGCGAGCGACACCAGCACGTAGGCCTGCGATCCGCAGCGGTCGCAGCGGTCGTGCAGCGTCAGACCGGTGGGCCAGGTCTCGACGATGTCGGCGGGGGCGGATCTCATGACGCCCTGCTTCCTGGCGGCCCTGCGCGGGGGCACCCGCTCGTCGACCCGCGTGGTGCGCGTCGACCGCGCAGACCCAGTCTCCTCCTCGCGGCCGGATGTCACATTCGGAGCGGTCCCGCACGCGGCTATCGGCGGGGGAGGCCGAGCGCGGTCCAGGTCCTCGTGTCGACGGTGCCGGTGGCCGGGAGCCGGTGTGCCCTCTGCCAGTGCAGCACCGCCGCGGCGGTGAGCGGGCCGTAGAAGCCGGTCGCGCTCACGTGCAGGATCCGCTGCAGCCGGACGACGTAGGAGCCGGTGCTGCCTCTGCGCAGCAGGATTCTGGTGACCGCGGCAGGCTTGGTCGCAGCGGGCTTGGTCGGCGACGCCGTCGTGACGGCGGGGCTGAGCCGCATGGCGGTCCAGGTCCGCGCGTCCACGACGCCGGTCGCGGGGAGGTGCTTCGCGGCCTGCCAGCGCTTGACCGCCGCGGTGGTGAGCGGCCCGTAGTACGCCGTGGCCGAGACCTTCAGCAGCAGCTGCACGCTGCGGACCGCCGTGCCTCGACTGCCAGCCTTGAGCGGCAGGGCCGGGGAGATCTGCGGCCGAGTGGAGAGCGCGGGCCGCACGACGGTCGCCGAGGAGATGACGGGGGTGAGCCGCATGGCGGTCCAGGTCCGCGCGTCCACGACGCCGGTCGCCGGGAGATGCCTCGCGGCCTGCCAGCGCTTGACCGCAGCGGTGGTGAGCGGCCCGTAGTAGGCAGTGGCCGAGACCTTGAGCAGCTGCTGCACCTTGAGGACGGCGGTGCCGCGGCTTCCGATCCGCAACGGCAGGGCCGGCGCGGGGGGAACCGCAGTGGAGTTCCCGCGGGCCTGCCCCGAGGCCCCGGGCACCGGCACGGTCGCGCCGAGGATGGCGAACCAGTCCGAGCGCAGACCGGTCGGGGCCGTGGGCCAGGCCCACAGGGAGCGGACGCGTCCCGGCGTCGTCGAGGTACGGTGCGCCGCGCCCGACGCGGACACCGAGTCGATGAGCACCGCGGTCGGGGTGCCGCCGAGGTCACCGTGACCGTCGCGGCCGCCGATCGCCACCGAGGTGACCCGGTCTCCGGCCGGCACGAGGCGGGTCAGCACGGACACCGGCAGCGTCGCGCGCCACACGCTCGAGGCCGAGCCGGAGGCCTGGTCCCACGGGTCCGCCTTGGCCGGCAGGTACGCGAGACCGCCACTCCTGGTGTACCCGCCGTTGGCCGCCGCGAACATCGTGAGGGCGGGGGCCCCCTGGTAGAGCAGCACCTGGTCGGCGGTCGCCGCGACGGCTGTGGTCGTGGCGGGATACGTGCGCGCACGGTCGCGCGCCGGTGCGGCAGCCACGTTGCCGGTCGCGACCCCCGGGTAGTACTGGCAGGTCGTGACCGAGCAGACGTCCCACGACCGTGACTTGCCGTAGACGACGGCGAGGCGCGTCGCGTAGGTGCGCGCGGCGACGGCCTGGGCCTGCAGAGTCGCGGGCGCGGACGAGGGACCGATCTCGGCGGCGACGACCGACGCGAGGTAGGCCTGCGGGTCGACGAGGGACACGGTGGTCCACGCCGTGGACCTGGGAGCGGACGTCGTCTGGACGACGGTCGTCGGCTCGGTCCGCGTGGTGCCGTTCGGGAGCTCGATGCGCACGCCCGGGCCGGAGCCGGTGGACGTGAAGCCGCTCGCGAGCGGGAGAGTGGCTCCGACGGTGGTCCAGGTCGCACCGCTGGTGGCGGTGCCGTACTGCAGCTGGAGCCCGGACGTCGGGACGGCCGGCACCACGGGCACCAGGCGCCAGCGGGCGGCGGCAGTCGGGGTGGCGGGAAGGGGCTTCGCGCCCCCGGAGACCCACAGCGCAAGGCCCTG
>JAJXTD010000213.1 GCA_021784035.1 Actinomycetes bacterium | reverse complement strand
GTGTGGATGGTCCGGACGGGCCGGGCCCCGCGCGAGCACGCTGCGACGGTGCCCGCGATCCACCGGCCGCTCGCCACCGCCGACCACGTGCGCCGCGAGCTCGGGTCCGACCCGGTGTCCGTGGGGGACGTCCTCGCGCTGGGCATCACCCCCGGGCAGCTGCGCGCGGCCGTCACCTCGGGCGCGCTCGTCCGGCTGCGCAAGGGGATCGTGGCCCTCCCCACGGCCGACCCGCCGGGATCGAACACCCCGGACCGCGACGGGTGGACGTGCCGACGGGCGGACCACGTGCGCGAGGCGCGATCGGCCCTGCTGGCCCTCGGCGACGGCAGCGTCGTGTCCCATGTTTCCGCAGCGGTCCTGCTCGAGCTGCCCCTGCCCCACGTCGGGGACTGGCCGACCGAGGTCTGGGTCACCGCGCCGCGGCACGGCCGGGTCCTGGCCGGTACGCACCGCCGGCTCGGAGAGGTGCCAGCCCCCGATCTCGTGCAGGTCGAGGGAGTCGGGTGCACCGGCACGGCGCGGACGGCGCTCGACCTGGCCCGGCGCCGACCCCTGCAGCACGCGCTCGTGACGCTCGACGCCGCGGCCCGCCGCGACGGCCTCGACGCGCTCTGGTCGGCGTACGACCGGCTCACCTGGCAGCGCGACCGACGGGCGCTGCGGGATGCGCTCGCCGTGGCCGACGGCCGGTCGGAGTCACCGCTCGAGTCGTCCTCACGCGGGGTCATGCTGCGGGCGGGGCTGCCGCGGCCGGAGCTTCAGGTGTGGCTGACCGACCGGTCCGGCCGGTCGCACCGCGTCGACTTCCTGTGGCCGCAGCCGCGCGTGATCGGCTAGGAGACCGTGACCACGGGGGTGTCGACGCTCTCGCCGGACTCGGGGTCGACGCCCATCTCCTCGGCCATCTCGAGCGCCATCGCGACGAGCGTCTCGACGATCTGCGACTCCGGCACGGTCGAGACGACCTCGCCGCGCTTGAAGATCTGGCCCTTGCCGTTGCCCGACGCGACGCCGAGGTCGGCCTCGCGCGCCTCGCCGGGGCCGTTCACGACGCACCCCATGACGGCGACGCGCAGCGGCACGGACAGGCCCTGGAGGCCCGCGGTCACCTGCTCCGCGAGGGTGTAGACGTCGACCTGCGCCCGGCCGCACGAGGGGCACGAGACGATCTCGAGGCCGCGCTTGCGCAGGTTGAGCGACTCGAGGATCTGGTTGCCGACCTTGACCTCCTCGACCGGCGGCGCGGACAGCGAGACCCGGATCGTGTCGCCGATGCCCTGGGAGAGCAGGGCGCCGAAGGCGACCGCGGACTTGATCGTGCCCTGGAACGCGGGGCCGGCCTCGGTGACGCCGAGGTGCAGCGGGTAGTCGCAGCGCGCCGCGAGCAGGCGGTACGCCGACACCATGACGACCGGGTCGTTGTGCTTCACCGAGATCTTGATGTCGCGGAAGTCGTGCTCCTCGAACAGCGAGCACTCCCAGAGCGCGGACTCCACGAGGGCCTCCGGCGTAGCCCGGCCGTACTTCTCGAGCAGCCGCCTGTCGAGCGACCCGGCGTTCACGCCGATCCGGATCGGTACGCCGGCGTCCTTGGCGGCCCGCGCGATCTCGCCGACCTTGTCGTCGAACTGCTTGATGTTGCCGGGGTTGACCCGGACGCCCGCGCAGCCGGCGTCGATCGCGGCGAAGACGTACTTCGGCTGGAAGTGGATGTCGGCGATGACCGGGATCTGCGACTTGCGGGCGATCTCGGCGAGCGCGTCGGCGTCGTCCTGGCTCGGCACGGCGACGCGGACGATCTGGCAGCCCGCGGCGGTGAGCTCGGCGATCTGCTGCAGGGTCGCGTTGACGTCGCTGGTGAGCGTGGTCGTCATCGACTGGACCGAGATGGGCGCGTCACCGCCGACCTCGACCGGGTGCGTGGGGTGGTTCAGCCGGATCTTGCGGCTGGGACGACGCTCCGCGAGGACGGGAGCAGGCAGGGCGGGCATACCGAGTCCGACGGTCATGCCCCCATCATCCCCCGAACCGCGCTGCCGCGCCGCGCGGCTCCGCTCGCGCTGCGTCCCCGCTCCCGGTGTCGGCGTGCTCGGCCCGGCGCGGATCCGCATCCTGACGCCGACCGGCCCCTACCGCCTCGCCGTCGACGTGGCGTGGCCGACCGGCTGAACCCGCTCAGCCGCCGAGGGTGATGGGCTTGATGAGGTCCGCCAGGACCGTGATCGCGCCCATGAGCACGAGCGCGATCGACATGGCGTAGGTGAGCGGCAGCGCCTTGGCGATGTCGACCGGCCCGGGGTCGGGACGGTGCCGCAGCCGGGCCCAGCCGCGCTTGACCGACTCCCAGAGCGCGCCGGCCACGTGACCGCCGTCGAGCGGCAGCAGCGGGACGAGGTTGAACAGGAACAGGAACAGGTTCAGGCCGGCGAGCAGGCCGAGCACGAACGCGGTCTTGTCGAGCACCGGCGTGTTCTGCAGCGCCACGGCCTCGCCCGTGATCCGGCCCGCGCCGACGATCCCGACGATCCCGTTCTGGTCGCGCGGCTCGTCGGTGAACGTCTGGCGCACGAGGTCCCACATGCGTGCGGGCAGCGTCACGATCTTCTCGACCGAGGCCGTGGTGAGGGTCCAGACGTATCCCGGCACGGCCGAGACCGCCACGGTCTGCCGCTCCAGGGCGGGCGAGATGCCGACGAAGTTGCGGGTCTCGGTGGCGCCCGTCGGCGCCCCGTTGGCGTCGTAGACCGGGCGGACGGCCGTCGCGACCGGGATCGTGAGCGTCACCTCGCGACCGTCGCGCTCGACGACGACGGGGACGTCGCCGGACGGCGCGGCCTTGATCGCGGCCTGCTCCTCCTCCCACGTGCTCACCGGGGTGCCGGCGAAGGAGACGATCCGGTCGCCCACCCGCAGGCCGCCCACGACGGCGGGCGTCGCCGTCGAGGGCGCGCAGCTGCCGTCGGCCGCCTTCGCGCCGTCGACGTTCGTCGCGGTGGGCACGCAGGGCACCACGGCACCGACGCGGTTGGTGGCGGTCTGCAGGCCGATGCCGCACAGCACGATCGTGAACAGCAGGAAGGCCAGGACGAGGTTCATCGTCGGGCCGCCGAGCATGACGACGATGCGCTTGCGAACCGGCAGCTTGTAGAACACGCGGTCCACGGCGTCGGGGGTGACCTCCTCGAGCGACTGCTTGCGGGCGTCGTCGATGAGGGCCGAGAAGCGCCCGGTCGTCGAGGCGCGCAGCATCGTGCCGTCGGAGCCCGGCGCCGGCGGGTACATCCCGATCATGCGGATGTAGCCGCCGAGCGGCACCACCTTGACGCCGTACTCCGTCTCACCGCGGTGCCGCGACCAGACGGTGGGGCCGAAGCCGACCATGTACTGCGTGACCTTGACGCCGAACGCCTTGGCGGGCAGCAGGTGCCCGACCTCGTGCAGGCCGATCGAGAAGCCGATCCCGACGAGGAAGATCAGCCAGCCCAGCACCTCGAGTGCCAGCCTCATGCTGCGTCCCCCGTCAGCTCGCGGGCACGTGCGCGCGCCCAGTCCTCAGCGGCTAGGACGTCCTCGACCGTGCGAGGGTTCCCGGGCGAGGCCGCGAGGTGCTCCTCGACGACGACGGCCAGGGTGTCGACGATCCCGAGGAACGGCAGCCGGCCCGCGAGGAACGCGCCGACGCACTCCTCGTTCGCGGCGTTGTAGACGGCCGGCGCCGTACCGCCGGCGGCACCCGCGCGCCGCGCGAGGCGTACGGCGGGGAAGGCGTCCTCGTCGAGCGGCTCGAACGTCCAGCTCGACGCCGTGGTCCAGTCGCAGCCAGGTGCGGCGTCGGGCACGCGGTCCGGCCAGGACAGGCCGAGCGCGATGGGCAGACGCATGTCGGGGGGGCTCGCCTGCGCGAGCGTCGAGCCGTCGACGAACTCGACCATCGAGTGGACCATCGACTGCGGGTGCACGACGACGTCGATCCGGTCGTACGGGATGTCGAAGAGCAGGTGCGCCTCGATCACCTCGAGGCTCTTGTTCACCATCGTCGCGGAGTTGACCGTCACGACCGGGCCCATCGCCCACGTCGGGTGCGCGAGCGCCTGCTCGGGGGTGACGTCGAGCAACGTGCCACGGGCCCGACCGCGGAACGGCCCGCCGCTCGCCGTGACGACGAGCCGACGCACCTCGTCGGCGCGACCGCCGCGCAGCGCCTGCGCGAGGGCGGAGTGCTCGGAGTCCACCGGCACGATCTGGCCCGGCCCGGCCGCGGCACGGACGAGCGGGCCGCCCGCGACGAGCGACTCCTTGTTCGCCAGCGCGAGCGTGCTGCCCGCGGCGAGCGCGGCGAGCGTGGGGCGCAGCCCGATCGAGCCGGTCATCCCGTTGAGGACCACGTCGGTCGGGAGGGCGGCGGCCCCGGCGGCCGCGTCCGGGCCGGCCAGCACCTTGGGCGAGACGCCGTGCGCGGCGAGGGCCGCGCGCAGCGCCGGCTCGCGGTCGACGTCGGCGACGGCCACGACGCGGACGCGGAACTCCGCCGCCTGCGCGGCGAGCGCGGCC
>JAJXTD010000041.1 GCA_021784035.1 Actinomycetes bacterium | reverse complement strand
GCGGCGGGCTATCATTCACGGCGTCGTCGACTCGCGAGGGTCGAAGGCCTTGGGGTATGGGGTAATTGGCAGCCCAACTGATTCTGGTTCAGTTAGTCTAGGTTCGAGTCCTGGTACCCCAGCTGATCGTGACGATCGCCCGACGCGTGAGCGGTACCACTCCCCGTGGATTTGGCCGCTCTCCGCGCGCTCGGGTAGCGTCACGGTCCGCTGGTCCGGCGCCCTTCACGGGGCGTCGTCCCACGAAGCACGGCCCCGTTGTGTAGTGGCCTAGCACGCCGCCCTCTCAAGGCGGTAGCGCGGGTTCGAATCCCGTCGGGGCTACGCGATCGTCCCTCTTCGGAGGGACGGCCGAAAGGGTCCCCGACCTGCGGAAGCGCAGGATCGGGGACCCTTTCGCCGTTGCGGCGACCCATCAGTGCAGCCGTACCCGGGGATCGAGGAGGGCGTAGCCGACGTCGACCAGGATGTTGGCCACCACGACTGCGACAGCGGCGAACAGCACGATCCCGATGATCACCGGCAGGTCCTGCTGGGTGATCGCGTCGATGGCCGTCTTCCCCAGCCCCGGCAGGCTGAAGACCGTCTCCGTCACGACGACCCCGCCGATGAGGGTGCCCAGGTCGATGCCGAACTGGGTCACGACGGGCGTGAGCGCGCTGCGAACGCCGTGCAGGGCGATGACCCGGCGCTCCCGGATCCCCTTGGAACGTGCCGTCCGGACGTAGTCCTCACCGAGCACGTCGAGCATCGAGCCGCGCATCAGCCGCGTGTAGACGGCCGCGCTGAGCAGGGCGAGCGACAGCCAGGGGAGGATCAGGTGGCGGGCCCACTGGAGGACTCCGTCGCTCAGGGGTGCGTAACCGCCTGCCGGGAAGATCGGGAAGCCGGCGAGCGTGAGCTGGAAGTACAGGAAGTACAGCAGCAGTACGCCGAGCAGGAACGACGGCATCGAGTAGAACAGGAGCGCGAGGACGGTCACCGTTCGATCGGCCACCGTCCTGGGCCGCACCGCGGACAGCACCCCGCTCGAGACGCCGAGAAGGAGCCAGATCACCGCCGCGCCGACCGCGAGCGAGACCGTGACGGGGACCGCCTGGGCGATGATCGTCGTGACGGGCACCTGGTGGTAGTAGTCGTAGCCGAGGTTTCCGTGCAGGGCGTTCCCGACGAAGTCCACGTACTGCTTCCAGACCGGCTGGCTCAGACCCAGCCGCTCGTTGACGGACGCGATGACGTCGGGTGTCGCCTGGCGGCCGGCAAGCGTCCGGGCCACGTCGTTGGGAGCGACGAAGAACAGGAGGAACACGAGCAGCGTGATCAGCCAGAGGACGACCATCCCGAGGGCGATCCGACGTACGAGGAAGCGAAGCACGGCGCCACCTACCCGTTCAGGAGCCGGTCGGTTCGGGGATCCACAGCGTCCCGGATGCCGTCACCGAGGAGGTTGAACGCGAGAGTGGTGGTGAGCAGGGCGGCGCCGGGGAATATGACGAACCACCATGACGTGCGGTAGTAGGGGAGAGCGTCGCTGATCATCCCGCCCCAGTCAGGTGTCGGCGGTTGCAGGCCGAGCCCCAGGAACGACAGCGTCGCCTGGACGACGATCACGACCGGGACCAGCAGCGAGGCGTACACGATGACCGGCGCCAGGACGTTGGGCAGGACGTCGACGAACATGACCCGTCCCGTTCCCGCTCCGACGGACCGCGCAGCCTCGACGAACTCCCGCTCACGCAGCGAGAGAACCTGACCGCGGACGATCCGCGCGACAGAGGCCCAGCTGAAGAAGCCGATGACGAGCACCTCCACGGCGAGGCTCGGACCGGTGACGGAGACCAGGGCGATGGCCACGAGCAGGAACGGGACCGACAGGACCACGTCGACCAGCCGGGCGAGGACCGTGTCGACGAAGCCGCCGAGATAGCCGGCCGCCAGCCCCACGATCACCCCCACGACGACCGTGAGAGCCGTGGCCGCGACGCCGACGAGCAGGGAGATCCGCGCCCCGTACGCGATGCGCACCAGGATGTCCCTGCCCAGGTCGTCCGTGCCCAGCCAGAACTCGCTGCTCGGCGGGACGGGCAGCCCGTCGGGTGTCAGTCCGGTCTGCCGGTACTGGTCGTCCGGGCCGTGCCCTGTGATGGCGCTGAAGACGGGGGCGAAGATCGCGACGAGGACGATCAGCACGATCACCACGAGGGACACCATGGCGACCCGGTCGTGCCGCAGCCGTTCCCAGGCGAGCGTCCAGGGTCCGCGTCCGCGGATCGCGGTGGCACCGGCCGGCGCGCCGTACGGCTGCGCGTCCGACAACCGGGGAAGCGGGGGGGCGCTGCTCACGTGGGCACCTCTGTGGTCACGGTCCGGCCGGCCGGGTGGACCGATGGCCTGGCGCGGGTGAGGTCCTCGCCGACCTCCAGGGGGTGCAGGCAGGCGGCAAGGTGCTCTGCGCCGTCGTCGAGCACGGGCGCCAGGTCCGGCTCCACCTCGGTGCACTCGCGCGTCGCCTTGGGGCACCTCGGGTGGAAGCGGCACCCGCTGGGTGGATGGACCGGGCTCGGCACGTCGCCGCTCAGCACGATCCTCGACCGGCTGTCGGCAAGGTCGGGATCGGGAGCGGGCAGCGCCGACAGCAGGGCCCGCGTGTAGGGGTGCCGGGTGCGGTCGAACAGCTCGTCGCTGGGCGCCACCTCCGCGATCCTGCCCAGGTACATGACGGCGATGCGGTCGCTCACGTGGCGGACGACGGACAGGTCGTGCGAGATGAACACGTACGTGAGGCCGAGCTCGCTCTGCAGGTCGAGCAGCAGATTGATGATCTGCGCCTGTATGGACACGTCCAGGGCGGACACCGGTTCGTCGCAGATCACGAGCTTGGGGTGCAGCGCGAGTGCGCGGGCGACGCCGATCCGCTGACGCTGGCCGCCGGAGAACTCGGCCGGGAACCGGTTGTAGTGCTCAGGGTTGAGCCCCACCATCTCCATCAGGTCCTGGACCGCGCGGCGCCGGGCTGTCCCGGACACGAGGCCGTGGACCGCGAACGGGTCCCCGATGATCGACCCGACCCGGCGCCGGGGGTTCAGCGATCCGTAGGGGTCCTGGAAGACCACCTGGATGTCCCGCCGAAGCGGGCGCATCTGACGGGTGGAGAGCGAGTCGATCCGCCGGCCCTCGAACCAGATCTGGCCCGAGGTGAGTCCGACCAGTCCTGCGATGCACCTCGCGAGCGTCGACTTGCCGCAGCCCGTCTCACCCACCAGGCCGAGCGTCTCGCCCCGGCTCACCGTCAGCGACACCCCGTCCACGGCATGGACCTGCTCGGTCGTGCGTTCCAGCAGGTGCGCGGATCGCACCGGGAAGTGCTTGCGCACCTCCTGCAGCCGCAGCATCGGCTCGCCCGGCTGGACACCCGTCGTCATGCCGCCCGCACCCCTGAGCCCGTCTGCGTCCGCCGTCGCGCCTGCGCCCGTTCGTCGCGCTGTCCGGGCAGCCAGCACGCGGACAGGTGGTGCGGGTCGGAGTAGACGGGGGAGAGGGGTGGCGCCTGCTCGTGGCACCGGCTCCAGGCGTACCCGCAACGGGGAGCGAAGGGGCAGGCGTCGGGGAGCCCGATCAGGCTCGGCGGCAGGCCAGGGATCGGAGTCAGCCGCTCCCGGGTGCCGCCCGTGCGCGGGAGGGAGCCCAGCAGGCCCTCGGTGTAGGGGTGGTGGTGCTCGTAGAAGATCGTGCGCCGGGAGGCTCGCTCCATGGCGGTGCCGGCGTACATGACCACGACCTCGTCCGAGAGCTCGGCCACGATGCCGAGGTCGTGCGTGATCAGCACGATCGCCGTCCCGAACTCCTCCTGCAGCCGTCCCATCACCGACAGGACCTGCTCCTGGACGGTGACGTCGAGGGCGGTGGTGGGCTCGTCGGCGATCAGCAGCGCGGGGTTCAGCGCCATGGCCATGGCGATCATCACCCGTTGCCGCATCCCGCCGGAGAACTGGTGTGGGTAGTCGTCCACGCGATTCTCGGGAGCCGGGATACCGACCAGGCCGAGCAGCTCGACGGCGCGCCGTCTCGCCTGCGCCTTGGTGACCGTCCGGTCGTGTGCGCGGATCATCTCGACGATCTGCCATCCGACGCGGTAGTACGGGTGCAGGCTCGACAGCGGGTCCTGGAAGATCATGCCGATCCCGGCCCCTCGGATCTGCCTGAGCTGCTCGGTGGAGCAGTGCAGGAGGTCCGTCCCCTTGAAGCGCGCGCGGCCGCTGACGGTGGCGCCCCGGGTGAGACCGGTGATGGTCTGGGTCGCCACGCTCTTGCCCGAGCCCGACTCGCCCACGATTGCCAGCGTCTGACCGTCGTCGACCTCGAACGACAGTCCCCGGACGGCCTCCACGACACCGTCGGGGGTCTGGAAGGACACGTGCAGGTCGTCGACCTCGAGCAGAGCCACGATGTGCCCCTTCCGGTGTGCGGGCGGGTCGGCCAGGAGGGCGACCGGGCGGGTCGGCGAGGAGGGCGACCGACCCGCCCGTCGTCGTGAGGTGGTGCGGGCTCAGCCGCCCTGCAGGCCGGCCGAGAGCCAGACGTTCGTGGGGTCGAAGTTCTGGATCGCGGGTACGTAGACGGCGTTGTTCACCTGCGCCGCGTGGTAGTTGGCCTGCTTCGGGCTGGTGATGGGGAAGAAGGCTGCGTCCGACATCACCTGTGCGTCGGCCTTCGCCCACAGGCCGGCCGCCTGGTCCTGCGACGTCGCCTGCGACGCCTGGGTGATCAGGCTGTTCGTCGTCTGGTCGTCGTAGAAGCCGAAGTTGCTGCCGATGGGCGGGAACGACGGCTTGCCCGAGAACAGCGGACCGAAGAAGGACAGCGCGGCGTTGCCGTACCAGTCCGCGCCCCAACCGGCGATGGCCAGGTCCCACACGCCGCGCTGGGCCGCGCTGGGGACCTCGAGGTACTTGCTGTAGAAGTCGGCGTTCGGCGACGCCACGCCCTGCACCGTGATGCCCACGGCCGAGAGGTTCTGCTGGATCGTCTGGAACACCTTGCTCGAGCCCTGCGAGGCGTTGCGGTAGAGCACCTTCAGCGTGACTCCGCTGCCCAGGCCGGCCTGCTGCAGGAGCGACTTGGCCTTGCTCACGTCGAACGGGTACATGTCGATGCTCGTGGAGCCCACGATGTTCGACGGGAGGACGTGCGTCAGCGGCGGGGACACCTGCGGGCCGCCGAGCACCTGCACCATGTCCGAACGGTTCATCGCGTACTCGAGCGCCTGGCGGAACCTCAGGTTGGCCATCGCCTTGTTGTTGTTCGGCGACACCATGTTGAACACGATGTACGGGTTCGACGAGGCGGTCTCGCCGAGGTTCAGGTTGGGATCCTTCGCCGCGATGAGGGCAGGCAGCTGTGACGGCGGCGGGAAGTTGTCCCACTCCATGTCCGCGCCGGCGGTACCGGTCTGCAGCTGCTGCTGGGTGGAGTCCTGGGTGACGGTCTCGTTCACCTTGATCTGGTCGACGTAGGCCTTCCTGATCGGGTCGGTCGCCGGGTCCCAGGCGGGGTTGCGCGTGTAGGTGATGCTCTTCGTGGGCGCCCACGACTCCACCTGGTAGGGGCCGTCCGACAGCTCGTGCTGACCGAGGTCGGTGCTCCCCGGCAGGTACTTCAGCACCTCCACGGGGGCGGGTGAGAACGCCGGCAGCGTGAGCATGTCGACGAAGTACGTGGCGGGGTGGGTGAGGTGGAACACCACCGTCGTGCTGTTCTGGGCGACCACACCTGGGAGCGGCGTCTTCTCGATGTAGGCGGCGATCGCGGTCGCGGTCTTCGCGACCTTGGCGAACCCGTTGCAGAACGTCTGGTATCCCTGGATGAGGTCGGCGAAGTCAGGGATGCCGCCGAAGGGCTGCTGCGGGTTGCAGGTGCGCTTGACCCCGCGTACCTCGTCGGCGGCGGTCACCTGCCGCTTCGGGGTGCTGTTCCACATGGCGCCGGGGCGGATGGTGATCGTGTAGGTCTTGCCGTCTGCGCTGATGCCGCCGTTCGACGTGGTCGGCATGGCGGTCGCGAGGTCGGGCACCGCCGTCGTGGTCTGCCCCGGTGTCGCCGGGTAGGTGAACAGCTGGCGACTCCACATGCGCAGGTTCAGGTACCCGATCGAGTAGTAGCTGATGTTGGGGTCCATGTAGTCGACGTCTCCGCTGCCCAGCATGTTCAGCGTGCCGCCCGACACCGGGCTCGCCGTGGCGGTGGGGCTGCTCCCACCGGACGCGGTGCTGCCGCAGGCACTCAGGACGAGAGCGCTCGCGGACAGCAGCACCATCGTTGCGACCGTCCTCCGTCGTACTCGGGTCATGTCATCCTCCGGGACCGGTGGCGGCGCTGCGACGATCGCCGCGGACCACCGGGGCTGTCGACGCTAGGAACGGAGTCGTCGAGCCGCCAGACCACGGGTGGGCCGCAGGCGCCAAAGCCACACAACCGACACACCGGATCCCCCTGTGTGACCGCCGGTTGACGCCGACATGACGACGTCGTCATCTCGGCGTCGGGTGCTCGGCCCTGCGTGTTCCCGACGGGGCGGGACGGGGTGATACTGGCGGGGTGGCCCGGAGCGTGCTGCTGGTCGAGGACGACGTCCGCCTGAGACGGATGCTGCGACTCGCCCTGGAGGACGAGGGCTACCGCGTGTCCGAGGCAGGGACCGGACGCGACGGCCTGGAGAACCTGCGCCGCCAGCCGCACGACGTCGTGCTGCTGGACCTCATGCTCCCGGATCTGGACGGCTATGACGTGTGCCGCGAGCTGCGGAGGGGCAGCGGGATCCCGATCATCATCGTCAGCGCCAAGGCGGACAGCCACGACGTCGTGGCCGGCCTGGAGGCCGGCGCCGACGACTACATGACCAAGCCGCTGGTGGCGAAGGAGCTGTCGGCCAGGATCCGCGCGCTGCTGCGCCGAACCGATCCCTCGAAGGCCACCGCGCCGCGGACGGTCGCGTTGGGAGACCTGCAGGTGTCCTTCGACGACTGGACCGTGAGCAGGGACGGTCACCGCATCGCCTTGACCCACACCGAGTTCAGGCTGCTGGCCGAGCTGGTGCTGGCCGAGGGCGCGGTTCTGAGCCGGGAGCAGCTGCTGGAGCGGATCTGGGGCTACGGCTACTTCGGTGACGACCGGATCGTCGACGTGCACGTCCACCGGCTCCGAACGAAGATCGAGCGAGACCCCGCGAACCCGAGGCTCGTGGCGACGGTCAGGGGTCTGGGGTACCGCGTGGCCACATGACCGCGACGGCTGCCGTGGACCAGGCCCGTCCGGGCCTCGCGCGGGGCGTCCGGCTCGGGCTGCGGGCGAGGGTCACCGTCGGCTTCGGCCTGCTCGCCCTGGCACTGTCCGCGGGGCTGGCCGGTGCCTCGTGGTTCCTCGTGTCCGGCTATCTCCTCGAGCAGAAGGAGGCGGTCTCGGTCGTCCAGACCTCGCTGAGCGTCGAGGCCCTCGAGCTGGCGCTCTCGTCGGATCCGGGCGACATCCCGGCGTCGATCGATGCCACTCCCGTCAACGACCGGACGTCCGCGCTGCTGGACTACCAGGGGTCGTGGTACACCTCGTCCCTCACGGCCGGACCGCACGTGCTCCCCACGGAGCTCGTGGCGATGGTCGGTCACGGTTCGGCGGCCACCCAGCGCATCCTCATGGGCGGCCAGCCCTATCTCGTCGTGGGAACACCGATGGCCACGCGTGGTGACTCGTACTACGAGCTGTTCTCGCTCGCTGAGCTGGACCGTACGGACCGCACGCTGTCGGTGGTGCTCGTCCTCGCCGCCTGCGTCGCCGCGGGTCTCGGTCTGCTGCTGGGACGGCTGGCCAGCGGGCGCGTGCTTCGACCCTTGGCGGAGCTCAACAGCGCTGCCGCCGGGGTGGCCCGCGGTGATCTCAGCATCCGTCTCGCCGCGGAGCAGGATCCGGACGTCGGAGAGCTGGCGGCATCGTTCAACCGCACCACGGCGGCGCTCGAGCGACGGGTCGCAGCCGACGCCAGGTTCGCAGCCGACGTGAGCCACGAGCTGCGGACGCCACTGACGACCATGCTGAACTCGATGGCGGTCCTCGAGAATCGGGAGGCGGAGCTGCCGGAGTCGGTCCTTGGCCCGCTGCACACGCTGTCCGACGAGCTGCAGCGGTTCCGGAGGCTCGTGGTGGACCTGCTCGAGATCAGCAGGGACGACGTACCAGCGAGGGCCGAGGACATGGACGAGGTGGCCATCGGCGACGTGGTGCGCGCAGCCGCGGACGGCGCGACGGGCCGGAACGTCACTCGTGTCGCGGGCGACGTCGACGGGCTCCGGGTGCCGGGGGACAAGCGCCGGCTGGAGCGGATCATCGTCGACCTCGTGGAGAACGCCGAGCTGCACGGCGGAGGGTGCGAGCGGGTCGACGTGCGCCGGGGAGCATCGCACGTCCTCGTCACGGTCGACGATGCCGGCCCGGGCATCCCGGCCGGAAACCGCGACCGCGTGTTCGAGCGGTTCGCGCGCGAGCCCGGCTCGGCCAGCGACGGCTCCGGCCTGGGCCTGGCCATCGTCTCGCGACACGTGCGGTGGCACGGCGGTGACGTCTCGCTCGGCGAACGCCCCGGAGGGGGCACCCGCATCGTGGTGCGCCTGCCGCTGCGGCGCCAGGTGACGGCATGACACATGCCGCCCGGGCCGTCCGCTGGTTGCCCCGTGCCGCGGTCGCGGCAGCGGTCGTGGTGGCGTTGGGCGGGTGCTCCGTCGCCCCCCAGGACCACCCGGTGCCCTGGGGTACCGGGCCGCTGCCGGGTGTCACCGCGGTTCCGGCGGCGGCGCCGCCGCCGGGGCCGAGGACGGTGACGGTCTTCTTCCTCGGGCCGGATCGGCTGGTCGCCCGGACCCGGTCCGTCCCCGTCGGTGACCCGCTGCGCGAGGCGCTGGCCGTCCTGGTCGCCGGTCCGGGGCCCCAGTCGACGCCGGAATCGCTGCGCAGCGCCCTGCCCGGTTCGATCCACAGCCTCGACGTGACGGTGTCCTCCGGCGTGGCGAACGTCGACGTTCCCGACGCGTTCGACCGGATGGGGTCGCACCAGGAGATCCTCGCGGTGGCCCAGCTCGTGTTCACGGTCATGGCGGAGCCGGGCATCACCGGTCTCCGGCTCGTCTCGGGAGGGACGCCGGTCGAGCTGCCGACCGAGACCGGGCGCCTCGTGTCGAGGCCGGTGACGCGACAGGACTACGGCTCGCTCGCGCCCGGCTGAGCATCCGTGGTCGCCGGGGCCATGGCGTGCTGCGGTGTCCGACGCAGTCGAGCCGGTGGTCTCGTGAGGAGGTCGTCCGACGCACCGTTCCTGCGCTCGGTGGGCGCCGGATCGGTCCGGTACGGCGCGTCGACCTCGGTGCGGTCAGGCGCCGCCGTTGCGGCGCAGCGCCTCGGTCAGCCGCGCCGCCGCGGTCACGACGGCCTGCGCGTGCAGCCGCCCGGGGGCGCGCCCGAGCCGCTCCATCGGTCCGCTCACGGACACCGCGGCCACCACGCGACCGCCGGGGCCGCGCACCGGGGCCGACACCGACGCGACGCCGACCTCCCGCTCGCTCACGCTCTGCGACCAGCCGCGACGCCGTACGCCGGCCAGGGTGGTCGCGGTGAACTTCGCTCCCATGAGGCCGCGGTGCATGCGCTCGGGCTCCTCCCACGCGAGCAGGACCTGGGCGGCCGATCCTGCGTGCATCGAGAGGACCGAGCCGAGCGGGACCGTGTCGCGCAGACCGGACAGCCGCTCCGCCGCAGCGACGCAGATGCGCTGGTCACCTTGACGGCGGTAGAGCTGGCACGACTCGCCCGTCGAGTCGCGCAGCGCGATGAGGACCGGGCCCGCGGCCGCGAGCAGCCGGTCCTCCCCGGCCGCCGCGGCCAGCTCGGCCAGGCGCGGCCCGAGGACGAAGCGGCCCTGCAGGTCGCGGGCCACGAACCGGTGGTGCTCGAGGGCCGTCGCGAGGCGGTGCGCCGTGGGTCGCGCGAGCCCCGTGGCCTGCACCAGACCGGCCAGGGTGAGGGGGCCGGCCTCGAGCGCGCCGAGCACGACCGCCGCTTTGTCGAGAACGCCGACTCCGCTAGTGTTGTCCATGTCGTGATACTGCCGTCTCACCATGCGAGATGGCAAGTGCGGCCCGGACGAGCGAGGAGCGGGAGCCATGGGGAAGACGCTGGCCGAGAAGGTCTGGGACGCGCACGTCGTGCGCCGCGCCCCGGGTGAGCCCGACCTGCTCTACATCGACCTCCATCTCATCCACGAGGTCACCAGCGCCCAGGCGTTCGACGGTCTGCGCGACGCCGCCCGTCCGGTGCGCCGTCCCGACCTCACGCTCGCGACCGAGGACCACAACGTCCCGACCATCGAGATCGACAAGCCGATCGCCGACCCGGTCTCGCGCGCGCAGGTCGAGGCGCTGCGCTCGAACGCCGTGCAGTTCGGCGTACCGATCCACTCCCTCGGCGACGTCGAGCAGGGCATCGTCCACGTCGTCGGGCCGCAGCTCGGGCTCACCCAGCCGGGCATGACCGTCGTCTGCGGCGACTCGCACACCGCGACCCACGGTGCGTTCGGCGCGCTCGCGTTCGGCATCGGCACGAGCGAGGTGGAGCACGTCCTCGCGACGCAGACGCTCTCGCTCAAGCCGTTCAAGACCATGGCGATCGAGGTCGAGGGCCGCCTGCCCGACGGCGTCACCGCGAAGGACCTGATCCTCGCCGTGATCGCCGAGATCGGCACCGGCGGCGGCCAGGGCTACGTCCTGGAGTACCGCGGCGAGGCCGTCCGCGCGCTGTCGATGGAGGCGCGCATGACGGTCTGCAACATGTCGATCGAGGCCGGTGCCCGCGCGGGTCTCATCGCGCCCGACCAGACCACCTTCGACTTCCTCGAGGGCCGCGAGCGCGCGCCGAAGGGCGAGGACTGGGACGCCGCGCTCGCCTGGTGGCGCACGCTCGTCACCGACGACGACGCCACCTTCGACAAGGTCGTCACGATCGACGCGTCGACCCTGGCCCCGTTCGTCACCTGGGGCACGAACCCCGGCCAGGGCGTCCCGCTGTCGGCGTCGGTCCCGTCGCCGGAGCAGTACGCCGATCCCGGCGACCGCGCCGCGGCGGAGCGAGCCCTCGACTACATGGGCCTCACCGCCGGGACGCCGATGAAGGACATCACGGTCGACACGGTCTTCATCGGCTCGTGCACCAACGGCCGCATCGAGGACCTGCGCGCCGCCGCGGCGGTGCTCGAGGGCCGCACGGTCGCCGACGGTGTCACCGCGCTCGTCGTCCCCGGCTCGGTGCGCGTGCGCCTCGCCGCCGAGGCCGAGGGGCTCGACAAGGTCTTCACGGCCGCGGGCGCGCAGTGGCGCAACGCGGGATGCTCGATGTGCCTCGCGATGAACGCCGACAAGGTCGCACCGGGCGGGCGCAGCGCCTCGACGTCGAACCGCAACTTCGAGGGACGCCAGGGCCCCGGCTCGCGCACGCACCTCGTCTCGCCGCAGGTCGCGGCCGCCACGGCCGTGCTCGGTCACCTCGCCTCGCCCGCCGACCTCCCCGCCTGACCCGGAACCAGGAGCCCACGTCATGGACCCGTTCACCGTGCACACCGGTCGGGCGCTGCCGCTGCGCCGCAGCAACGTCGACACCGACCAGATCATCCCGGCGGAGTACCTCAAGCGGATCTCCCGTCACGGCTACGAGGACGCGCTGTTCGCGGCCTGGCGCCAGGACCCGTCGTTCATCCTCAACGACCCGGCGTACGCCGGTGTCTCGGTGCTCGTCGCCGGGCCGGAGTTCGGGACCGGGTCGTCGCGCGAGCACGCCGTCTGGGCCCTGCAGGACTACGGCTTCCGCGTCGTGCTGTCCTCGCGGTTCGCCGACATCTTCCGCGGCAACAGCGGCAAGATCGGCCTGCTCACCGCGGTGGTCGACCAGGACGTCATCGAGCGCCTCTGGACCGCGGTGGAGGCCGACCCCGACCTGGAGGTGACGGTCGACCTCGAGGCCCGCGAGGTCCGTGCAGGGGATCTCGTGGCGCCGTTCGAGGTCGACGACTACACCCGCTGGCGGCTGCTCCAGGGGCTCGACGACATCGGGCTGACCCTCCAGCACGAGGCCGAGATCACGGCGTTCGAGGCCGCTCGGCCCGCGTTCCTGCCCACCACGCGCTGACCCCGGACGACCCCCTCGGGGCAGGCAATCGGCGCCCCCGCGCGGGATAGTGACCCAGCGCACGCAGAATTCGTTGCGACACACCGGTTCTCACCGGCGCGGCGCGTTTGTGTGCGGCACGTGCGGTGGTTAGGTTTCGCTGTGAGCCGGACGGTGGGTCCGGCAGTTCCCCGGAGGATCATCGTGGCTGAAAGCGTGAACAAGGCCGAGCTCGTCGACCGGCTGTCGGCTCGCCTGCACATCACCAAGAAGCTTGCCGGCGAGGCGATCGAGGCCATCGTCGAGGAGATCACGAAGAGCGTCGCCAAGGGCGACAAGGTCGCGATCAGCGGCTTCGGCGTCTTCGAGAAGGCCGACCGGGCCGCGCGCGTGGGCCGGAACCCGCAGACCGGCGCCACCGTGAAGATCAAGGCGACCTCGGTCCCGAAGTTCCGCGCGGGCGCCGAGTTCAAGACCAGCGTGGCCGGCAAGCGCAAGGCCGTCGCGAAGAAGGCCGCCCCGGCCGCGAAGAAGGCCGCTCCCGCCGCCAAGAAGGCAGCTCCGGCCAAGAAGGCTGCCCCGGCCGCGAAGAAGGCCGCTCCCGCCCGGAAGCGCTGACCTCGCCCGAAAGCACGAGGAGGGCCGGATCCCGAGGGGTCCGGCCCTCCTCCGCTGTCCGCGGAGTTCTCACTGAGGGTGGCCCTGGTTGCGTAGAGCGCAACCAGGGCCACCCTCAGTGCGTCGGCTCCGCGGGCGGGAGGTCGAAGGTCGCGAGCGTGATCGCCAGGACAGTCGGCGGCTCGGCGTCGTCGAGACGGACGCGGACGCGCTGGCCCGAGCGCAGCAGCCTCAGCCCACCGGCGTCGAACGCGGCGGCGGCGTAGTGCACCAACGTGCCGTCATCGAGCAGCACCGACCCCGTGCGCGTCACGGCGTCGTGGTCGCGGGCCGTGGCCGCGACGTCGGTCACGTGGGCTCCGGGCGTACGCCGTCGGCGCCGACCAGTGCCGCGCTGGCGGCGCCGAGGCCGAGCCGGCGGGCGTCCCAGAGGTCGACCTCGGTGTCGACGTCGCGGCGCAGACCCGGCACCGGCCCGGGGTCCAGCGCGACCGCGCCGGAGGCGGCGTGGGCCGCGCGGGACCGTGGGCCGAAGCGGGCGTCGAGGTCGACGCCCGGCGCGGCGGTGAGCAGCGTGGTGCCGGTGCCGGCGGCGTCGGCGACGAAGCCGCGCGGGACGCGGCTCGCTACCTCGAGGGCCCGGGCCAGCTCCTCGGGGCGCAGCGCGGGCAGGTCGGCGGCGAGGACGGCGACCCACCCGTCGCTGGAGGTACGCCGGACCACGTCGGCCCCGTGCGTCAGGGCCGCGTTCAGCCCGGCATCGGGCTCGTCGGGGACCCACGACGCACCGAGGGGCGCGACGGCGGTGCGGACCTCGTCGTCGTCGGTGACGACGACGACGCCGACGACACCCGGGCACGCGACCGCGGCCCGCACCGTGTCGAGGGCGAACGCGAGGGCCAGCGCGCGACGCTGGGACGCGGGTCGGGCCGACAGCCGGGTCTTGGCCCGGTCCAGCCGCTTCACCGGAACCACGACGACCCAGCCGACCCGGACCGTCCCTCCTGCCTGCATGCCCGACATCCTCTCCCACGGAGGTGTCACGCTGGACCCGCGCCCCGCGCCCGGCGAGGATCGACCACCGGTACCGTGCCGGGGCCCGGCGGCGGCGACGGAGGGGGGTGGGCACGGTGGCGAAGGTCCGCAGCGGCAAGCGGCTGGGGTTCTGGTACCTGCTCGCCGTGGGCCTCCTGCGCCCGGGGATGCTGCTGCTGACGAAGCGCGACTGGCACGGCGCGGAGAACCTGCGGGCCGAGGTCCGCCCGGACGGGACGCAGGAGGGGATCGTCGTCTGCCCGAACCACATCTCCTGGTTCGACCCGCTCGAGTCCGCCCACTTCCTCTACGACAACGGGCGCCCGCCGCGCTACCTGGGCAAGGAGTCGGTGTTCCGGGTCCCGGTCGTGGGCCGGATCATCACCGGCGCCGGCCAGATCCCGGTTCACCGCGAGACGGCCGACGCCGCGGCGTCGGTCCGCGACGCCGTCGACGCGGTACGCCGCGGCGAGTGCGTCGCGGTCTACCCCGAGGGCACGATCACCCGGGACCCCGGCCTGTGGCCCATGACGGGCAAGACCGGCGCCGCGCGGATCGCCCTGATGACCGGTGCCCCGGTGATCCCGCTCGCGCTGTGGGGCGCCCAGGAGGTCATCGGCCCCTACCGCAGCGAGTTCCGGATCCTGCCGCGCAAGGTCATGCGCGTCACCGCCGGGCCGCCCGTCGACCTCGACGACCTGCGCGGCCGCGACCTCGACGCCGCGACGCTGCGCGAGGCGACCGAGCGGATCGTCGCCGCGATCACCGCCCTGCTCGAGGGGATCCGCGGCGAGCGGGCGCCCGTCGAGCGCTTCGACCTCCGCGCCCACCGGGCGGCGCAGGACGCCCGGTCCGCCACCGACGACGAGTCCGAGGGGACGGAGTGACGATGCGCATCGCGGTCATGGGGAGCGGCTCCTGGGGCACGGCGTTCGCGATGGTCCTCGCGGACGCGGACAACGAGGTCGTCCTGTGGAGCCGCGACCCGCGTCTCGCCGGCACGATCACGCACGAGCACCTCAACCCCGACTACCACCCCGGCATCCCGCTGCCGCCCTCGCTGGTCGCCACCGCCGACCCCGCGACCGCCCTCGCGGACGCCGAGGTCGTCGTGCTCGCCGTGCCGGCGCAGTCGCTGCGGGCCAACCTCGACGCGTGGGCGCCGCTGCTGCCAGAAGGCGCCGTGCTCGTCTCGCTCATGAAGGGCATCGAGCAGGGCACGAGCCTGCGGATGAGCGAGGTCGCGGCGCAGGTCGCGGGGGTGCCGGACAGCCGCGTCGCCGTGGTGTCCGGGCCGAACCTGGCCCGCGAGATCGCCCAGCGCCAGCCCGCGGCGACGACCGTCGCCTGCCCGGACGAGGACGTGGCCGAGCGGCTGTCGGACGCGTGCACCACGGCGTACTTCCGGCCGTACTGGACCACCGACGTCGTGGGCACCGAGATCGGCGGCTCGGTGAAGAACGTCATCGCGCTCGCGAACGGCATGGCCGTCGGGATGGGCTACGGCGAGAACGCGCAGTCCGCGCTCATCACGCGCGGCCTCGCCGAGATGACCCGGCTCGGCACCGCGCTCGGCGCCTCGCCGATCACGTTCCTCGGCCTCGCCGGCATCGGGGACCTCATCGCGACGTGCCAGTCGCCCCTCTCGCGCAACCGGACGTTCGGCGAGCACCTCGGCCGCGGCCGGTCCCTCGCGGAGGCCACCGAGATCACCACGCAGACCTGCGAGGGCGTCAAGAGCTGCCGGTCGATCCTCGACCTTGCCGCGGCGAACGGCGTCGACATGCCGATCACCGAGCAGGTCGTGCAGGTCGTGCACCACGGGCTCGACCCGCGCCACATGCTGCGTGCGTTCATGAACCGCGCGACCAAGGCCGAGTCCGAGGCCGGCTAGCGGCGGCAGCGCTACCGTCCTCGTGTGACCTTCGACGTGCCGTCCGCGGCGTACGCCCGGTTCATGGGGCGCTACTCGGGGCCGCTCGCGGTCGAGCTCGCGGACCTCGTGGGTGTCGAGGTGGGGCAGCGCGCGCTCGACGTCGGGTGCGGTGCCGGAGCCCTCACGACCGTGCTGGTCGACCGGCTCGGCGCCGCCCAGGTCTGCGCCGTCGACCCGTCCGAGTCCTTCGTGGCCGCTCTGCCGGAGCTGCTGCCGGGCGTGGAGGTCCGGCGCGCCGCGGCCGAGCGGCTGCCCTACCCGGACCGGGCCTTCGACCGGACGCTGGCCCAGCTGGTCGTGCACTTCATGACCGACCCCGTGGCCGGCCTCGCCGAGATGGCGCGGGTGACCCGGCCGGGCGGGGTCGTCGCCGCGAACGTGTGGGACCACGCCGGCGCCGAGGGGCCGCTCGCGACGTTCTGGCGGGCGGCGCGCGACGTGGACCCCACCGCCATCGACGAGTCGAGCCTCCCGGGGACGACGGAGGGTGACCTGGCCCAGCTCTTCAGGGCCGCCGGGATGTCCGCGCCGCGCTCGGCGCGGCTCACCGTGCGTGTCGCGCACCCGAGCTTCGAGGAGTGGTGGGAGCCGTTCACCCTGGGCGTGGGCCCGGCAGGTGCCCACGTGGCCGCGCTGGACGCCGACGCGCGGGCGGCCCTGCGCGACCGGTGCCGGGAGCTGCTGCCCGCGGGGGCGTTCACGATCGACGCGGTCGCCTGGACCGCCTGGTGGACCCGCGGCTGACGCCGTCGGTCAGAGCAGGCCGTCCAGGGCCTGCGACAGGTCCGCCCAGAGGTCCTCGACGTCCTCGATGCCGACGGAGAGCCGGATCAGCGTCTCGGGGACGTCGGGGCGCTCCTCGGGCCAGCGGCGACGGCGCTCCATGAGCGTCTCGACGCCGCCGAGGCTCGTCGCGTGCGTGATGAGCTCCGTGCGGTCGCAGAACGCCTCCGCCGCGTCCGCGTCGCCGACCGTCTCGAACGCGACGATCGCCCCGAAGCCGTCCATCTGGCGCTTCGCGATCTCGTGCCCGGGGTCGTCGGGCAGGCCTGGATAGCGCACCGACGTCACGGCCGGGTGCGCCGACAGGCGGGTCGCGAGCTCGAGCGCGCTCGCCTGCGACTGCTTGACGCGCAGGGCGAGCGTGCGGATGCCGCGGAGCGCGAGGTAGGCCTCGAACGGGCCGGGGATCGACCCGACGAGGGTGCGGGCCCGCAGCAGCCGCTGGTGGTAGTCGTCATCGGTGGTGACGACGATGCCGAGCAGGACGTCGGAGTGCCCGGCGAGGGACTTGGTGGCCGAGTGCACCACGACGTCGACGCCGTGCTCGATCGGCCGCTGCAGCATCGGCCCGGCGAACGTGTTGTCGCACACCGTGAGCACGCCGAGCTCGCGCGCCGCCGCCGCGACGGCGGCGAGGTCGCACACCTCCATCGCCGGGTTCGTCGGCGTCTCGATCCACAGCAGGTCCGCACCGGTGCACGACTCCGCGACGCTTGCCGCGTCCTGCACCGGCACGAGCCGCACGCGCACGCGGCCGTCGGCCTCGAGGTCGCGCAGCCGCGCCGCGACGCCGGAGTAGGAGTGCGACGACACGACCACCGTGCCGCCGTTGGGCACGAGGTCGAGGACCGCCGACACCGCACCCATGCCGCTGGAGAACGCGAGCGCCCGCCCGCCCTCGAGCGCGCCGACGACCTCCTCGAGCGCCTCCCACGTCGGGTTCGACGTGCGGGCGTAGGCGATCGGGCCGCCCGCGTGGAACGTGGAGCTGAGCACGACCGGCACGTTCACCGGAGCGTCCGGCTCCTTGGCCGGCCTCCCCACGGCGACGACGAGGGTCTCGGGGGACAGGTCCGGGCGCATCTCGCGGCTGCTCACGTGGGTGACGCTAGCGGGCGCGCGCCGGGAGAGTCGCCGCCGGGCCGGGCGACCCCCGTAGGGTGATCGGGTGGGCGAGCGCATCCGGGTGGCCGTGGTGTTCGGTGGACGGTCGAGCGAGCACGCCATCTCGTGCGTGTCCGCGGGCTCGGTGCTGCGCGCCCTGGACCGGGAGCGCTACGACGTGGTCCCCATCGGGCTCACGCCCGACGGCCGCTGGGTGCTCGAGGCGGACGACCCCGACCGGCTGCGCATCACCGACGGCCGGCTGCCCGCGGTCGACCCGGGCGGCGCGTCGCTCGTGCTCGCCGCCGACCCCACCCGCCACGACCTCGAGGTGCACGCGCCCGGCGACGTGCCCGGCACGCTGGCCGGGGTCGACGTCGTGTTCCCCGTGCTGCACGGGCCGTACGGCGAGGACGGGACGATCCAGGGCCTGCTCGAGATGGCCGGCGTGCCCTACGTCGGCTCCGGCGTGCTCGCGTCCGCGGCCGCGATGGACAAGGGCGCGATGAAGGCGCTGTTCGCCCACGCCGGGCTCGAGCAGGCGCCGTACACGGTCGTCACCGACCGGCAGTGGCGTCGCGACCGCGCCGCCGCGCTCGAGCGGGTGGCCGCCCTCGGGCTGCCCGTGTTCGTCAAGCCGGCCCGGGCCGGCTCCAGCCTCGGGATCACGAAGGTCAAGGCGGCGGGCGACGTCGAGGCGGCGATCGAGACCGCGCGCGGGCACGACCCGCGCGTCGTCGTCGAGGCGTCGGTCGAGGGGGCGCGCGAGATCGAGTGCGGGGTGCTCGTCGACGTCGAGGGCGACCCGAGGGCCAGCGTGTGCGCGGAGATCGTCGTGCGCGGGGCGCACGAGTTCTACGACTTCGAGGCCAAGTACCTCGACGACGCCGCCGACCTCGTGGTCCCCGCCGACGTCCCGGCCGAGGTGTCCGAGCGGGTGCGCGAGCTCTCGGTGCGCGCGTTCGAGGCGCTGTCCTGCGAGGGCCTGGCGCGCTGCGACTTCTTCCTCGCCCCCGACGGGCGGGTGCTCGTCAACGAGGTCAACACCATGCCCGGGTTCACCTCGATCTCGATGTTCCCGCGCGTCTGGGCCGCGTCCGGCGTGGACTACCCCGACCTCGTGGACCGCCTGGTCGCCGACGCCCTGCGCCGGGGCACCGGCCTGCGCTGAGCCATCCTTCGGCGAGGCTGCCCTCCGGTCCGGCCGTTCGCCCGGCGTGTCGCGGACCCGGCGCCGCTCCGGGGTGGCGTCGGGGCCGTCCGAGGGTCCAGGGTGTCCGCAACCGGACCGAGGTGAAGGGGGCCCGTCATGATCCCGCTGGACCGGGTCCCACCGCCGACGTCGGCCTCTGCGCCGGTGCCGACCGGCTCGTCGACGCCCCGACCGGGCGAGACGCTCGACCGCACGGTCGTCATCGACAGCCGCGTGTCCTCGTCCGCCTGAGCCGCTCCGGCGTCAGCCCGACGCCGGGATGGTCGCGGCGATCGAGGGGGCGAGGTCGGCGAGCGCGCCCGCCTCGGGGGAGTACGCGTCCGGGACGCTGACCTCGACGTTCACCGCGCGGCCGACGGTGGTGAACAGGTAGCCGTGCGTCAGCTTCTCGGGCAGCCAGTCGATGCCGTCCACGGTGACCAGCTGCGACGTCGGCGTCAGCGCCGCGGGCGTGGCGACGCCGCAGCGGAGCACGATCGACGGCGTGCCCCAGGCACTCGTGAGCGGGCTGTGCGGGTCGGTGGCGGTCGTCGTCTGGCCGGACACCTCGTCGGGCAGGCGGCCGTGCAGCGACGAGCAGGCATAGGCCGCGGCGCCGGTCGGCAGCGGGTCCGGAGGGGGGACCGGCAGGCCCGCGGAGCAGGCCGCGACGGTGAGCAGGGCGAGGGTGGCGACGATCGGCCGAGCGATCCGGGCGGGCCGCACCGCTTACAGGTGGACGACGGGACAGGTGAGCGTGCGGGTGATGCCCGGGACGGCCTGGATCTTGGCGACGACGAGCTTGCCGAGCTCGTCGACGGTCCGCGCCTCGGCGCGCACGATGACGTCGTAGGGACCGGTCACGTCCTCGGCGAGGGTCACGCCCTTGATCTGGGCGATCTCGGCGGCGACGTGAGCTGACTTGCCGACCTCGGTCTGGATGAGGATGTAGGCCTGGACCACCACGGTCGTCCTCCTGGGCGTCGGGTTCGGTCAGTGGCGCGATC
>JAJXTD010000040.1 GCA_021784035.1 Actinomycetes bacterium | reverse complement strand
AGCCCGACTGGTACATCGGCTTCCTCGACGGCATGCTGCGCGCGTTCCCCAACTGGGAGACGGTGATCTGGGGGCACACGATCAGCTGGAACGTGTTCATCCCGGCGCTCGTGATGCCGGGGGTCCTCACCACGCTGCTGCTGGGCTACCCCTTCCTCGAGGCCTGGGTCACCGGTGACACGCGGGAGCACCACCTGCTCGACCGCCCCCGCAACGCCGCGACGCGAACCGCGATCGGCGTCATGGCGATCACGTTCTACGGCATCCTCGTGATCAACGGCGCCAACGACATCATCGCCCAGGCGACCAGCATCCCGTTCAACTACATCACCTGGTTCACCCGCATCGGCGTGTTCGTCTTCCCGCCGCTGATGTTCGTCGTGACCCGCCGGTTCTGCCTGGGGCTGCAGCGTCGCGACCGCGAGCTGCTGCTCCACGGCCGGGAGAGCGGACAGGTGCTGCGCCTCCCGCACGGCGAGTTCATCGAGCTCCACACGCCGATCTCCGACGAGGAGCGGGCGTTGATCCTCTCGAAGGTGGACGTGCCCGTCGTCGAGGCGCCCCCGGCCACGGACGAGAACGGCGTCGCGACGCCGAAGCTCCGGGCCAAGCGCCGTCGCGCCAAGTGGTCCGCATTCTTCTACGGCGACAACGTCGCGAAGCCCACGGCCGCGGAGCTCGAGGCGGCCGCGCACCACGCGCACGAGGAGCACGACCACGAGGTCGCCGAGCTCGCCGAGGCGGGCAAGGACATCCCGGCCCGCATCACCGAGCACTGACCCGAACACGGCCGACGGCCCCGCGGATCCGCTCTGGATCGCGGGGCCGTCGACCGTTCGGACCCGGTCAGGCCAGCGCGCTGTACTGCTTCCAGCGCTGCCAGGAGACGTTCCACACGGTGATGCCGTTGCCCGGCTCGAGCCGGCGCGAGCCCCCGGTGTAGACGACGACGTCACCGACGCGCGTGTTCGCGTAGAGCCACGCCGCGTCCGCGGTGCTCATCCCCGTGCAGCCGTGCGAGACGTTCTCGTGCCCCTGGTGCCGCACCGACCACGGGGCCGCGTGCAGGAACTCGCCGGAGTTAGTGACGCGCATCGCGTACTCGACCTCGAGCCGGTAGTACTCGGGGTCGGTCGGCAGCGTGCCGCCGGTGGCCGCATCCATGACCCGGGTCCGCTCCTTGCTCATCACGACCTTGGTGCCGATGCGCGTCTCGAAGCCCGCCTTGCCCGTGGTGATCGGGATCGTGCGGATGTCCACGCCGTCGCGGGTGACGCGCATCTGGTCGGTGAGCATGTCGACGTAGGACACCATGGCCGGGCCGGTGCGGAACGTGCTGGTGACGTCGGCCCGGCCCCACAGACCGGGCGCGAGCCGGACGCCCTTGAGGTCGGCCGAGACGGACACGGTGGCGTCGCCCTTCCAGAAGACGCCCGGGCGGTAGAGCAGCACGTCGTCGCTCTGCCACCGCCAGCCGCCGAGGACCGGCTCCCCGTCGACCGTCACGCTGAGGCGCTTCTCGAGGGCGGCCCGCGCCGCGGGTGTGGAGATCCGGTGGTCGAGGTCGACGCGGACCGGCATGCCGACGCCGACTGTCGCGCCCTCGCGCGGCGTCACGGACAGCCCGAGGAAGGCCGACGGCGCGACCGTGCGGATCGTCCCGCGCAGGCGTGTCGGCAGGCCCGTGCGGTCGACCGCCTGCGCGTTGACCGAGTACGCGGCCGCGTAGTCGAGGGTGCCGCCGGTGGACGTCCAGGTGAGACCGTCGACCGACAGCGACCCGGGCACCGGGCCGTCCGGACCCGTCATGACCACGTCGGTGAGACGTCCGGCCCGCACGGAGACGACCACCGGCGTCGCGGGTGCCACCGGCTTCCCGGTCGGGACCGGGCTGAGGGTGATCCGGGCCGAGGAGTGCTGGGGGTCACTGCCGGCGTGCAGGTCGAGCAGGGCACCGGAGCAGCCGCTCAGGGCGAGCGTGCCGACGGTCAGCGCCACGGCCGGGAGCAGCACACGGCGCAGCAGTGCCATCCGGCCCTCCCTCGTACGCGGTCGTTCGTGCCCGTCGCGGGTCGACTCCGGAAGTCTCGGCAGGTCCGCGCCCCGAGTCCAGTCGCCCGAGGTGACGACCTGGTCACGATGGGCGGCGCGGGTCGAGCGGAGCACCGCGTAAGGCGGTGCGCCCGGCGACCCGCCCGCGTCACGAGTTACACGTCGGAACGACCGGTGGACGGCTCACCAGGTGGGTTCCGGGTGTAACCCGCGGCCTGGGCGTGGGTGCGGCGGTCCGAGCGCTCGCGACCGGACCAGGCTCAGACGTCGGCGAAGGCGCCGTGGTAGTACTCGAAGACGAACCCGATGATCGCGGCCATGAGCAGGCCTACGCCGAGGAACACGATCCAGACCGCGAAGACGAGGCCGAGCACCGTGACGAAGGTGCCGAACCCGACGGCCAGCGGCCACCACGAGTGCGGGCTGAAGAACCCGTAGTCGGGCTCGGCGTCCTCGACGTTCGCGTTGGGGTCGTCCTCGGGACGCGTGCCGACGCGGCGCGAGGTGTAGAGCACGTAGAACCCGACGAGGAACGCCAGCACGCCGGTGAGGGCGAGAGCCGTGGAGCCCACGATCTCCTTGGTGATCACCCAGTACGCCGTCGCGACGAGGGCGTAGAACGCGGAGATGCCGGCGAAGAGGAAGCCTTCGGTCTTCACGAGTCCGAACCCTTCGCCGAGGCACCGACGAGCTCGTCGAGCACCTTGCTCCGTTTCTGCGTCGCCATGTCGACGAGATCGGGGTGGTGCAGGTCGAACGCGGGCCGCTCCGAGCGGATCGGCGGGATGCTCACGAAGTTGTGCCGAGGCGGCGGGCACGAGGTGGCCCACTCGAGCGACGCGCCCCAGCCCCACGGGTCGTCGACGGTGACCTTGGGCGCCGTCTTCCACGTCTTGTAGACGTTGTAGAGGAACGGCAGCATCGAGACCGCGAGGATCACCGACCCGACCGTGCTCACGACGTTGAGCGTCGTGAAGCCGTCCGAGGGCAGGTAGTCGGCGTAGCGGCGGGGCATCCCCTCGGCACCGAGCCAGTGCTGCACGAGGAACGTCGTGTGGAAGCCGATGAACAGCAACCAGAAGTGGATCTTGCCCAGCCGCTCGTCCAGCATCCGTCCGGTGAACTTGGGCCACCAGAAGTAGTAGCCGGCGAACATGCAGAACACCACGGTGCCGAACACGACGTAGTGGAAGTGCGCCACCACGAAGTAGGAGTCGGACACCTGGAAGTCGACCGGCGGGGCAGCGAGCAGGACGCCGGTGAGGCCACCGAACAGGAAGGTCACGAGGAAGCCGAGCGTCCACAGCATCGGCGTCTCGAAGCTGACCGAGCCACGCCACATCGTGCCGATCCAGTTGAAGAACTTCACCCCGGTGGGGATCGCGATGAGCATCGTCATGAACGCGAAGAACGGCAGGTTGACCGCACCGGTGACGTACATGTGGTGCGCCCACACCGTCACGGAGAGGGCAGCGATCGCGATCGTCGCGAACACGAGGCCCTTGTAGCCGAAGATCGGTTTGCGGCTGAACACCGGGATGATCTCGCTCGTGATGCCGAAGAACGGCAGCGCGATGATGTAGACCTCGGGGTGGCCGAAGAACCAGAACAGGTGCTGCCACAGGATCGCGCCGCCGTTCGCGGCGTCGAAGACCTGGGTCCCGAACTTGCGGTCGGCCTCCAGCACCACGAACGCCGCGGCCAGCACCGGGAACGCCATGAGGATGAGGACGCTGGTGAGCAGCGTGTTCCAGACGAAGATCGACATCCGGAACATCGTCATGCCGGGCGCACGCATGCAGATGATCGTGGTGATGAAGTTGACAGCACCGAGGATGGTCCCGAGACCACCCACCGTGAAGCCGAGGATCCACAGGTCAGAACCGATGTTCGGGGAGTTGATCGCGTTCGACAGCGGCGAGTAGGCGAACCAGCCGAAGGACGCCGCGCCGCCCGGGGTGAAGAACCCGATGCAGACGATGAGCCCACCGAAGGCGAACAGCCAGAACGCGAACATGTTCAGACGTGGGAACGCGACGTCCGGCGAGCCGATCTGCAGCGGCATGATGACGTTGGCGAAGCCGGCGAACAGCGGCGTCGCGAACAGCAGCAGCATGATCGAGCCGTGCATCGTGAACAGCTGGTTGTACTGCTCCTGGCTGAAGAACTGCAGACCCGGCTGGGCGAGCTCGGCGCGCATCATGAGCGCCATCACGCCGCCGAACAGGAAGAATCCGAACGTGGTGATCAGGTACATGTAGCCGATCACCTTGTGGTCGGTGGAGGTGATCCACCTGACCAGGGTCCGGCCGAACTTGCGGCGCGTCGGGTCCGGCGTGGCCATGCCGTCGGGGTCGGGCGCGTTGACGACCTGCCGGTCGTTGAGCAGCGTCACTTGTTACTCCCGGTAGTTCCCGACGTGTCGACGCGGCCCGTGTTCCCACCGGCGTTGCCCGTAGTGATGATGCGACCGGTCTGGAGGCTTCCGCTCTGGCCCGCGGCCTTGAGCGCCGCGATGTGGGCGTCGTAGTCGGCGCGCGACACGACGTGGACGTTGAAGAGCATCGCCGAGTGGTAGGTGCCGCAGAGCTCGGCGCACTTGCCGGCGAACACCCCGATCTTGTTCGGCGTCAGCTCGAAAGAGTTCTGCCGACCGGGGACGACGTCCATCTTGAACAGGAACTGGGGGACCCAGAACGAGTGGATGACGTCCGGCGAGGTGAGGTCGAAGCGAACGCGCTCGTCGACCGGCAGCCAGAGCTCGGCCGGCTTGGCCGGCGTGCCCGTCTCATAGGCGCCGTCGCTCTCGTAGTTGAAGCCCCAGTTCCACTTGAACCCGATCACCCCGACGGTGTTCTTCACGTCCGGGGTGAGCTTCGTGATCTCCGCCTGGTCGCGCGCGGTGATCGCGAACAGCGCCGCGATCATGATCGCCGGTGCGACGGTGTAGAGGATCTCGAGCGGCATGTTGTAACGGGTCTGCAGCGGAGCGCCCTCGTGGGTCCGCTTCCGGTAGGCGATGATCGCCCAGAAGATCAGGCCCCAGGTGAGGAGTCCGACGCAGAACGCCGCGATCCAGGTGTTCTGCCAGAACGACAGCAGGAGCGAGCCCTGCTCCGTGACCGGCTCCGGGTAGCCGAGCCGGCCCAGCCGGGTGTCGGCGGAGCAGCCGGCGGTGCCGGCGAGCACGAGCGCGGCACCGATGGTCACACCGACCAGACGGGCACGCGACGAGCGCGCGGAGCGGGTCGGGCCCACGTTTCGCCATCCTCACGAGGGTCGTCGTTCCGGTGCGTCGGCCCACCGCTGGCAGCGGCGCCACCACGCCCGCGGAGCGGGGGTCTGACGTACCCGCAGAGACTAGCGCAGCAACCCGGGCCGGACCCCTAGGGGTGGGGCATTACCGTCGGGTCGTGGCGCACGCGCAGAGCACGGCACCCGGGACCCCGGACGACGCGTCCGGAGCCCGGCCGGACGCGCCCGCGGGATACCTCGACGCCGCCTCCACGGCGCCGCTGCACCCGGCCGCGCGCGCGGCCCTCCTCGCCGCCCTCGACCAGGGCTGGGCCGACCCGTCACGGCGTTACCACCAGGCGCGACGTGCCCGGCTGCTGCTCGACGCCGCCCGCGAGACCGTCGCCGGGGTCCTCGGCGCCCGGCCGGACGAGGTGTCCTTCCCGACCTCCGGGACGCAGGCGGTGCAGCTCGGGCTCGCCGGGCTGGTCCGGGGTCGGGAGCGGGTCGGGCGGCGCGTGCTGGCGTCGGCCGTCGAGCACTCGAGCGTGCTGCACGCCGCGACCGCCCTCGTCGGCGCGGAGGCGCGGACCCTGCGCGTCGACGGCCTCGGCCGCCTCGACCTGGCCGCCGCGGGCGCCGAGCTGGGCGAGCCGGGCGTCGCGCTGCTCGCCCTCCAGTCGGCCAACCACGAGGTCGGCACGCGCCAGCCGGTCGACGACGCGGCCGCGCTCGCCCGGGCGCACGGCGTACCCCTGCTCGTCGACGCCGCGCAGTCGGTCGGGCGCGAGCCGCTCCCCCGCGACTGGTCCGTCCTCGCCGCGAGCGCGCACAAGTGGGGCGGACCCGCCGGAGTCGGGGTCCTCGCCGTGCGCACGGGCGTGCGCTGGCGGTCGCCGTCCCCCGAGGGCGCCGCGGAGCTCGGTCGCGTGCCCGGATTCGTCGACGTCCCGATGATCGTGGCCGCGGCCGCGGCGCTCGAGGCGGCCGAGGCCGAGCGCGTCGCGGAGTCTGCCCGGCTCTCCGCACTCGTCGACCGGTTGCGGTCCCGCGTCCCCGCGCTGGTCCCCGACACGGTGGTGCTCGGCGACCCCGTCGACCGGCTCCCCCATCTCGTGACTTTCTCGTTCCTCTACGTCGACGGCGAGGCGCTCCTCGGCGACCTCGACCGGGCCGGCTTCGCCGTGTCGTCCGGCTCGTCGTGCGTCGCCGACTCGCTGCAGCCCTCCCACGTGCTGGCCGCGATGGGCGCGCTCACCCAGGGCAACCTGCGCGTGTCCCTGCCCGTCGGCGCCGCTGCGGCCGACGTCGACCGATTCCTGGAAGTCCTCCCGGGCGTCGTCGCCCGGGTCCGCGCCGAGCTCGGGGCGGACGGGCTGTGACCGCGTCCGGGCCTGCCGCGATGCCGGCGTACGACGTGGTCCTCGACGAGCGCGGCCGCCTGTGCCCGCTGCCGGTCATCGCGCTCGCCCGCGCGGCCGCGGCCGACCCCGCGGCCCGGGTGCTCCTGCTCGCCGACGACCCGGCCGCCGAGACCGACGTACCGGCCTGGTGCGCGCTGCGCCAGCGCACGCTCGCCTGGGCCGGCGACGCGCCGGACGGCCGAGGCCGCGCCTACGTCGTGAGCCCGCCCCTGCCCGAGCCCTGACCGACCGAGGCCGGCCCGACCCGCGTGCAGCGTGGTGGAGGTGCGCGAGTTACACCTCGAACCCACCAGTTGAGCCGCCCGAACCGGTCGGTTGGAGGTGTAACTCGGGGGCGTGGGGCCACCGCGCTCAGAACGCCGGCGGCAGCGTGAGTGCGTCTCGGAGCAGCCGGAGGTAGCGCCGTCGGCTCGCCTCCACGACGCCGAGGGTCGCGAGGTGGTCGGTGCGCCACTGCACGTCGAGCAGCCGCCGTCTCGCCCCGGGCACCTGGGCCGCGGCGAGCCGCTCCACGAGCCCGACGAGCGCGACCTTGGACGCGTCGGTCGCCCGGCTGAACATCGACTCCCCCGCGAACAGGCCACCGATCTCCACGCCGTACAGCCCACCGACCAGGTCCCCCTCGACGGTGCGGGTCTCGACCGAGTGCGCCCAGCCCAGCCGGTGCAGCTCGGCGTAGGCCTCGACGATGCCGGGCGTGATCCAGCCGCCGGGGCGGCGCGGATCGCCGCACGCCCGCACGACGTCGACGAACGCGGTGTCGACGGTCGTGGTGTAGCGACGGCAGGACTTGCGCAGCGACGCGGTCACCCGCAGCCCGTCGAGCGGCAGGATGCCGCGCGGGTCGGGTGACCACCAGCCGAGCGGGCCGTCCGCGTCGGTCGGCATGGGGAACAGCCCGCGGCGGTACGCCGCCAGCAGCGTGCCCGGCTCGAGGTCGGCGCCGACGCCGAGCAGCTCGACCCCGGGCTGCGCACGCGAGGGGTCGGGCAGCACCCACGGTGTGGGCGGAGGCTCGACCGGTTCCACGGGACCGGTCAGGGGCGCGGACAGCGGATGTACGCCGACACCTCGGCCGCGGCGGACGCGCCGTAGGTCTCCGCGAAGCGGTCGAGGAAGTGCTGCTGCGCGAGGTCGTACTCCTGGGTGCCGACCGTCTCGATGACGTACGTCGCGAGCAGCGAGCCGATCTGCGCGCAGCGCTCGTACGACAGCTCCCAGGCGAGCCCGGCGAGGAAGCCGGCGCGGAACGCGTCGCCCACGCCGGTCGGGTCGGCCTTGAGCTCCTCCGGCGGGCAGGGCACCTCGACCGCCGGCTGCCCGGCGACCTCGACGCGCGCGCCGTCCTTGCCGAGCGTGGTGACCCGGACGCCGACGCGCGAGAGCACCTCCTCGTGCGACCAGCCGGTCTTGTGCTCGATGAGCCCGGCCTCGTAGTCGTTGCTGAACAGGTAGGCCGCGCCGTCGACGAGCTGCTTGATGCCCTCGCCGTCGAGCCAGGCGAGCTGCTGGCTCGGGTCGGCGACGAACGGGATCCCACGGAATCGGCACTCGTCGGTGTGCCGGCTCATCGCCTCGGGGTCGTTGGCGCCGACGAGCACCAGGTCGATGCCCCCGATTCGGTCGGCGATCGGACCGAGCTCGATCTCGCGCGCCTCGGTCATCGCGCCCGGGTAGAACGACGCGATCTGGCACTGCTCGGCGTCCGTCGTGCACACGAACCGGGCGGTGTGCCGGACGTCGGACACCTTGACCGAGTGGGTGTCGACGCCGTGCCGCGCGAGCCACGAGCGGTAGTCCGCGAAGTCCTGGCCGACCGAGCCCACGAGCACGGGGTTGAGCCCGAGGACCGCCATGCCGAACGCGATGTTCGCGGCCACCCCGCCGCGTCGCACGTCGAGGTCGTCGACGAGGAACGACAGCGAGATCTTGTCCAGCTTGTCGGCGACCAGCGAGTCGGAGAACTTCCCGGGGAAGGTCATCAGATGGTCGGTCGCGATGGAGCCGGTGACGCACACGCGCACGGGAGTCTCTTCTCGTCGGGGCGCCCCGCGGGGCTCGCTGGCCTGACGTGGCAAGACCCTATCCGGCGGACGCGGAACCGCCGGGCGGCGGGCCGCGTCCGAGCGGGCACGGGGACGGCCACGCGCGCAGACGGGACGTCGGGATGAGCACGCACAGCACTCGCGGGACCCTCGGCCGGGCGATGCCGGCCGCGGCCGTCGCCCTCGCCGCGGTGGTCCTCGCCGCGTGCGGCAGCGAGGTCGCCGGCTCGGCGTCGGGCGACCTGCCCGTCCTGCGCATCGGCACCGGTTCCTACGCCGGGGCCGCCGCCGTCGCACGAGGGGTCGCCGGCTCGGGTCAGGACCCCTACCCGCTCGAGGGGACGCTGCCGAGCGGTCCGGCGTCGGCCACCATCCTGCGCTACGCCGACAGCCCGGTGCCGGCCGCCGACGTCGCCGCGCTGGCCACGGCACTCGGCGTCCTGGGCACCCCCGTGCGGCACGCGCACGGCTGGGAGGTCACGTCCCGGGCCGGCACGGTCCGGGTCCGCGACGGCGGCACGGCGTGGTCGTTCGCGCGGGGGACGTCGCAGTGCCCGGCGTACGCCGTGGACATCGACAACCCGAACGGCGCGGCGAGCGCGGTGGGCTGCGCGGTGCTCGAACCGTCCACGGCGTCCCGCGGCGTCACCACGCCGCCGACGGTCACCGACGCCGCCGCGCTCGCCGCGGCCCGCCCCGTGCTCGCGGCCGCCGGGCTGGCCGCCGCCCCGGCCCGGGTGCTGCCCGGGACCGGCCCGCGGACCGTCGTCGTCGACCCGGTCGTCGACGGCGCTCCGACCTCGGGCGTGCGCACGGCCGTCGAGGTCGGGTCCACGGGCGTGCTGGGTGCCATCGGGGTGCTGGCCGTCCCGGCGCCCGGCCCGGCCTACCCGGTCATCACCGCGGCCGCCGCGCTCGACCTGCTCCGCGCGAGACCGCAGCCCGAGATCGCGATCGCGTGCGCCCGCGACGCCGTCTGCCCCGGGCTCGGCCCGCACGTCGTCACCGGGGCCACGCTCGGCCGGACGATGGCGTACGACGGCGACTCGGTGGTCCTCGTGCCCGCGTGGCTGTTCACGATCCGGGGATCGGACGACCCCGTCGCCGTGGTGGCCGTCGAGCGCCGCTACCTCGCCGACGCGGCCCCGGACGGAGGCGCGACCGCCTCGGCGGTGCCCGGCTCGTCCGGAGTCTCGTCCGGCTCGTCCGGTGGCCCGTCCGGCGCACCGGTCCCGGCGCCGCCCGCGGGACCCGCCGCCGCGCCGTCCGCCTCCGACCTGCCGGCGTCCGCGCCCGCCTCTGGCCCGCCGACGCCGCCGGTCAGCCCGACGACCGGGTCAGGACCGGCCACGACCGGCTGACCCGGACCGGGCCGGGACGCGCGAAGGGCCGCACCGGATCCGGTGCGGCCCTTCGCGAAGCGGTGCGGTCGGTCAGCTGAACGAGTCGCCGCAGGCGCAGGAGCCGGTGGCGTTGGGGTTGTCGATCGTGAAGCCCTGCTTCTCGATGGTGTCGACGAAGTCGATCGTGGCGCCGCCGAGGTAGGGCGCGCTCATCCGGTCGGTGACGACCTTGACGCTGCCGAACTCCTTGACGACGTCGCCGTCGAGCGAGCGGTCGTCGAAGAAGAGCTGGTAGCGCAGGCCGGAGCAGCCGCCGGGCTGCACGGCGACGCGCAGCGCGAGGTCGTCGCGGCCCTCCTGCTCGAGCAGGGCGGCAACCTTCGAGGACGCGGCGTCGGACAGGACGATGCCGTCCGTGACGGGGGTCGAGGTCTCGATCGTGACGTCGGCGGTCATGCGCTGGGGTCCTCCCGTGCGGCGTGGTCGTGCGGGTCCGTGAACGACAACAGGCGTCGGTCCGGGTGGTATTCCCGGGCAGCGGCCGCCGTCGGCTCCCATGGTGCCACGGACTGCGCCGGTCGACCGCCCCGCGTGCCTCACCTCACGCCCGGCGCGCCGGGCCGCTGCTCAGCGGGACCAGGTGCGCGCGGCCCGTTCGGCGAGCGCGGCCAGGCTGGCCGCGGGGTCGGTGAAGGCCCGGTCGGCGGGCAGACCCCGGTCGCGGAGGTCGTCGAGGACCGCGTACGCCCCGCTCACTCCCACCGCGAGGTACTCCCGCTTCCCCACGTCGACCCGCCCGGCCAGCACGACGCAGCCGCGCCCCTGGTCGAGCGCGGCGCCGGCGACGCCGGCGACGACCTTGCCGCGCAGGCTCTGCCAGTCGAAGGCGCCCTCCCCCGTGACCACGAGGTCCGCGCGCGCCACGTGGCCGGCCAGGTCGACGGTCCCGAGGACGGTCCCGATGCCCGGCACGCGCGTCCCGCCGAGCAGGAGCACGGCGTAGCCGAGGCCGCCGGCCGCACCGGCACCGAGCGCGACGGCCGGGTCCTTGCCGTCGGCGCGCCGGCCGACGGCCCGGGCGAACGACTCGAGCGCGCCCTCGAGCTGCATGACCGCAGCGTCGTCGGCGCCCTTCTGCGGGCCGAACCCGTTCGTCGCGCCGCGCAGGCCGAGCAGCGGGTTGTCGACGTCGGACGCCGCGACGAGCTCGACGCCCGCGACGGCCTCGAGCGCCGGCCCCAGGTCCACGGCCACGACGCGGCCCAGCGCACCTCCGCCGGACCGCAGCAGGTGCGTCACGTCGGCGCCGCCGGCGCCGGACGCCCGGGCCCCGAGCGCGGCGAGCATCCCGGCCCCCGCGTCGTTCGTGCCCGACCCGCCGAGCCCGAGGACGACCCGCGTCGCGCCGGCCGCCCGCGCCGCGCGGACGAGCTCTCCCACGCCGTACGTCGTGGTGACCCTCGGGTCGCGCGGCTCGGGGACGAGGTGCAGGCCGCAGGCCTGCGCGGTCTCGACGTACGCCGTCCCCTCGACGAGCAGCAGCACGGCGTCGACCGGCTCGCCCAGGGGACCGCTCACGCGCACCGGCACGAGGTCGCCGCCGAGGGAGGCGTGCAGGACGTCGACGAAGCCGGGGCCGCCGTCGGCGAGCGGTACCTCGACGAGGTCGTCCCCCGGCGCCGCGCGCCGCCACCCCTCGGCGATGGCCGACGCGGCCGCGATGGCCGTCAGGGTGCCCGCGAACTTGTCCGGGGCGATGAGCACGCGCACGGCCCGACGCTAGCGGTCGCCGGTGAGGCCGTCCGCCACGCGTGGGATGATCGAGGCATGACGACCGAGAGCTTCGTCGAGCCCACCCTCACCCCGCTCGCGCTGCTGCTGCTGGGCCGCGGCGCCGACCCCGACTCCGAGCGCGGGGTCGAGTGCGCCGGCGACCTGCCCGCGCCGAGCGACCCCGGCCTCGTCGAGCGTGCCCGTGCGGCGAAGGCCGCCCTCGGCGACCGCGTGTTCGTCCTCGGCCACCACTACCAGCGCGACGAGGTCATCCAGTTCGCCGACGTCACCGGCGACAGCTTCAAGCTCGCCCGCGAGGCGGCCGCCCGTCCCGAGGCGGAGTACGTCGTGTTCTGCGGCGTGCACTTCATGGCGGAGAGCGCCGACATCCTCACCGCGCCCGAGCAGGCCGTCGTGCTCCCGGACCTCGCGGCCGGCTGCTCGATGGCCGACATGGCCGCGATCGGCCAGGTCGAGGATGCGTGGGACGTGCTCGTGGACGCCGGCATCGCCGACGTCACCGTCCCGATCACGTACATGAACTCGACCGCGGCCATCAAGGCGTTCACCGGCCGTCACGGCGGCGCGGTGTGCACGTCGTCGAACGCACAGCGCGCGCTCGAGTGGGCGTTCGAGCAGGGCGAGAAGGTCCTGTTCCTGCCCGACCAGCACCTCGGCCGCAACACCGCCGTGCTCCAGCTCGGGCTCACGCTCGACGACTGCGCCCTCTACGACCCGTTCAAGCCCGGCGGCGGGCTGACCGCCGACGAGCTGCGCGCGGCGAAGGTCATCCTGTGGAAGGGCCACTGCTCCGTGCACGGGCGCTTCACCGCCGAGACCGTGGCGGAGGTGCGCGAGCGCGTCCCGGGCATCAACGTGCTCGTGCACCCGGAGTGCCGGCACGAGGTCGTCCTCGGCGCGGACCTCGTCGGCTCGACCGAGTTCATCATCAAGACCCTCGACGCCGCGCCCGCCGGCAGCGCCTGGGCGATCGGCACCGAGCTGAACCTGGTGAAGCGGCTCGCCCTCGCCCACCCGGACAAGCAGGTCGTGTTCCTCGACAAGACGGTCTGCTTCTGCTCGACGATGAACCGCATCGACCTGCCGCACCTCGTGTGGGCGCTGGAGAACCTGGTCGCGGGCACCGTGGTGAACCGCATCGAGGTCGAGCCCGACGTCGCCCACTGGGCCCGCGTCGCGCTCGACCGGATGCTCGCGCTCCCCGGCGTCGCCGCGGCCCCCAAGGACTGACGCCGTCTCGCTCGCTCGACCGGCGAGAGGTGGCGTGAGCGCGGGCTATACCGCGCGCTGGTCGCACATCTCGGCCGCCACCCGCGAGACATGTGCTCAGAGACAGGCATGCACGGCGCTGGCCACACACCTCAGCCGGCGTACGCCGTCGGCTAGAGGCCGGGAGCGCCCCAGACGGCGAACCAGCGCGAGGTCTCCGGCTCCACCCGCAGGTCGTCCTTGAGCAGGTCGCGCAGCTGGATCTCGAGCACGTTGTCGCGGCGCTGCGGCGTCGACCCGTCGATCGTCGTACCTGATCCGACCGCGGGCGCGAACGGGTAGAAGGTCCCGCGCTTGAACAGGTAGACGAGCCCGAACGTCCGCGTCCCGTCGGTGAACGCCGCCAACGAGCAGAGGAGCGTGGGCCCGAAGCCGGAGTCCTGCAGCGTCGAGTTCACCGCGTGCAGGTCGGTGACGAGCGCCGACAGGTCCGGCGGGTCGGTGCGGCAGACGAGCCACGTGTAGCCGAACGAGTCGACCTCGACCTCCACCTTCGGCCCGCCGTCGGCATCGAGCAGCGCCTGCACCTCGGCCTGGACGTCGGCGAACGCGCGGCCCTCCGGAGCGCGGAACGCGACCGAGCCGGCGCCCGTGGTGGTGTAGCCCAGCGACGCCTCGAGGGTGATCGCGGCCGACGGCAGCCCGAAGAGCTGGTCGAGGTCCGGCTTGGCCGGCTTGCTACGCCCGAGGATCGAGTCGAGGAGTCCCACGGCGTCAGCGCTGGCCGAGCTGGGTGGCGATCTGCGCGAGCTGCTCGAGCCGCTTCTCCAGCGGCGGGTGGGTGAGGAAGAGGCGGGAGATCGACATCTCCGAGGTGAGGGCGGGGGCGAACGCGAACGCGGACACGGCCTCGACCTGGCGCAGGTCGCGGTCGGGGATGCCGGCGATGTCGCCCGACACCTTCTGCAGGGCCGAGGCGAGGGCCGAGGGGTTGCCGGTGAGCAGCGCGCCGGCCCGGTCGGCGGACAGCTCGCGGTAGCGCGAGAGCGCACGGGTGAGCAGGAAGGACACGACGTAGACGACGGCGCTCACGACCATGACGGCGAGGAACACGAGCGCGGCGTTCTGGTCGCGGTCACGCCCGCGGCTGAGGCCGCCCCAGAGCCACATGCGGGTCAGCAGCCCGGCGAGCACACCGGCGAAGGACGCGACGGTCATGACCGTGACGTCGCGGTGCGCGACGTGCGAGAGCTCGTGCGACAGCACGCCCTCGAGCTCGGCAGCGTCAAGGCGGCGCAGGATGCCCGTGGTCACGCAGACGACCGCGCGGTCCGGCGTACGGCCCGTCGCGAAGGCGTTCGGGATCTCGTTGTCGGCGATCGCGATCCGCGGCTTGGGCATGTCGGCCATGGCGCACAGCCGGTCGACGAGGGCGTGCAGCTGCGGCGCCTGCTCGGGAGTCACCACGCGCGCCCGCATCCCGGCCAGCGCCATGGTGTCGGAGAAGTACCACTGGGCCCACAGCATGACCACGACGATCACGAGTGCCAGCAGCGCCGAGCGGAGGAACGTGATGAGCAGCGCGCCGACGACCACGTAGAGCAGGCCGAGGCCGAACCACGTGCCCGCCATGCGTCGGGTCAGACCACGGTCGTTCGCGTAGCGGGTCTGGACCACCGCCACCGCATCCCTTCGTCCGGCGTCGGCCCGGTGCCGACGTCTGTCCTGTCCAACGCGCACGGGCCGGGGATTCGTTCCTCCCGGGCCGTGGACGGCACGGCGCGGTCAGCCGGGGATGAGCCCCTCGTCGCCGAGCATGTCGCGGATGTCGTCCTCGCTCGCGTCGGCGAACGGGAGGATCACGGTCGACTCCGCGAACTCGTCGTCCGGAGGTCGTACGCCGACGGTGCGCACGCGGTCGAGCAGTGCGTCCAGCGCCGCGCGGACGTCGTCGTCGGGGGACTTCAGCGCCGCCTCGAGCGCGGCGTCGAGCCGGTTGATCTCGTCGAGCTCGCTGTCGGGGAGGAGGAACTGCCCCTCGCCGAGGATCCGGATCAGCACGGCGACCTCCTAGGCCTGGTGCTCGTCGGGAGCCGGGGCCGACCCGAGGGCCGGGGCCGCGGCCGGTCCGCCGATCTCGGCCTTCATGGCGGCGAGCTGGGCCTCCACGTCGTTTCCGCTCGCCATCCGCTCGAGCTCGACGGTGATGTTGTCCTTCGTGGTGCCGGTGGCGTCGTCGAGCGCGCCGGAGGCCAGCAGCTCGTCGATCGCCTGGCCGCGGGCCTGCAGCTGCGCGGTCTTGTCCTCCGCGCGCTGGATGGCCATCCCGACGTCCCCGAGCTCCTCGCTGATGCCCGAGAACGCCTCGTTGATCTTGGTCGAGGCCTCCGCGGCCGAGTACGTCGCCTTGATCGTCTCCTTCTTCGTGCGGAAGGCCTCGACCTTGGCCTGCAGCCGCTGGCTCGCCGCGACGAGCTTCTCCTCCTGGTCGGCGAGCTGCGCGTGCTGCACCTGGAGGTCGGAGATCTGCGTGCCCAGCCCGGACCGACGGGTCAGCGCCTCGCGCGCGAGGTCCTCGCGGCCGCCGGCCAGCGCGGCCTTCGCCTGGCCCTCGAGCTTGTCGCTCTGCTGCTGCAGCTGGGTGATCTGCAGCTCGAGTCGCTTGCGGCTCGTGGCCACGTCGGCCACGCCGCGGCGCACCTTCTGCAGGAGCTCGAGCTGCTTCTCGTAGGAGTAGTCGAGGGTCTCGCGGGGGTCCTCCGCCTTGTCCAGGGCCTTGTTGGCCTTGGACTTGAAGATGAGGGTGAAGCGCTGCCAGAGGCCCATCGCGGGCGCCCCCTTCGTTCGGTCCGTCAGTGGTGACGGCGACGTGGTGCGCCGTACCCGTCCAACCTATCCGCCGCTCCTCCGCCTGTCGCCCTCCTCGGCGGCGGGCCGGGCGCGGTCCGGCCCCGTCGGCGGACGCGCGACCGGGCCGTAGGCTGACGCCGTGTTCCGCCGCAGAAGCCCCGAGGCCAGCCCGCCAGCCGACTCCAACCCAGAGCCCGGGACCCAGGGCAAGGGCCGGCCCACGCCGACGCGCAAGGAGGCCGAGGCCGCGCGCAAGGCAGCGCTGGCCGGGACCACGGACGCGAAGTCCGGCCGGAAGGCCGAGCGCAGCGCCGCGCGCCAGGCCCGCTACGAGGCGCAGCAGGCGCTGCGCAGCGGCGACGAGAAGCGCCTCCCCGCGCGTGACGCGGGCCCGGTGAAGTCCTACGTGCGCGACGTCGTCGACGGGCGCATCAGCATGGGCGAGATCTTCATCCCGGTCGCCGTCCTCGTGCTCCTCCTCGGCTTCGTCCGGGTCCAGGCCGTGCAGGTCGTGCTGCTGTGGGTGTGGCTGTTCGTGCTCATCGGCGTCGTCGTCGACTCGCTGTTCCTCGTCTGGCGGCTGCGTCGCGCCCTGCCCGAGAAGTTCCCGGACGCCGACCCGAAGTCGGGCTACGGCCACGACGCCCGCGGCAACCTGACCTATGGCCTCAGGGGAGCGACCACGTACGGCGTCATCCGCAGCCTGCAGATCCGCCAGCTGCGCCTGCCGAAGCCCAAGGTGCGCTGGAACGGCCAGCCGGTGAGGCCCAAGGCGCCGAAGGCCGCCAAGTCCTGACTCGTCGACCACCGATCGCGGCGCCGGCGCCGTCCGCATAGGGTCGTTCCCATGCAGCACCGTCATCTCGGCCGCAGCGGCCTCATGGTCAGCGAGATCTCCTACGGCAACTGGATCACCCACGGGTCCCAGGTGGAGGAGGACGCCGCCGTCGCGTGCGTGAACGCCGCGCTCGAGGCCGGCATCACCACCTTCGACACCGCCGACGTCTACGCCGGCACCCGCGCGGAGGCGGTCCTGGGGCGCGCGCTCAAGGGCCAGCGCCGCGAGGGGCTCGAGATCTTCACCAAGGTCTACTGGCCGACCGGGGACGGCCGCAACGACCGCGGCCTGTCGCGCAAGCACATCCACGAGAGCATCAACGGATCGCTGCGCCGGCTCGGCACCGACTACGTCGACCTCTACCAGGCGCACCGGTTCGACCACGAGACGCCGCTCGAGGAGACGATGCGCGCCTTCGACGACCTCGTGCGCGCCGGCAAGGTGCTGTACGTCGGGGTCTCGGAGTGGGACGCCGACCAGATCCGCCGGGCGGTCGAGATCGCCGACCGGATGGGCTTCGACCGGCTCGTCTCCAACCAGCCGCAGTACTCGATGCTCTACCGCGTCATCGAGGCCGAGGTCGTCCCCACGAGCGTGGAGCTCGGGCTCGGCCAGGTCGTGTGGAGCCCCATCGCGCAGGGCGTCCTCACCGGCAAGTACCTCCCCGGCCAGCCGCCCCCCGCGGGCTCGCGCGCCACCGACCCGACCAGCGGCCACTTCACCGAGCGGCTGCGCACCGACGCGATCCTCACCGCGGTGCAGCACCTCAAGCCGCTGGCCGAGCAGGCCGGACTCTCGATGGCGCAGCTCGCCGTCGCCTGGGTGCTCCAGCACGACTTCATCTCCTCCGCGATCATCGGCGCGACGCGGCCCGAGCAGGTCCGCGACAACGTGGGGGCCAGCGGCGTACGCCTCGAGGACGACCTCATGGCGGCGATCGACACCGTGCTCGCCGACGTCGTCATCACCGACCCGCGGCTCACCGTCTCGCCGCCGGCCCGTCCGTGAACCGCTGGACCTGGCGCTTCGAGCGCAGCGACGGCAGCGTCGTCACCGACGTCCCGGAGAGCACGCCCGAGTGGTTCCCGGCCCAGGCCGACGCCGAGTCCTGGATCGGCGAGACGTGGGCCGCGCTGCGCGAGTCGGGCGTGGACGCCGTCACTCTGCTCGAGGGCGAGCGGGTGGTCTACGGCCCGATGAGCCTGCACCCGCCGGCCTGACGCACCGCCGCGGCCCCCGCGCGGCGCTCGACCCGGCCGCGGTGGCGTGCGCCGGGCCCGTCTTGTGTACGGTGGGGGCCACAACAGAACATCACGCGTCTGAAGTCCAGGGGAAGCCGGTCCGATTCCGGCGCTGACCCGCAACCGTAGGCCGTCCTCCCACCGGGAGCGACGGCGAGCCGGAGCACCTGGCGGGCGCGAGAGGCTCACCCCGTCGAGGTCTACGGAACGAGCCCGGACCGTTCCCCGGTCCGCACTCTCGCCCCTCGAACGGGTCCCCCGGGACCGCAGTCGAGGGGCTTTCGTCGTCTCCGGGGAGCTGTCCGGCCACGTGGTCGGCAGACCGCTCCTCGAAAGGACCCATCGTGGTCTCGATCCACCCCCGCCCCTCCCGGGGCCGGCTGTCCGCCGTCGCGCTCGCCGCCTCGGCATCGGCCCTCCTGATCGGCACGTCCCTCGCCGCACCCGCGGCCGGTGCGACCTCCGCACCGGTGCAGGCCGGGCTGTTCGGGTCCCAGGACCCGACGTACGACGGCGTCTTCCGGCAGTCGCTCGCCCTGCTCGCCTACTCGGCCGCGGGCACGACGCCGCCCCCCGCGGCCGTGACCTGGCTGCTCGGCCAGCAGTGCGCCGACGGCGGGTTCCAGTCCTTCCGCGCCAGCACGTCGGTCGCCTGCACGAAGTCCGACCCGGCGAGCTACTCGGGCGAGGACACCAACTCCACCGGGATCGCGGCGGCCGCGCTGCGCGCGGTCGGACGGACCGCCGCCGCCGACCGCGCGCTGGCGTGGGCGTTGGGCGCGCAGAACGCCGATGGCGGATTCCCCTACTACGTCGGTGGGACGTCGGACGCGAACTCCACGGCCGTCGTGCTGCTCGGCAGCAACGCCGCCGGCCGCACGCCTGACTCCGTGCAGCGCGGCGGGGTCTCGGCCGCGCACTTCCTCGAGTCGCTCCAGATCGGCTGCGCGGGCGCCGCGACCGACGACGACGGCGGCTTCGCCTTCCAGGACTACGGCACCGGTCTCGTCGACAGCGACACCGCGTCGGTCCAGGCCGTGATCGCACTGTCCGGCGCGGCCCTGCCGCTGGCCCCGGCGACCGTCAGCACCGACGTGCCGCGCGCGGCCTGCACCCCCGCGGCCAGTGCCACACCGACCGGCGCCACGGCGCCGGCCACCGCCGCCGCGGTGGCGACAGCGACCCCGGTACAGCTCGGCGCGGGTCACCTCGCCCGGGTCCTCGCCGCGTTCGGGGGCGCCATCCCGCAGTTCGACTTCAACGCCGGCACGCGGATACCGGGGAGCGTCTCCGCGGGAGACACCGCCTGGGCCGCCCTGTCGCTCGCGGCCGTCGGCGTCGGTCGGACCCAGCTCGACGCCGCCCTCGCCGTCCTCGGCACGCAGACGGCGTCGGCCGGCACCACCACCACGACCGGCACCGCGTCAGCGGCCACGGCCGACAAGCCGGGGCTGCTCGCCCTCGCCGCGCTCGCCACCCGAGCGGGCGGCGGGAGCGCGACCACCGTCTCGGCCTACGTCGCCCGCATCGGGGCCACCATGCGCGTGGCCCCCGCCTCGACGAGCCCCTCGCCGACGGCCACGCCGACCAGGACCACGACCAGGACCACGACCGGCGACTCCACGCTCTCGCCGACCGGCGCGACGCCGCTCACCCCGGTGCTGGCCGGCCTGGGGGCGCTGCTCGTGCTGCTCGGGGCGGGCGCGGTCGGCGCGACGCGACGCCGAGGCGCGCACGCATGAGCCGAGCACGCCGGACCACGACCGCCGCGCACCGCGCCGCGGCGGTCGTGGTCGGCGTGCTCGTCGCGCTGCCGCTCGCCCTCGCGGCGGTGCTCGCCAGCGCCGCGCCGGCCGAGGCGTCGACGTACCGC
>JAJXTD010000039.1 GCA_021784035.1 Actinomycetes bacterium | reverse complement strand
CTTCCGATCTGACCGGGGCTCGGTCCGGCCCCGGGGTCGCTCGGGTCGGCGCTCGGGTCGGGCGTCGGGCCGGGGTCGGGCGCCGGCGGCGGGTCGGGGACGACGAGCGGCACCCACCCGACGACGTCGACCTGCAGGTCTGCGCTGCCGCGGTCGACCGCGAACCGGATCGTGCCGTCGTCCGCGACGGGGACCACGGTGGTCGAGCCGTACGCCGCGGCGGACAGCGACGTCGTGACCGGGCGCAGCGGCCCGTCGGCCGTCGTACGCACGGACACGGTCGGGACCGGCGAGACCGTGCGGTACGCCGTGACCCGCACGGCCACCGCGGCCACGCCGTCCGCCGGCACGGCGCCGACGCCGGTCACCCGCGTCACGACGTCGCGTCGCGAACCGTCCCACCGCTGCCCGGCGGTGAGTCGGCAGGGTGCCGCGAGGCCGGTGCCCGTGCGGGTGTCGAGGACACGGACGGGCGGTACGGGCACGAGGTCGGTCCCCGCACCGGCCGGCTGCGCGCCGGTCGGCCCCCAGCCGCCCTGGTCCCAGCCGGTCTCGCACGGCGGCGCGAGGGCCACGCCGGTCCAGAACGACGTGAGACCGGTGGCGCCCTCCCAGGACAGCGAGAGGTGCACGTGGTTGCGGTGGCAGAACGTGTCGTAGCCCCGCGCCTTCTTGCGGGGGTCCGTGCTGCAGCCCTTGAGGTCGGTCCAGCCGGAGTCGGGCCGGTAGGAGGCCCAGAGGTGGTCGTTCCAGCCGATGTACATGACGCCGAGACGCCGTGCCATCTCCGCGGACCGTCCGTCGGCGCCCGGCCTGAGCAGCCAGCTGAGGAAGGCGTTGGCCCGGGCGCGCTGGGCCGGCACCCGCCAGTTGACCATCCAGTCGAGGGCCCGGCCCTCCTTGTGCTCGCTCTGCCCGCCGATCGAGCAGGCGCGCGCGATGCCGACCGAGTACCGGCCGTACGTCGCCGTGAGCAGCCGCGCGAGCCTCACCGCGCCGGCCTTCGGTGTCGGCGTGCAGGTGCTCTGCCCCTGGTACGGCGCGAACGCGTCGACCTGCGCCGGCAGGGCCGGCCGCGCGGGCACGGCCAGCGCCGCCCGCGCCGAGGGGGTCGCCACCACGGCCGGCAGCAGCGCGGCCACCACGGCCGCGACCGCCAGGGCGACGCGCACCCGCGGGGGACGGACGTGCGGTGACGACGTCGCGGTGGCCATGAGTCGTCGATCGGCAGGAATACCGATCGCCTTGTGCGAGGTTCGTACGATGACCCGGAGAATCCCCCGGTCAGCCCACCCGCGAGCCCGCCGCCGACCCGCTCGGCGGACCGGTGCCGCGCCCAGGAGGTCCCGCATGCTCGACGAGTCCGAGCTGACCCGCGTCCTCGTGGTGACGGCGCACCCCGACGACGTCGACTTCGGCGCATCCGGGACGGTCGCCGGCTGGGTGGACGCGGGCGTGGCGGTCACGTACTGCGTCGTCACCGACGGCGACGCCGGCGGCTTCGACCCGTCGGTCCCGCGCTCGGAGATCCCGGTCATCCGCCGTCGCGAGCAGGTCGCCGCGGCGGCCGCGGTCGGCGTCACCGACGTGCGGTTCCTGGGCTACCGCGACGGCGAGCTCACCGTCTCGCACGGGCTGCGCCGCGACATCAGCCGCGTCATCCGGCAGGTCCGCCCCGAGCGCATGCTGATCCAGACCCCCGAGCGCAACTGGGAGCGGATCCCCGCCACGCACCCGGACCACATGGCGAGCGGGGAGGCCGCGATCCAGGCCGTGTACCCCGACGCGCGCAACCCGTTCGCGCACCCGTCGCTGCTCGACGACGAGGGTCTCGAGGCGTGGTCGGTGCGCGAGGTGTGGGTGATGGGCCACCACACCCTGACGCACTACGTCGACATCACCGAGAACTTCCCGCGCAAGCTCGCCGCCCTGCGCGCCCACGAGTCGCAGACCGGTCACCTCGAGGACCTCGAGGGCTTCGTACGCGGGTGGAACGCCCGCACGGCCGAGGCCGCGGGCCTGCCCGAGGGCCGGCTGGCCGAGGGCTTCTTCGTGTCCGTGATGCCGGGCTGATCCGGCGTACGCCGTCCGGCTCGCGGGCGAGGGACACGGCGCATGCCGTCCGGCGCGCGGCCGGACGGGACCCGCGAGGCCGTCGGTCGGCGGTGCTAGGCGGCGAGCCAGAAGACGGCGACGAGGACGTTGACCAGCGCCAGGATCCCGGCCGCGGCCCAGAACTGCTGCTGCTTGTCCTCGGGCTGCCGAGCCCCGAACAGCACGATGATCGTGATGATCGCGGTGATCGCGAACTTGGTGCCGACCGCGGCAGGGTCGAACTGTGCGTCGGTGCCCACACCGCTGCCGGCCATGCCGGCGAGTGCCATGCCGGTGATGAGCTGCGTCAGGGCGCCGTCGCGCATCCAGTGCGAGACGGTGCGCGGCGTGGCCCCCATCTGCGCGAAGAAGCCGCCGATGAGCAGCGACATGCCGATGAAGTGCAGGACGAGGATGCCGTCGTAGAGATAGGTCACGCGGGCAGCCTAGTCAGTGACGGGCGCAGCTCCCGGAACCGCTAGACGACACGGTGCGCGGCGGCCCACCTCGCGAGCTCGTGCCGGTTCGACAGCTGCAGCTTGCGCAGCACGGACGACACGTGGGTCTCGACAGTCTTCACGGACAGCACGAGGTCCTTGGCCACCTCGCGGTAGGTGTAGCCGCGGGCGATGAGTCGCATCACCTCGCGCTCGCGCGGGCTCAGCGAGTCGAGCGCCTCGTCGCCGGCGTCGGTCGCGCCGGAGGAGAAGGCGTCGAGCACGAAGCCGGCGAGCCGCGGCGAGAAGACGGCGTCGCCGTCGGCCACGCGACGGATGGCGTCGACGAGGTCGTCGGCGGAGATGGCCTTCGTGACGTAGCCGCGGGCCCCGCCGCGCACGACGCCGATCACGTCGTCGGCGGCGTCGGACACCGACAGCGCGAGGAAGCGCACGTCGGGCAGGTCGGGCGTGCACGCGTCGAGCACCGCGCGCCCACCGCCGCCGGGCAGGTGTACGTCGAGGAGCACGACGTCCGGTCGCACATGGTGGATCACGGCGATCGCCTCGTCGACGTCGCCGGCCTCACCGACGACGTCCACCCGCTCGCCGATCTCCGCGCGGACCCCGGAGCGGAACAGCCGGTGGTCGTCGACGAGGACGACGCGCAACGGCGCTGCGGAGCCGCGGTCCAGCGAGGTCTCGGGCCCGCTCATGTCCAGCTCCGCACGCCCAGCGGCGCGGCGAGCGCCAGCGAGACCTCGGTGCCCTCGCCCGGCTCGGACCGGACACGGGCCGTGCCGCCGACGCGCGCCATGCGCGCCACGACGGACTCGCGCAGGCCGAGCCGGTCCGCGGGGACGGCGTCGGGGTCGAAGCCGGTGCCGCGATCGCGCACGAACAGCTCCACGCCGGTCTCCCCGCACTCGACGTAGACCTGGACGGTGCCGCCTGCGTGCTTCGCGGCGTTGACGACGGCCTCTCGCGCCGCGGCCACGAGCGCGTCGACCCGGTCGTCGCGCGCGACGTCGCCCACGTGCACGAGCTCGACGGCGCAGGCGTACGCCGCCTCCACGTCGGCGATCTCGGACTCGAGGGCGGCGACGAGCGTCGCACCCGGGTCGCCCACCGGCGTGTAGAGCCAGCGGCGCAGCGCGCGCTCCTCGGTGCGGGCGAGGCGGACGACCTCGTCGGGGTCGTGCGCGGAGCGCTGGATCAGCGTGAGGGTCTGCAGCACCGAGTCGTGCACCTGCGCCGCGATCTCGGCCCGCTCCTCGCTGCGGATGCGCGCGCGGCGCTCGGTCGCGAGGTCGCGCCACCAGCCGAGCACGAACGGCAGCAGCACGAGCCCGAGCCCGGCCAGCGCGAGGAGCGCGGCCGCGAGACCGCGCAGCGAGGCGGTCAGGTCCCCCTGCGACGCGAGCACGCCGAGCGTGCCGAGCAGGACGAGCGCGAGGCCGAGCAGGACGCGCGGCACGCTGCGGCGTACGGCGGTGCGGGTCGTGGCGCGGGCGCTGGCACCGACGTCGGCGAGCAGCTCGGCTCGCCGGCTGTCGTCGGACTGCCGCCACAGCACGGCGACGCCCACGCCGACGAGCAGCAGCGGCACGGACCACGAGCCGGTGACCTCGATGCCGCGCGCCGAGAGCAGCAGGACGATGCCGACGGCGAGGGCGCCGAGGCCGATGACGCCCGCGAGGTCGCGGCCCTGCGACTCCTCGTCGTCGGGTGCCCCCGGGTCGGCGGGCTCCACGGGGAGCCAGGCCCAGTAGGCGGCGTAGAGCACGAGCCCGAACCCGCCGGCGAAAGTCAGCAGGACGAACCCCACACGCGTCGCCTCGACCGGCCAGCCCAGGTGGTGGGCGATGCCGCGGCACACCCCGCCCAGGACCCGGCCGCGTCGCGCGCGGCGCACGCGCGGCGGGAGACTGGGCGGGTGGTCCACGACTCCATGATCCCCGCCCGACCCGCGCCGCACATCGGGGACGCGCCCCACCGCCGGCTCAGGGTCGATCCAGGGTCCGGTCAGGGCTGATCCCCGATGTGCCCGGCCCCCGACGGCGAGCAGCCTGAACCCATGAACGAGAACCCCACCCTGGTCGAGCCGGACGCCACGGGCCCCGGGCCCGACGCCGCCCGTCCCGAGACCGAGAACCCCACCGCTCCCCCTCCGCCGCCGTACTACCCGCCGACGGCCGCGCCCCGCCCGCCGCTGCGCCGCAGCCGGTCGGACCGCGTCCTCGCCGGCGTGTGCGGCGGCTTCGCCCGGCAGTACGGGATCGACCCCGTGCTGCTGCGCATCCTGGTCGTCGTCCTCACCGTCTTCACCGGCGGCGCGTTCGCCCTGGCCTACCTCGTCGCCTGGCTCGTCATGCCCGACGAGCCGGCGTGGGCGTCGGTGCCCATGCCGGGGAACACCGCGGGCACGGCGTACGCCGCACCGCAGCCCGCCCCCGTGCCGCCGTCGTACGCCGCCGGCGGGACCGGGACCTACGTGGACCCGGCCACGGGTCAGACGTACGGCGCGCCGCAGTACTACGCACCCGCGCGTCCGCGCGAGCCGCGTTCCTACCTCGGCCTCATCACGGTCTCGGCCGCCGTCGTCGTCGGCGGGCTGCTGAGCCTGCTCGCCGTCGCCGGCCTGGACGTCCCGGTGGCCGCGGTGGCCGCAGCGATGCTCGGCGTCGTCGCGGTCGGCCTGCTGGTCGGGGCGTTCCGCGGCCGCGCCCGCTGGCTCATCGCGCCCGCGGTGATCCTGCTGCTCGTCGCACAGGCCGCCACCGTGATCCCGCGCGCCGTGAGCGGCAGCTGGGGGGCCGGGATCGGCGACCGCCGCTGGACCCCGACGGTGTCGAACCCCGCGGCGTACGAGCTCGGCGCCGGGGAGGCCCGGCTCGACCTGACGAGCCTGCCGCCCGGTCCCGCGACGGTCTCGTCGCGGCTCGGTGCCGGCAACCTCATCGTGACCGTCCGCCCCGACACCACGCTCGTCGTGCACGGGCGGGTCGGCGCCGGGGACCTGAAGCTGCCCGGCGTCCCCGCGACCAACGGCACGAACCTGGTCATCGACACGACCGTGCCGGCCACGACGGCCGGCGACCCCCGCACGACGGTCGACCTGACCGTCGACATGGGACTCGGAGAGCTGGAGGTGCGTCGTGCGACGTCATGACCTGGACTGGGTCTCGCTCATCGCGGGGCTGGTCTTCCTCGCCTTCGCGACGGTCTACGGCCTCGCCGCGCTGACCGACGTGAGCATCGACGGCCGCTTCGTCTGGCCCGTCGTCTTCGTCGCCCTCGGCGCCGCCGGCGTAGCCACCGCCGTCACCGCGACGGCGAGGGAGGAGAAGGCCTTCGCCGACCAGGAGAACACGAGCGAGTAACGGCAGCGGCAGCGGCAGTAACTGCAGCGACCGAGCTGCCCCCTCGTGAGTCGGGCGCCAAAGGCGACCGATGCAGTACGCCGAAGCCCAGAGCGCCGAGCCGGCCGGAGTGCGCCCCACAGGGGCCGCTCCGGCCGGCTCCGTCGTCGGCCCCAGGCCGACGACCGGCGCGAAGGCGGAGGCGGCGCCGACGAACCGCCCCAGCGGGGCGGTTCTTGGAGGCGCAGGTACACCGAGCCGTGGGAGCGCTCCTATGATCGGGTGATGGCACCCGACCCAGACGTGTCCCGAGGCCGCAGCGGCGGCACGGGGGGTCGGCCGACCCTCGAGATGGTGGCCGCACTGGCCGGTGTCAGCCGCGGCACGGCGAGCCGGGTGCTGTCCGGTGCCACCAACGTCAGCCCGCAGGCCGCCGCGGCCGTCCGCGCCGCCGCGACCGAGCTGCGCTACCGCCCGAACCTGTCGGCGCGCAGCCTGGTCACCGGGCGGACCGGGCTGGTCGGGCTCGTCGTCAACGAGTCCAACGAGCGGCTGTTCACCGACCCGTTCTTCGCCGGCATCGCGCGCGGCGCTCACGCGGCGCTCGCCCCGGCCGGCGTGGCCCTCGTGCTGTCCCTCGCGGCCGACGAGGAGGAGCGCGACCGGCTGATCGAGCTCGCGACGACGCGGCTCGACGGCCTGCTCGTCGTCCACGGGCACGGTGACGCGGCCCTCGTCGAGGCGCTCGCGTCGTCCGGCCTCCCCGCGGTCTACGCCGGACGCACGACAACCCCGGCCCGTGACGACCTGTGGTGGGTCGACAGCGAGAACGAGTCCGGCGCGGCCGAGGCTGTGACCCACCTCGTGGCGCGCGGACGCCGGCGTATCGCCATCATCACCGGGCCCGAGGACATGGCCGCGGGCGTCGACCGGCTCGCGGGGTGGCGCCGGGCGCTGCACGACGCCGGGCTCGACGCCGGCGACGCGCTCGTCGAGCCGGGGACGTTCAGCACCGAGTCCGGTCAGGCAGGGATGGCGCGCCTGCTCGAGCGGGTCCCCGACGTCGACGCGGTCTTCGCGGCGAACGACCTCATGGCCGTCGGGGCGATGCGCACGCTGCGCGACGCCGGACGGCGCGTGCCTGACGACGTCGCCGTCGTCGGGTTCGACGACAGCGAGACCGCCCGCACGTCGGAGCCGCGGCTGACGTCGGTGGCTCAGGACGTCGAGCGCACCGGCTACCTCATGGCCGAGCTGCTGCTCGAACAGGTCGGCGGCGCCTCCGAGCCGCGCCGCGAGATCCTGCCGACGCGCCTCGTCGTCCGCGCCAGCTCCTGACGCCCGCCCGCCTCGGCGCACGAGCGCGGCGCATGCCACGGCTGCGAGTTACACCTCCGACCGACCGGTTCGCGGCCTCGAACAGGTGGTTTCGACGTGTAACTCGGGCAACGAGCTGATCACCTGAGGGCGTTGGCCGCAGCGATGGCGGCGTAGTGCCTCCCGCTGTCCTTGACCGTGCGCTCCTGGGTGTCGTAGTCGACGCGCACGATGCCGAAGCGGCGCTCGTAGCCCCAGGCCCACTCGAAGTTGTCCAGCAGCGACCAGGCGAAGTAACCGCGTACGTCGGCCCCGTCCGCGATCGCGTCGGCGATCGCACCGAGGTGCTGGTCGAGGTACTCGATCCGGTCCGGATCGTGCACCTCGCCGTCGACGACCTCGTCCTCCCACGCGGAGCCGTTCTCGGTGATGAGGATCGGCGGCGCGTCGTAGTCCCGGGCGATGCGGACCAGGGTCTTGCGCAGCCCCTCGGGGACGATGTCCCACCCCATGGCCGTCTTCTTCAGGCCGCGGTCGACCACCTCGACGTCCTCGGTGCCGATCCACGGCGTCGGCCGCGCGCCAGGCTGCCCGGGCGCCGGGGCGTCGAGCCCGCGCACGTGGAACGAGCTGTAGTAGTTGACACCCAGCCAGTCCAGGCGGGTCGAGATGGTCTCGAGGTCGCCGTCGCGCACGAACGACATGTCGGAGTACGCCGCGACGTCGGCGACGACGTCCTCGGGGTAGGAGCCCGCGAGCACCGGGTCGAGGTACCAGCGGTTCTGCAGCCCGTCGACGCGGCGCGCGGCGTCGAGGTCGGCAGGCGAGTCCGACGCCGGCGTGACGTCGTAGAGGTTGATGACGATGCCCACCTGCGCGGGGCGGCGCCCGCCGTGCAGCGCCTGCGCGGCGAGGCCGTGACCGAGGAGGAGGTGGTGCGAGGCCACGACCGCCTCGGCCGGGTCGGTACGGCCAGGAGCGTGCTCGCCCGACGCGTGCCCGAGGAATGCCGAGCACCACGGCTCGTTGAGCGTGGCCCAGTGCCGGACGCGGTCGCCGAGGCGGAACTGCGTGATGGCGGCGTAGTCGGCGAAGCGGTACGCCGTGTCGCGGTTGCGCCACCCGCCGTCGTCCTCGAGCGCCTGCGGGAGGTCCCAGTGGTAGAGCGTCGCGTACGGCGTGATGCCGCGCTCGAGCATGCCGTCGACCAGCCGGTCGTAGAACGCCAGTCCTGCCTCGTTGATGGCGCCGCGGCCGGTCGGCATGACGCGCGGCCACGCGAGGGAGAAGCGGTACGCCGTGAGCCCGAGCGACGCGAGCAGGTCGAGGTCGGACTCCCACCGGTGGTAGTGGTCGCAGGCGACCGAGCCGTCGGAGCCGTCGAGGATCGCGCCCGGACGGGCGCACAGCGTGTCCCAGATCGAGGGGCCGCGGCCGTCCTCGGTGGTCGCGCCCTCGATCTGGAAGGCCGCGGTCGCGGCGCCCCACACGAAGCCGTCGGGGAACGCGCGGGCGGGCGCGGCGGGGGTCTCGGGGACGCTGGTCACGGCGTGGTGCCTTCCTGCGGGTCGCGCGGCGGCGCGGCGATCGGTTCGACGGGTCCCACCGTGGCACGCCCGGGGGCGGGTCGGGGCTCCCTCGAACCCGTCCCGCCCCCGAGCCGCCACCGGAGGGCGTGGGGCCCCGACCCGGCTCAGCCTGCCGGGACGGACCCCCGAGGCCCGCGGCGGATGCGCGGTCGCGGCGTTCCACCGCCGTACCGGGACCACCGTGGTGGGAACGCTCCGGCGTGGGAGCGCTCCCATAGCGTGCCCTCGCGGCGGCGGGAAGTCAACGCCCGCCCCGAGTTGCACCCCGGGCCCACCCGTTCGGGGTCGTGAACCGGTCGGTGCGAGGTGTAACTCGCGGTCCGACCGCCGCGGTCAGATCCAGGTGCCGGCGGGACGCCCCGTGACGTCCCAGAGGTGGTGCTCCACGTCGTGCAGGAAGTACCGCGCGAAGGAGTCCACGGTGAAGTGCGCCCCGTCCCCGCGTACGCCGGTGCGCTGCCACTGGTCGTCGCGGATCGCGTCGTACGCCGCGGCCATCGCCTCGGACGCCGCGGCCAGTTCGCCGGCGACGACGACCGGGTCCTGCAGGTCGTAGCGCTCCTCGACCGCCGTGACGTCCTGGTCCCAGTTGGCGAAGTGCGGGTCGTCCTGCGCGAGCATGAGGGCGAGCCGCTGCGTGTAGAGGCGGTGCACGTCGCGCACGTGGCAGGCGTACTCGGTGGTGGACCAGACGTCGGGCCGCGGCCGGACGGTGGCGCCGTCCCGGGAGAGCGCCTCGAGCCACACCGGCACCGTGGCCCGCACGCGCGACGCCACCTCGCCGGCAGGGACCGTCCGCGCGTCGAACCCGCACTCGGGACACGCGTCCTCGAGCACCCAGGTCCAGTCCTTGGTGTCCGGCGTGATGGTCACGGCGACCTGTCCCTTCGCTATGAGGGCGGCGATTGTTGCGCTCTTAGCAACCAGGGCCACCTTCAGTGACTACGTCGAGTCACTCCCACTCGATCGTCCCGGGGGGCTTGCTGGTGATGTCGAGGACGACGCGGTTGACCTCGCGGACCTCGTTGGTGATGCGCGTCGAGATCCGGGAGAGGACGTCGTAGGGCACGCGCGACCAGTCGGCCGTCATCGCGTCCTCGCTCGACACCGGGCGCAGCACGACCGGGTGGCCGTACGTGCGGCCGTCGCCCTGCACGCCGACCGACCGGACGTCGGCGAGCAGCACCACGGGGAACTGCCAGATCGAGCGGTCCAGGCCCGCCGCCGCGGTCTCCGCGCGGACGATCGCGTCGGCCTCGCGCAGGACGTCGAGCCGCTCGCGCGAGACCGCGCCCACGATGCGGATCGCGAGCCCGGGGCCGGGGAACGGGTGGCGCCAGACCATCTCCGCCGGCAGGCCGAGCTCGGCGCCGACGGCGCGGACCTCGTCCTTGAACAGCGCGCGCAGCGGCTCGACGAGGGAGAACTGCAGGTCCTCCGGGAGGCCGCCCACGTTGTGGTGGCTCTTGATGTTCGCGGTGCCCGTGCCGCCGCCGGACTCGACGACGTCGGGGTAGAGCGTGCCCTGCACGAGGAACTCGACCTGCTGCCCGTGCGCGCCGGCGTCCTCGACCACCTCGCGCGCGGCATCCTCGAAGACCCGGATGAACAGCCGGCCGATGATCTTGCGCTTCTCCTCCGGGTCGGTGACGCCGTCGAGCTCGGCGAGGAACCGCTCGGACGCGTCGACCACCTTGAGCCGGATCCCCGTGGCCGCGACGTAGTCGGTCTCGACCTGCTCGCGCTCGCCCTTGCGCAGCAGTCCGTGGTCGACGAAGACGGCGGTGAGGTTGTCGCCGACGGCCTTGTGCACGAGCGCGGCCGCGACGGCCGAGTCGACGCCGCCGGACAGCCCGCAGATCACCAGCCTGTCGCCGACCTGGGCGCGGATCGCCTCGACCTGCTCGTCGATCACGCCGGCCGACGTCCACGTGGGCTCGATGCCCGCGACGGAGTAAAGGAAGTGCTCGAGCACCTCCTGGCCGTGCTCGGAGTGCAGCACCTCGGGGTGGAACTGGACGCCGGCGAGCCCGCGGGAGAGGTCCTCGAAGGCGGCGACGGGTGCGCCGTCGGTGACCGCCGTGACCCGGAACCCGTCGGGCGCGCGGTGGACCGAGTCGCCGTGCGACATCCACACCGCCTGGTCGTGCGGCGTGCCGTGGAACAGCGCGGACAGCGGGTCGGTCACCCGCAGCTCGGTGCGGCCGAACTCCGAGAGCCCGGTGCGGGCCACCTCGCCGCCGAGCGCGGCGGCCATCGCCTGGAAGCCGTAGCAGATGCCGAAGGTCGGGACGCCCGTGGTGAACAGCGCGGGGTCGACCTGCGGGGCGCCCTCGGCGTAGACCGACGACGGCCCGCCGGACAGGATCACCGCCGCCGGGTCCTTCGCGAGCATCTCCTCGACCGGCATGGTCGAGGGCACGACCTCGCTGTAGACGTGGGCCTCACGCACCCGGCGCGCGATGAGCTGCGCGTACTGCGCCCCGAAGTCGACGACGAGGACGGGACGGTGCGTGGGGGTGGTCACCGAGGATCACGGGCCCTTCGTACGGCGGATGAGCCCCGATCGTATCCGGCGGTCCTGGCCCCGACCTCCGCGCCGGATCGCTCCGACGCGGGCCCGGCCGTCGTCGAGTCCTGGCCGCCGCCACGACCCCCGTGCGACGGACCGGTTCGCCGCCTCCTAACCGGCACCGATCGACGAGGTCGAGCTCACGGCGGTGCTGATGACCACGACGATGAGGCCGAAGGCCCACAGGGCGACCCCGATCCAGCCGAGGATCATGCCCGCCTGGGCGGCCCCGCGGTTCGTCGCGCGGCCGGAGTCCGCGAGCGTCATGCCGCGCCGGCCGGTCACGATCGCGACGATCGAGAGCAGCCCGCAGCAGAGCAGGCCGAGGATGCCCGTGACGAGCGCCGTCGTGCCCTGGCCGTTCTCCGGGGAGGCGTACGCCGCGGGGTACCCGTAGGACGGCTGCGCGGCGCCGTAGCCCGGCGGCGGGGGCGGCGGCGTCCCGTAGGCGGGCGGCGGCGGTGGCGGCGTCCCGTAGGCGGGCGGCGGCGGTGGCGGGGTGCCGTACTGCGGTGGTGGGGGCGGCGGGGTGGACCCCTCGGGCGGACGGGCGAACGGGTCGTCCTCGGGCGGCGGTGTCGGCAGGCTCACGGGTCACCTCGGGTCGTCGTGCCGGCCGCTGCAGCCGACGGCCCGACGCTAGCGTCTCCGCGGGCCCGCGCGGCGGGGGAAAACGCCGGCGACCACGGGTGGCGTGCGGGCCTAGTCTCGACGTGCCATGTCCCTGTCCCGACTCCCCTTCCCCGACCCGGGGACCCCCGACCTTCGCTCGACCGCCGCGTTCCTGCGGTGGATGGCGCGGGCCCAGTGGCGCACCCTCGCGGCGGGCGTCACCTGGGGCATCCTCTGGATGACGGCCATGGCCGCCGTCCCCGCGGGGATCGGCGCCGGCGTGCAGGCGGCGTCCGAGGGCGACCAGGCGGGCGTGCTGCGCGCCGCCGGCGTGATCGCGGTGCTGACCTCGGTGCAGGCGGCCGCGGGCGTGCTGCGCCACCGGATGGCCGTCACGAACTGGATCACGGCCTCGAGCCGCACCCAGCAGCTGGTCACCCGGCACGCGGCCCACCTCGGCCACGAGCTGCGCCGCCATGTGGCCACCGGCGAGGTCGTCGCCGTGACGAGCAGCGACGTCGAGAAGATCGGCGGCGCGTTCGACGTCCTCGCCCGGTTCGTCGGGGCGGTCGTGGCGTTCGTCGCCGTCGTCGCGGTGCTCATGCACACGTCGCTGCTGATCGGCCTCGTGGTGCTCGTGGGCATCCCGCTGCTCGGGCTCGCCGTCGGCCCGCTCATCAAGCCCCTCGAGCGGACCGAGTCGGCACAGCGGCACCGGCTCGGCCGCGCGACCGAGCTCGCGTCCGACACCGTCGCGGGCCTGCGCGTGCTGCGCGGGATCGGCGGCGAGGACCTGTTCCTACGCCGATTCCGCGCGGCGTCGCAGGAGGTCCGCTCCGCGGCCGTCGACGTCGCGCGGGTGCGGTCGCTGCTCGACGCCGAGCAGGTCGCGCTCCCGGGACTCTTCGTCGTCCTCGTCACCTGGATCGGCGCCCGGCTCACGCTCTCCGGCACGCTCGAGGTCGGGCAGCTCGTCGCGTTCTACGGCTACTCCGCGTTCCTGCTCGTCCCCCTGCGCACGTTCGTCGAGGCGGCGCAGCGCTGGACCCGGGCCTACGTCGGCGCCACCCGCGTCGTGCGGGTGCTCCGGCTCGAGCGCAGCGACGCCGCGGCGCCGGCAGGGACGTCGGTCCTGCCCGCCGGCGCGGCGCTGCACGACCCGATCTCCGGGCTCACGGTGGAGCCGGGGACGCTCACCGCCGTCGTGTGCGCCGAGCAGGTCACCGCCGACGAGATCGCCCTGCGCCTCGCCGGCCTCGACGAGGACGGCGCCGGCGTCACGTACGACGGCGTACGCCTCGGCGACATCGCCCGGGCGACCGTGCGCGCCACCATCCTCACCCAGGACAAGGACCCCGTGCTGCTGTCCGGCTCGCTCGCAGAGCTGCTCGACGTGCCGCGCTCCGGTCGCGTCACCGTCCAGGACGCGATCGAGACGGCCTCGGCGTACGACGTCCTCGACGCGCTCGTCGACGCGTCGCCCGACGTGAGCGACCCGATGCGCGCGCGCATCACCGAGCGCGGCCGGTCCCTGTCCGGTGGTCAGCGCCAGCGCCTCGCGCTCGCCCGCTCGCTCGTCGTCGACCCGCCCGTGCTCGTGCTCGACGAGCCGACCAGCGCCGTCGACTCCCACACCGAGGCGCGCATCGCCGGCGCGCTGCGCCTGGCGCGCGAGGGCCGGACCACCGTCGTGCTCACGAGCTCCCCGCTCATGCTCGACCGCGCCGACGTCGTCGTCCTCGTCCTCGACGGCGTCGTCGTCGCGTCCGGCCGCCACCGCGCCCTGCTGCGCGACGACCCGCGCTACCGCGCCGTCATCACCCGCGAGGAGGTGACCGCGTCGTGAGGCCGCCCGAGGACGCGATCGCCGCGTCGACGCAGACCGGCCAGTCCCTGCCGGTCGCGAGCGAGGAGACGGTGTCGCGCTACGTCCGGGTGCTGCTACGCCGGCACCGCAAGGCGTTCGGCGTCGTCATCGCCCTGCACGCCGTCGCCGCCGTCGCGGGGCTCGCCGGTCCCGTCGTCCTCGGCGGTCTCGTCCAGAGCCTCACCGACGGCACCACCGCGGCCGCGATCAACACCGCAGCCCTCGTGTTCCTCGGCGCGCTCGTGGTGCAGACCGTGTTCACCCGCATGACCCGCCTGCGCGCCGGCGTCCTCGGCGAGCTCGTCCTGGCCGACCTGCGCGAGGACTTCCTCACCCGCGCGGTCTCGCTGCCCACCGGCGTCGTCGAGCGCGCGGGCACCGGCGACCTCGTGTCCCGCACCACGACCGACATCGACCGGCTCAACCGCGCGGTGCGCGAGGCGATCCCCGAGATCACGATCGCGCTCGTCACCGGTGTGCTCGTCGCCGGTGCGCTCGTCGTCACGGTGCCGCAGCTCGCGCTGCCGTGGCTCCTCGCCGTACCGCCCATCCTGTTCTCGTCGCGGTGGTACTTCCGACGGGCGCCGCAGTCCTACCGCGCCGAGTCCTCGACGTACGCCGGGGTCAGCGCGTCGGTCGCCGAGACGGTCGACGCCGGCCAGACCGTCGAGCTCTACCGCCTCGAGGAGCAGCGGGTCGTCGTCACCGACGCCCGCATCCGGCGCTGGATCTCCTGGGAGCGCTACACGCTGTGGCTGCGCTGCTGGTGGTTCCCGTTCATCGAGGCCGGCTACGTCCTGCCGCTGCTCGGCGTCCTCGTCTACGGCGGCTGGCTCGTCGGCGAGGGCTCCATCTCCCTGGGGCAGCTCACCACCGGCCTGCTCTTCACGCAGATGCTCGTCGAGCCGGTCGACCAGATCCTCATGTGGTACGACGAGCTGCAGGTCGGCCAGGCCTCGCTGGCCCGCCTCGTCGGCGTGCAGGAGGTCCCCGAGCCGGAGACCGACCCGGACCTCGTCCCGCGCGACGACCGCATCGTCGTCGACGACGTGCGCTTCGGCTACCGCGCCGGGCGCGACGTCCTGCACGGCATCGACCTCGACGTCGCGCCCGGCGAGCGGCTCGCCCTCGTCGGGCCCTCCGGCGCGGGCAAGTCGACGCTCGGACGGCTCATGGCCGGCATCTACGCACCGCGGACCGGAACCGTGGAGATGGGCGGCGCCGCACTGTCGCGCATGCCCGCCGAGACGGTCCGCACCCAGGTCGCGCTCGTGAACCAGGAGCACCACGTCTTCGTGGGCACGCTGCGCGACAACCTGCTCCTCGCGCGGCCGGACGCCGACGACGACGCGCTGCTCGCGGCGCTCGAGTCCGTCGACGCCATGCCGTGGGTGCAGACGCTGCCCGCCGGCCTCGACACCGAGGTCGGCACCGGCGGGCACGCACTCGCGCCGGGGCAGTCGCAGCAGGTCGCGCTCGCCCGGCTCATCCTCGCCGACCCGCACACGCTCGTCCTCGACGAGGCGACGTCGCTGCTCGACCCGCGCGCCGCACGCCACCTCGAGCGCTCGCTCAACGCCGTGCTCGAGGGCCGCACCGTGATCGCGATCGCGCACCGGCTGCACACGGCGTACGACGCGGACCGCATCGCCGTCGTCGAGGACGGTCGCATCACCGAGCTCGGCAGCCACGACGAGCTCGTCGCCCAGGGTGGCGCCTACGCCGCCCTGTGGCGCAGCTGGCGCGAGGCTGACTAGTTGGCGCCTCCAAGCGCCCGCCTCCCGGCGGGCCCGTCGGCGCACCCCGCCGCTGCGGCGGCTGGTCGTCGCCTGGCGGCGACTCCCGCGCGGCCCTCGACACCCCCTGCGGGGGTGGTCTCGGACCGCGGCCGCCTCCGCTTCGGGGTACTGCTGAGTCCTGCGCCTCCCAGGGGTCGCGCTTCCGCGCGGCCCCGTCGGCGCACCCGGGGGTCGGCGAGGCCGAGCGGGAGGCGACCGCAGGGAGCCGACCAGGCCGCGAAGCGGCCGGGTGCGCCGACGAACCGCCCCGGCAGGGGGATGTCTTGGAGGCGCAGGGACAGCGCGCCGAGACCTCGCCCACCTCGGCGAGCACCTCCGCCCTTCGGGCGATCGGGATGACACCACGAGATGGGGTGCCCGACGCGGACCTCCGGCGCGTCCGGGAGCTCGCGCTGGCACGTCGCGCCGAGGCCGGCTGAGCAGCCCGGCGTGCGATCCGGGTCGGTTCAGTCGGGGGCGGCGGCCTTGCCGGTGCGCGGCGCCCGCCGGCGCGCCGGCGCCGGGGCGGCAGACGTCGCGACCGGGAGCCGCAGCGCGGCGGGCGCGTCCGCCGGGACGACCGGGCGCTGCGGGGCGACGGCCGGGACCTCGGCGTACGACGCTCCCAGCGGTGGGCGCGGGTCGGGCTCGCCCTTGTTGGGCCAGAAGGCCATCGCCCGCTCGGCCTGCGCCGTGATCGTCAGCGACGGGTTCACGCCGAGGTTCGCCGAGACGGCCGAGCCGTCGACGACGTGCAGCCCCTCGTGCCCGTACACGCGGTGGAAGGCGTCGATGACGCCGTGCTCCGCGTCGTCGCCGATGCAGCAGCCGCCGACGAAGTGCGCGGTCATCGGCGCGTCGACGAGGTCCCCGAGCTGGCCCATCGGGAACCCGTCGATCTTCTCGGCGATACGGCGCGAGGCCTCGTTGCCCGCGGGGATCCAGGTGGGGTTCGGCTCGCCGTCGCCCTGCCGGGACGTGAGCCGGAAGCCGAGCCGGGACTTCACGCCGCGCACGGTGAGGGAGTTGTCGACCGACTGCATGACGAGCGCGATCGCGCCGCGCTCGGACCAGCGCCGGACGCTCAGCGAGCGCAGCGCGTCGCCGGGCCGCTCGGCAATCGTGCGGGTCCACACCTTCCACCGGGGGACGCCGTCGACGCCGTCGGTCATCACGGTGCCGAGCAGGCCCATGAGGTTGCTGCCCTTGCCATAGCGCACCGGCTCGATGTGCGTCCGCTCGTCGGGGTGGAACGACGACGTGATGGCCACGCCGCGCGTGAAGTCGACGTCGGTGCGCCGGGATATGGCCCCGACGATCGACTCGGAGTTGGTCCGCGACTGGTGCCCGAGCCGCGCGGAGATGCGCGGGAGGAACCCCTCGTCGCGCATCCGGTGCAGCAGCCGCTGCGTGTTGTACGTCCCGGCGGCGACGACGACGTGGTCGGCGGTGAACGTGCGGCGACCGCGCATCAGCGGACCGGTGCGCACCGTCTCCACGGCGTAACCGCCCTGCGCCCGCGGCCGGACGACCTGCACCGTGGTGAGCGGGTGCACGACCGCACCCGCCGCCTCGGCGAGGCCGAGATAGTTCTTGGGCAGCGTGTTCTTCGCGTTGTGGCGGCAGCCGGTCATGCAGGCGCCGCACTCCTGGCAGCCCGAGCGCGCGGGACCGACGCCGCCGAAGAACGGGTCGGGCACGGTCTTTCCGGCCTCGTCGCCGAAGAACACCCCGACCGGGGTGAGCCGGAAGGTGTGCCCCACGCCCATCTCCTCGGCCACCTCGGCGAACACGTCGTCGAGCGGGGAGCGGTGCGGCACGTCGGTGACGCCGAGCATCCGAGCCGCCTGGTCGTAGAACGGCGCGAGCTCGCGCTGCCAGTCGGTGATGCCGGCCCACTGCGGGTCGGCGAAGAACTCCGCCGGCGGGACGTAGAGCGTGTTCGCGTACACGAGCGAGCCGCCGCCGACGCCTGCGCCGCACAGCACGACGGCGTCCGGCAGCAGGTGGATCCGCTGGATGCCGTAGAGGCCCAGCCGCGGGGCGAACAGGAACTTGTGGACGCGCCACGAGGTCTTCGCGAACTCGTCGTCGGCGAACCGGCGCCCGGCCTCCAGGACGCCGACCCGGTAGCCCTTCTCGGTCAGCCGCAGCGCCGTGACGGAGCCGCCGAACCCCGAGCCGACGACGAGGACGTCGTAGTGCTCGGACCGGGTCGGGTCGCTCATCGCACGCCCACCTTCCTCATCACGCGGACGGCCGTGGTGAGGTGACCGGCCCACTGCTCGTCCGTCCGGCCGAACTGCGCGCCGAGCCCGACGAGGCGCTGCACGGAGACGGTCTGGCTCTCGGTGTACTTCATCAGGCCCTCGACACCGTGCCGGCGCCCGAGGCCGGACGCCTTCATGCCGCCCATCGGTGCGCCCGTGGAACCCCAGGTGGCGCCGTAGGCCTCGTTGACGTTGACCGTGCCCGCCTGGATCCGCACGGCCATCGCGCGACCCGCGCGGGTGTCGCGGGTGAGGACCGCGGCGTTGAGCCCGTAGTCCGAGTCGTTGGCGAGCGTGACGGCCTCGTCGTCGGTCCGGAACGTGTAGACGCTCACGACCGGGCCGAACGTCTCGTCCCGGCATGCGAGCATGTCCGGCGTCACCCCTCGCAGCACCGTGGGCTCGACGTAGAACGGTCCGACGTCAGGGCGCGCGCGCCCCCCGGTGAGGACCTCGGCCCCCTTGGCGACGGCATCGTCGATGTGGCGCAGGGTGGAGTCGCGCTGCTTGGCGGAGACGAGCGAGCCCATGTCGGCGCCCCATCCGACGCCGGGCCTGAGCCGCAGCGCCCGGACCCGGCTCAGGAAGGCGGCGAGGAACTCCTCGGCGATGTCCTCGTGCACGTAGAGCCGCTCGACGCCGATGCAGAGCTGGCCGGAGTTGGCGAAGCAGGCGCGCTCCGCGATCTCGGCCGAGCGCTCGATGTCGGCGTCGGCCCGTACGACGAGCGCGTTCTTGCCGCCGAGCTCGAGCGAGCACCCGACGAGGCGCTCGCCGGTGATCCTCGCGACGTCACGCCCGACGCGGGTCGAGCCGGTGAACATGACGTAGTCGGCGCGCTGGACCACCATGGCGCCGACGGTGGACCCGGAGCCGATGACGACCGGCATGAGACCTTCGGGCAGTCCCGCCTCGCGCAGCAGGTCCACCGCCCACAGCGCGCTGACGGTGGTCTGGAGGTCGGGACGCAGGACCACGCCGTTGCCGGCCAGCAGCGCGGGCAGGGCGTCGGTAACCGCGAGGGTGAGCGGGTAGTTCCACGGCGCGATGATCCCGACGACACCCTTGGGGTGGTGGTGCTGCACCGTCTGGGTCAGCGTCGGGAAGACGCCCAGGTGCTTCACCGGCGCGAGCAGGGCGGGGCCGCGGCGCGCGTAGTGCCGCGCGTTGATCGCGCAGTCGACGAGCTCCTCGAACGCGTCGCGCCGCGCCTTGCCGGTCTCGATCTGGGCGAGGTCGAGGCCCTCCGCCTGCCGGTCGAGGACCAGGTCGTGGAAGCGCAGGAGCACCCGCGCACGCTCCCGTACCGGCCGGGCGGCCCACACCCGCTGCGCGCGCCGGGCCATGGCGAACGCGGCGTCGACGTCGTGCTCGCCGGACAGCGGGAGCGACGCCGCGAGGCCGCCGGTGAACGGCGCCACGGTGTCCTGCCGCGGCGCCGACGGCGACACGACCGCGTGACGCAGCAGTCGCGCGACGGTCCCCGGCGCGATCGCCGCGTCCGCGGGCTCGTCGGATGCGGCTGTCGCGGCGTAGTCGTCGGGTGCCGTCGCGGCGGCGTCGTCGGGTGCCGTCGCGGCGTGATCGTCGGGTGCCGTCGCAACGGCGTCGTCGGGTGCCGTCGCAACGGCGTCGTCCTCGACGGTCATGTGCGCAGCGTAGCTCCGCAGGTTACCCGTCGGTAGCCAGACGTTCCTGACGCTGTCCCACCCCTTCGAGCCTCGTCGTGAATGTGCCCCCGACTGCGCTAGAAGCAGTCAGGGCTCCCCCGGTGTCCGTCGTCCGGAATGTGGAGGGAGCGGTGGCTGCTTCTAGCGCAGCTCAGGGCACCTTCACGGGGAAAGCCGGGCGGTCAGCGGGGCGGTGTGACGACGACCTCGACGCGCTGGAACTCCTTGAGGTCGGAGTAGCCGGTCGTGGCCATCGCGCGGCGCAGCGCGCCGACGAGGTTCATCGTGCCGTCGGCGGTGCGCGACGGGCCGTGCAGGATCTCGGCGAGCGTCCCCACGGTCCCGAGCTCCACGCGGTCGCCGCGCGGCAGCTCCGGGTGCGTGGCCTC
>JAJXTD010000212.1 GCA_021784035.1 Actinomycetes bacterium | reverse complement strand
ATCAGCTGGGGTACCAGGACTCGAACCTAGACTAACTGAACCAGAATCAGTTGGGCTGCCAATTACCCCATACCCCAAGGCCTTCGACCCTCGCGAGTCGACGACGCCGTGAATGATAGCCCGCCGCCTCCGCCGCGCCCAAACCGGCCCTTGCGCATCGAGCGGGCGACGCTCGTCACTGCGCGCGGACGAGCGTTCGGCGCGGAGCGGACCCCTCAGAGCGCCGCGACGAGCCGGCCGAGCGTCCGCTCGCGGCCGAGCAGCTCGATCGACTCGAACAACGGCGGCGAGATACGCCGTCCGCTGACGGCCACGCGCACCGGCGCGAACGCGACCTTGGGCTTGAGCCCGAGACCGTCCACGAGCGCCGCGCGCAGCGCCGCTTCGATGTCCGCGTGCGCGAAGGGCTCGAGCGTGGCGAGCGCGTCGTGGGCCGCCCGCAGCGCGGGGCGGGACTCCGGCGTGAGGACGCGCTCGCGGTCCTCGGCGTCGACCTGGAACTCGTCCTCGTCGACGAGCAGGAACCGCAGCTGCTCGGCACCGGCGCGCAGGGTCTCCATCCGCTCCTGGACGAGCGGGACGGCGGCGTCGATGACGGCCTGCTGCGCGGCCGTGGGCGTGCCGTCGATCGCGCCGACCGCGGCGAGGTAGGGCACCATGCGACGGGCGAGGTCGGCGGCGTCGATGTGCCGGATCCAGTCGCCGTTGATGGCCAGGCACTTCTTGGTGTCGAAGCGCGCCGGGTTCGGCTGCACGCGGTCGAGGTCGAAGAGCGCGGCGAGCTCGGTGGGCGAGAAGAACTCGAGGTCGTTGCCGGCCGACCAGCCGAGCAGCGCGAGGTAGTTGAGCAGCCCCTCGGGGAGGTAGCCCTGCTCGCGGTAGAGGTTGAGCGAGCTCTGCGGGTCGCGCTTGGACAGCTTCTTGTTCCCCTCCCCCATGACGTAGGGCAGGTGGCCGAAGCGCGGTGTGCTGCCGTCGCCCACGCCGATCGCCGCGAGCGCCTCGTACATCGCGAGCTGGCGCGGTGTGCTGGAGAGCAGGTCCTCGCCGCGCAGCACGTGCGTGATGCCCATGAGCGCGTCGTCGACCGGGTTCACCAGCGTGTAGAGCGGCTCGCCGTTGCCGCGGACGATGACGTAGTCGGGCACGTGCTCGTGCGCGAAGGACACGTCGCCGCGCACGAGGTCGTCCCACGTCCAGGTGCGCTCGGGCATCCGCAGGCGCAGCACCGGGAGCCGGCCCTCGGCCCGCAGCGCGGCCTTCTCGTCGTCGGTGAGGTGGCGGTCGGCGTTGTCGTAGCCGAGCTTCGGGTCCTGGCCCGCGGCGCGACGGCGCTCCTCCACCTCGTCGGGGGTGGAGAACGACTCGTACGCCCAGCCGGACTCGAGCAGCCGCGCGGCGACGTCGGCGTAGATGTGCAGCCGGCGGCTCTGGCGGTAGGGCTCGTGCGGGCCGCCGACCTCGGGCCCCTCGTCCCAGTCGAGCCCGAGCCAGCGCAGCGCGCCGAGGAGGTCGTCGTAGGACTGCTCGGTGTCACGGGCGGAGTCGGTGTCCTCGATGCGGAAGACGAACGTGCCGCCGGTGTGCCGGGCGTACGCCCAGTTGAACAGCGCGGTGCGGACCATCCCGACGTGCGGGTTCCCGGTGGGCGACGGGCAGAACCGGACGCGCACGGGCGACGACCCGGTGGGCGGCAGGGCGGGGCGGGCGGGGTCAGTCACGCAGGGTCACCCGGTTCGTGAGAGTGCCGACGGAGGAGACGGAGACCGAGACCGAGTCGCCGTCGACGAGCGGTCCGACGCCGGCCGGCGTACCGGTGAGGATGACGTCGCCGGGCAGCAGCGTCATGACGTTGCTGATCCAGCTGACGAGCTCGTCGACCCCGCGGACGAGGTCGGACGTGCGGCCGTCCTGGCGCACCTCGCCGTTGACGCGGCAGGAGATCGCGAGGTCGTCGGGGTCGACGTCGGTGACGATCCACGGACCGAGCGGGCAGAACGTGTCGAAGCCCTTGGCCCGGCCCCACTGGCCGTCGGTCTTCTGCAGGTCCCGGGCGGTGACGTCGTTGGCGCACGTGTAGCCGAGGATCACCTCGTGCACGCGCTTGAGCGGCACCTCGCTGCACAGCCGGCCGATGACGACGGCGAGCTCGGCCTCGTGCTCGACGCGCTCGGACTGCTCGGGGAGGGCGATGCGGTCGCCCGGGCCGACCACCGAGGTCGACGGCTTGAGGAAGATCATCGGCTCGGTCGGGACGTCGCCGCCCATCTCGGCCGCGTGCGCGGCGTAGTTCTTGCCGACGGCGACGATCTTGCTCGGCAGCACGGGCGCCAGCAGCCGCACGTCGGCGTACGGGATCGCGGGGCCGGACGCCTCGAACGAGCCGAAGGGATGGCCCGCGATCGGGGTCACCGTCGTGTCGTCGCCGACCTCGCCGTCGGGACCCACGCCCTCCACCACGCCGAAGGACACGACACCATCTGGACCGGAGAACCTCGCGATGCGCACACGCGAACCCTAGTCGGTGGGGGCGCCGGTCTCCGCAGCTCGTCCGGCCTTGAGCAGGCCGTAGGCAACCGCGTCCTCGAGCGCGAGCCAGGACGCGGCGATGACGTTCTCGTGCACCCCGACGGTCGTCCAGTCGTCGACGCCGTCGGTGGTGCCGACGAGCACCCGCGTCACCGCGTCGGTGCCGCTGCCGCCGTCGAGGATGCGGACCTTGTAGTCGATGAGCTCGAGCTTCGCGAGCTCCGGGAACGCGGTCGAGAGGCCGGCGCGCAGGGCGTTGTCGAGCGCGTTGACCGGGCCGTTGCCCTCCCCCGTCGCGACGATCCGCACACCCCCGGCGTGCACCTTCACCGTCGCCTCGCTCACGACCCGGCCGTCCTCGCGCTGCTCGACGATCGTCCGCCAGGACTCCACCCGGAAGTGCCGGCGCCGCTCGCCGGCCATCTCGTCGCGCAGCAGCAGCTCGAAGGAGGCGTCGGCCGCCTCGAACGTCCAGCCCGCGCTCTCGAGGTCCTTCACCCGCTCGACCACGCGGCCCAGCACGGCGCCGTCGTTCGACAGGTCGATGCCCAGCTCGCGGCCCTTGAGCTCCACGGACGCGCGGCCGGCCATCTCGGTGACCAGGATCCGCATGTCGTTGCCGACGAGCGCCGGGTCCATGTGGTTGTAGAGGTCGGCGTTCACCTTGAGCGCGCTGGCGTGCAGGCCCGCCTTGTGCGCGAAGGCGGACACGCCGACGTATGCCTGGTGGGTGTTCGGCGGCAGGTTCGCGATGTCGGCCAGGGCGTGCGAGACGCGCACCATCTCGGCGAGCCGGCCCTCGGGCAGCACGCGCATGCCCATCTTCACCTCGAGGTTGCCGACCACGGCGAACAGGTCGGCGTTGCCGGTGCGCTCGCCGTAGCCGTTCGCCGTGCACTGGACGTGCGTGGCCCCCGCCTCGACGGCCGCGATCGTGTTCGCCACGGCGCAGGCGGTGTCGTCCTGGCAGTGGATCCCGAGGCGTACGCCGGACCGCTCGCGCACGTCGGCCACGACGGCGCCGATGCGGCTCGGCAGCGTCCCGCCGTTCGTGTCGCACAGGACGCCGACCGACGCGCCCGCCTCGGCCGCGACCCTGAGCAGGGCGACGCCGTAGTCCGGGTCGACGGCGTAGCCGTCGAAGAAGTGCTCGCAGTCGACGAACACGCGCCGGCCGTGCCCGACGAGGAACGCGACCGTGTCGCGCACCATCGCGAGGTTCTCCTCCGGCGTGGTCCGCAGTGCCTCGGCCACGTGACGGACGTCGGACTTCGCGACGAGCGTGACGACCGGCGCCTCCGAGACGAGCAGCGCGCGCACCTGGGCGTCGTCCTCCACGGCGACGCCCGCCTTGCGCGTCGCGCCGAAGGCCACGAGCCGGGCGTTCTGCAGGTGCAGCTCGTCCTTGGCCCGGGCGAAGAACTCGGTGTCCTTGGGCAGGGCGCCCGGCCAGCCGCCCTCGATGAAGCCCACGCCGAGCTCGTCGAGCAGCCGGGCGACCGCGAGCTTGTCGGCCACGGAGTACGAGATGCCCTCGCGCTGGGCTCCGTCGCGCAGCGTCGTGTCGTAGACGTGGAAGGCGTCGGTGGTCATCTGGGTCCTCTGTCGGTCGGGTCGGACGGGTCGGACGGGCTGTCGGGCTGTCGGGCTGTCGGGCTGTCGGGCTGTCGGGCTGTCGGGCAACGAAAAAGCCCCCCGCACGGGTGCGAGAGGCTGCGCGTCGGCGACGGGGGTCGCGGACGCGCTACGTAATGATCACCAGGTGGGTCACGCGGTCCAGGGTGCCACACCGACCACGACCCGGACACCCCCGTCTCACGGGCCGGACACCGCTGCCGCCCCGCAGGCCCGCCGCCCCGGCCACGTCACAGAACGGCGACGTACCCTCCTGGGGTGGACGGGACCGTGACACCGGGCGGCGCCGAGGGGCCCGAGGGCTCCCCGGCGCACGACGGCGTGCACCCCGACGACGTGACCGCGCCGCAGCCGGTCGTCGCCGGGCCGCAGCAGCACGAGGGGTCACCCGGAGCCACGCTGCACGGCTCGGCGCCCGGCCACGCCGCAGACCCCGCATGCACCGCTCCCGGCCCCGC
>JAJXTD010000038.1 GCA_021784035.1 Actinomycetes bacterium | reverse complement strand
CGAGGTAGTGCACGAGCACCTGACCGCCCGGGACCGCCTCGGCGCCCTCGCCGACCACGATGTCCTGGATGACCAGCTCGGTGGGCGCCTCTCCGCCGGGGAAGTCGATCTCGGGCTTCTCGCTCATGGGGTGCTCCTCGCGGTCTGGCGTCGGGTCGGGCGTCGGGTCGGTGCGGGTCGGTGCGGGTCGGGGCGTGCGGGATCGTCCGGCACCGTCGTATCAGGGTGACGACACGATGTCGACGACGAACACGAGCGGCTCGTCCTTCTCGATCCCTGAGCCCGCCGGCGGGTTCGCGCCGTAGGCGAGGGCGCCGGGGATGACGAGCAGGCGGCGGCCGCCCACCTTCATCCCCGGGATCCCGTCCTGCCAGCCCCGGATCACGTTGGACAGCGGGAACTGCGCCGGCTGCCCGCGCACCCAGGAGGAGTCGAACGTCTTGCCGGTGATGCCTCCGACGCCCACGTAGTGCGCGGTGACGGTCGCCCCTGGCTTCACCTCGGCGCCCGTGCCGATGGTGATGTCGCTGATGGTGAGGTCGGTGACCTTGGCTGTCTCCGCGCTGACGGTCACCTTCGGCGCGGCACCGGGCGCACCGGTGACGGTGACCCCGGCCGTCCCCTCCACGTGCGGGCCGACGGTCGGCGTCGGCGTCGGGACCAGGTCGACGACGAAGACGAGCGTCTCGTCGGTGTCGATGCCCGAGCCGGACGGCGGGTTCGCGCCGTAGGCCTGGGCGCCCGGGATGACCAGCAGGCGGCGGCCGCCCACCTTCATCCCCGGGATGCCCTTCTGCCAGCCCTCGATGACGTTCCCGAGCGGGAAGGACGCGGGCTGGCCGCGGTCCCAGGAGGAGTCGAACTTCTTGCCGCTGGTCGCCCCGATGCCGACGTAGTTCGCCGTGACGGTGTCCGTGGCGCGCACGGCCGCACCGGTGCCGACCGTGAGGTCGCAGACCGTCAGGACGGTGGTCTTCGCGGTGTTCGGGCCCAGGGCGACCTGCGGAGCCTTGCCGGCCGTGCCGCTGACCGTCACGCCCGCCGTGCCGACGGTGTAGTCCGTGCTCGTGGGGGTGCCGGGCGGGCAGGAGCCGCTCGACGACGAGCCGGCAGCGCCCGGCGCCCCGCTCGAGCCCGACCCGCCGGTCGAGCCGCAGGCGGTGAGCGCGAGCGTCGAGGCCAGGACCAGGACGAGCGGGACGAGGGAGCGCGACAGTCGGGACTTCACGAGGAGCGACCCTAACCCGGCGAGCGCGGTCCGACGGACACCAGGCGCGGGGCGGACCCCCTCACATGCTGGCGATGAGCTTCTCGACGCGTTCGTCGACGGAGCGGAACGGGTCCTTGCACAGCACGGTGCGCTGGGCCTGGTCGTTCAGCTTGAGGTGGACCCAGTCGACGGTGAAGTCACGGCGGCGCTCCTGCGCCCGCTTGATGAACTCCCCGCGCAGCCTCGCCCGCGTGCCCTGCGGGGGCACGGACTTGGCCTCGAACACGTCGAGGTCGCGCGCCACCCGGGCGACGGCCCCGCGCTTCTCGAGCAGGTAGTAGAGCCCGCGGGACCGCGTGATGTCGTGGTAGGCGAGGTCGAGCTGGGCGATGCGGGGGCTGGACAGGTCGAGGTCGTTCTTGGCCATGTAGCGCTCGAGCAGCCGCAGCTTGATCACCCAGTCGATCTCGCGCTCGACGAGCGAGAGGTCACCGCTCGACACCGCGGTCACCGTTCGGGTCCACAGGTCGACCACGCGGGAGTGGATGGAGGCTGGGTCGTCGAGCAGCCCCCGGCGCCGCGCGAAGTCCGTGGCGCGCTCGAGGTACTCGGTCTGGATCTCCAGCGCCGACAGCTCCCGGCCGTTCGCCAGCCGGACGGTACGGCGGCCGGTCGGGTCGTGGCTGATCTCGCGGATGGCCCGGATCGGGTTCTCCAGCGTCATGTCGCGCATGACGGTGCCGTTCTCGAGCATCCGCAGCACGAGGTCGGTGGCGCCGATCTTGAGCATGGTCGTCGTCTCGCTCATGTTCGAGTCGCCGACGATCACGTGCAGGCGGCGGTAACGCTCGGCATCGGCGTGCGGCTCGTCGCGGGTGTTGATGATCGGCCGCGAGCGGGTGGTGGCGCTCGAGACGCCCTCCCAGATGTGCTCCGCGCGCTGGCTCAGGCAGTAGACGGCACCGCGGGGGGTCTGCAGCACCTTGCCCGCGCCGCACACGATCTGCCGGGAGACGAAGAACGGGATGAGCGCGTCGGCGAGGCGGGAGAACTCGCCGTGCCGTCCGACGAGGTAGTTCTCGTGGCACCCGTAGGAGTTGCCCGCCGAGTCGGTGTTGTTCTTGAACAGGTAGACGTCGCCGGCGATGCCCTCCTCCTCGAGCCGCTTCTCGGCGTCGACGAGCAGGCCCTCGAGGATCCGCTCCCCCGCCTTGTCGTGCGCGACGAGCTCCTCGATGCGGTCGCACTCGGGCGTCGCGTACTCGGGGTGGCTCCCGACGTCGAGGTAGAGCCGCGCGCCGTTCCGCAGGAAGACGTTGCTCGACCGGCCCCAGGAGACGACGCGGCGGAACAGGTAGCGGGCGACCTCGTCCGGCGAGAGGCGCCGCTGCCCCCGGAAGGTGCAGGTGACGCCGTACTCCGTCTCGATCCCGAAGATCCGCCGGTCCACGTCCTCACCCTAGGCAGGGATGCGGGACCGCGCAGGACGGCGCGCTGGCCGGGACCCGGCCGGCTCAGCCCGCGCCGGGCAGGTCGTCGGTGTCGTCGTCCGGCTCGTCGTCGGTGTCGTCGGCGACGCCGAGCAGCTCGGCGAGGCGATGGCCCTGGATGCGGCGGAACTTGCGCCGCGGCCGGGCCCGGTCCAGCACCGCGACCTCGAGCTGCGCCGGGGTGAGGACCCGCGGCTCGTCGCCGTTGCCCGCCGCGGGGGCCGACCCCAGCGCCTCCACCGCGAGCCGGAGCGCGGCCCCGAGCTCCAGGCCCTCGCTCCACCGCTCCTTGAGCTCCGCGGAGATCTGCTCGGCCGAGCCGCCCATCGCGACGAACCCGTGCTCGTCTCCCACGGACCCGTCGAACATGAGGCGGTAGAGCTGGTCGTCGTGCGGGGTGGCACCCACCTCGGCCACGACGATCTCCACCTCGTACGGCTTCTGCGTCTCGGTGAAGATCGTGCCGAGCGTCTGGGCGTAGGCGTTGGCGAGGCTGCGACCGCTGACGTCACGCCGGTCGTAGGAGTAACCGCGCAGGTCGGCCAGGCGTACGCCGGCCACGCGCAGGTTCTCGAACTCGTTGTACTTCCCGACCGCGGCGAACGCGATCCGGTCGTAGATCTCCGCGATCTTGTGCAGCGCGCGGGACCGGTTCTCGGCGACGAACAGCAGGCCGCCGGCGTACTGCAGCACGACCACGCTGCGGCCGCGGGCGATGCCCTTGCGGGCGTAGTCGGCCTTGTCCTTGATGATCTGCTCGGGCGAGACGTAGAACGGCATGCTCATGTCGCTGCTCCTCCCCCTCAGGCCGTGACCGGGGCGACGGGTCCGTCGGGCCGGGTCTGGCGGGCGGCGACGACGGCGCGGACGACCGGCTCCAGCTCGGCCTCGGGGACGCGGCGGTAGCCGTCGGCGTCGACCACCGCGACGACGGGCAGGATCCCGCGGGCGAGGTCCGGTCCGCCCGTGGCGGAGTCGTCGTCGGCGGCGTCGTACAGGCACTCCACCACGACCGAGACGGCCTCGGCCGGCGTGAGGTCCTCGCGCCAGAGCTTCTTCAGCGCGCCGCGGGCGAACATCGAGCCCGAGCCGACGCTGTGGTGCCGGTGCTCCTCGTAGCGGCCGCCGGTGACGTCGTAGCTGAAGATGCGGCCCTCACCGGTCTCCGCGTCGTAGCCGGCGAAGATCGGCACGACGGCGAGCCCCTGCATGGCCATGCCGAGGTTGCCGCGGATCAGCGTGGCGAGGCGGTTCGCCTTGCCGTCGACGGAGAGCGACGCGCCCTCGATCTTCTCGTAGTGCTCGAGCTCGACCTGGAAGAGCTTGACCATCTCGACCGCGAGGCCGGCCGTGCCCGCGATGCCGACGCAGCTGGTCTCGTCGGCCGGGAAGACCTTCTCGATGTCCTTCTGCGCGATGACGTTGCCCATCGTCGCGCGCCGGTCGCCGGCCATGACCACGCCGCCGGCGAAGGACAGCGACACGATCGTGGTGCCGTGCACCGCGTCGACCGACGTGCCCGGGGGCAGCGGGCGGCCGGCCGGCAGCAGCGTGGGGTCGTGCATCGCGAGGAACTCCGCGAACGACGACGACCCGGCCTGGAGGAACGCGGGTGACAGCGTCCCCCCGTGGCCCGACTGGGTGCTCACCGTCGACCCCTCTCGCACTGCCCGGAGCGTGCCGGACCCGCGGCCCGCGCGACGAACCTATCGGCCGCCGCTCGGTGCGCGCCGGTCACTCGCCGCCCTTCTGGACGAAGCCGCGGACGAACTCCTCGGCGTTGGTCTCGAGCGCCTCGTCGATGTCGTCGAGGATGGCGTCGATGTCGGCGTCGAGCGCCTCCTTGCGGGCCGCGAGGTCGGACGCCGCCGCCGCGGTCTCCTCGACCTGCTCGTCGTCGGCCGCGCGCGACCTGTGCTGCTGCTCGCCGCTGTCACGAGTGGGCATGCCGACCTCCTCACGTGCGCGCCCGGCGATGCGTCGGGCCAGCCACGACCCTACCCACGCCCCGCCGCCCGCGCCGCGCCAGTGCGCCGCGGCGCGTCGGCTCACCCCTGCCGGTGCAGCGCGGCGAGCAGGTCCTGCGCGGTGAGGCACCGGTCGAGCAGCTCGCCGACGTGGGCCCGGCTGCCCCGCAGCGGCTCGAGCGTCGGGACGCGCTGGAGCGCGTCGTGCCCGGGCACGTCGAAGATCACCGAGTCCCACGACGCCGCGGCGACGTGCTCGGGGTAGCGGCGCATGCACTCGCCGCGGAACCAGGCCCGGGTGTCGGCCGGCGGCGTGGCGACCGCGGCCTCGACCTGCGCATCTGTGGTGAGCCGCTCGAGCGTGCCTCGGGCCTGCAGCCGCTGGGCGAGGCCCTTGTCCGGGCGCACGTCGCTGTACTGCAGGTCCACGAGGTGCAGCCGCGCGTGGTCCCAGTCCAGGCCGTCTCGGTCGCGGTAGCCCTGGAGCACCGCGAGCTTGGCGACCCAGTCGAGCTCGTGCGACAGGCTCATCGGGTCGGCCTCGAGGCGGACGAGCACGGACTCCCAGCGCTCGAGCACGTCGGCGGTCTGCGCGTCGACGTCGGAGCCGAGGCGGTCCTCGACGTACTTCCGGGCCTGCTCGAGGAACTCGAGCTGCATCTGCACGGCGGTGATGCGCCGGCCCGACCGCATCGTCACGAGGTGCCCGAGCGAGGTGTCGTGCGAAACCTGGTGCATCTCGCGCACCGGCGCGTCCATGACGAGGTCGAGGGCGAGGAACCCGTCCTCGAGCATCGCGAGGACGAGCGAGGTCGTGCCGAGCTTGAGGTACGTCGAGACCTCGGCGAGGTTCGCGTCGCCGACGATGACGTGCAGGCGCCGGTACTTCTCCGGGTCGCTGTGCGGCTCGTCGCGCGTGTTGATGATCGGTCGCTTCAGCGTGGTCTCGAGGCCGACCTCGACCTCGAAGAAGTCCGCGCGCTGCGAGAGCTGGTAGCCGTGCTTGCGGCCGTCCTGACCGATCCCGACGCGGCCGGAGCCCGTGACGACCTGCCGCGAGACGAAGAACGGAGTGAGGTGCCGGACGATGTCGGCGAAGGGGGTCGTCCGGCGCATGAGGTAGTTCTCGTGCGTGCCGTAGGACGCGCCCTTGTTGTCGGTGTTGTTCTTGTAGAGGTTCACCGGCTGGGCGCCCGGGATCCGGCGCACGAGCTCCGTGGCGCGGGCCATGATCCGCTCCCCCGCCTTGTCCCACACGACAGCGTCGAGCGGGTTCGTGACCTCGGGACTCGAGTACTCCGGGTGCGCGTGGTCGACGTAGAGCCGCGCGCCGTTCGTGAGGATGAGGTTCGCCAGCCCGGCGTCCTCGTCGGTGAGCTGTGAGGGGTCCGCCTCCGCGCGGGTGAGGTCGAATCCGCGCGCGTCGCGCAGCGGCGTCTCCTCGTCGTAGTCCCAGCGGGCCTTCAGCCGACCCGCCGCCGAGACGGCACCGGCGTAGGCGTTGACCACCTGCGAGCTGGTGAGCATCGAGTTGACGTGCGGGTGCCCCGGCACCGAGATGCCGTACTCGGTCTCGATCCCCATGACGCGGTGCACGGTCATGCCACGAGCGTACGTCGCGACCGGGCCCGCCGCGCTCAAGCACCCGGACGGCACGCGAGTTACACCTCCTACCGACCGGTTCGAGCCCGCCAACAGGTCGGTCGGAGGTGTAACTCGGGCGGGCTAGAGGTACTGGCCGGTGTTCGGGACGGTGTCGATGCTCCGGCCGGCCTCGGTGCCCTGCTTGCCCTGGATGAGCGTGCGGATGAAGACGATGCGCTCGCCCTTCTTGCCCGAGATGCGCGCCCAGTCGTCCGGGTTGGTGGTGTTGGGCAGGTCCTCGTTCTCGCGGAACTCGTCGACGCAGGCGGCGAGCATGTGCTGCACGCGGATGCCGCGCTGGCCGAACTCCAGCAGGTCCTTGATCGCCATCTTCTTCGCGCGCGCGACGATGTTCTCGATCATGGCGCCGGAGTTGAAGTCCTTGAAGTACAGGACCTCCTTGTCGCCGTTGGCGTAGGTCACCTCGAGGAAGCGGTTCTCGTCGCTCTCGGTGTACATCCGCTCGACCGCGCGCTGGATCATCCCCTGGCAGGTGGCCACCGCGTCGCCGCCGTGCTCCGCCAGGTCGTCCGGGTGCAGCGGGAGGTCCGGCGTGAGGTACTTCGAGAAGATGTCGCTCGCGCCCTGGGCGTCCGGCCGCTCGATCTTGATCTTCACGTCGAGCCGCCCCGGGCGCAGGATCGCCGGGTCGATCATGTCCTCGCGGTTCGAGGCGCCGATCACGATGACGTTCTCGAGGCCCTCGACGCCGTCGATCTCGCTCAGCAGCTGCGGCACGATCGTGTTCTCGACGTCGCTGGAGACGCCGGAGCCGCGGGTGCGGAACAGCGAGTCCATCTCGTCGAAGAAGACGATGACCGGCATGCCCTCGGACGCCTTCTCGCGCGCCCGCTGGAACACCAGGCGGATGTGCCGTTCGGTCTCGCCGACGTACTTGTTCAGCAGCTCGGGACCCTTGATGTTGAGGAAGAACGAGCGGCCCTCCGGCCGGCCCTCCACCTCGGCGACCTTCTTGGCCAGGGAGTTGGCGACCGCCTTCGCGATCAGCGTCTTGCCGCAGCCGGGCGGGCCGTAGAGCAGGATCCCCTTCGGCGGCTTGAGCTTGTGCTCGCGGAACAGGTCACCGTGCAGGTACGGCAGCTCGACGGCGTCGCGGATCTCCTCGATCTGCGCCGCGAGGCCGCCGATGTCGGCGTAGTCGATGTCCGGGACCTCCTCGAGGACGAGCTCCTCGACCTCGGACTTGGGGATCCGCTCGAAGACGTACTGTGAGCGCGGCTCGAGCAGCAGCGAGTCGCCGGCGCGGATGTGCGAGCCGATCAGCGGCGCGGCGAGGCGTACGACGCGCTCCTCGTCGGAGTGCGCGATGACGAGCGCCCGCTCCCCGTCCTCGAGGAGCTCCTTGAGCATGACGATCTCGCCGTGGCGCTCGAACTCGCGGGCGCCGACGACGTTCATCGCCTCGTTGAGCATGACCTCCTGGCCGGCGCGCAGCTCCTCCGCGTCGACGTTCGGGCTCACGACCACGCGCATCTTGCGCCCGGCCGTGAAGATGTCGACGGAGCCGTCGTCGAATCGCTCGAGGAAGACGCCGTAGCCGCTGGGCGGCTCGGCGAGTCGGTCGACCTCGTCCTTGAGGGCCACGATCTGGTCGCGGGCCTCGCGCAGCGTCGCGACGAGTCGCTGGTTCTGCGCGGTGGCGGCCGCGAGCTCGGCCTGCAGCGCGGACACGCGCTGGTCGGACGACCGGTCGTCGGAGTACGTCACGGTGTCACCTCCACGGGGCAGAGCGTCCTCTCGGACACTACCCACGTAAGGCCACCCTGCGCGCGTGCGAACCGCCGCCGAGCGCGTCGCAACAGACCTGTGACCCGCCGTCACCGATCAGCGGACGCTGCGGAGCCTGCGCGAGGCGCGGGCCGACCGCCGCCGAGATGGGAGGCCCGCGTCGGCGGGCCGACCGCCGCCGAGCGACAGCGGCGCCGACGCGGCGGCTCAGGAGGAGTCGCCGCCTGGAGGCGCGGGCAACTCGTAGTCCTCGCCGTAGGCGCCCTTGGCCGGGCGGGTCCGCCGGGCCGGGAGCACGGTCCCCTCCGCGAGGCGGCGGGTGGAGACGAGGAAGCCGGTGTGGCCGTTCATCCGGTGGTCCGGTCGTACGGCGAGGCCCTCGAGGTGCCAGGTGCGCAGCAGCGTCTCCTGGGCGTGCGGCTCGGTCCAGCGGCCGTCGGACCGGAGGGTCTCCACCGTGCGGGAGAGCTGGGTGGTGGTGGCGACGTACACCACGAGCACCCCGCCCGGCGCGAGGACGTCGGCGACGACGGGCACGCAGTCCCAGGGCGCCAGCATGTCGAGGACGACCCGGTCGAACTCCGTGTCGATGCCCTCGGCGATGCGGGCCCGCAGGGTCGGCGTGAGGTCCCCGACGGTCAGGCTCCAGGCCGGGTGCGAGCCGCCGAAGAACGTCTCGACGTTGCCGGCGGCCACGTCGGCGAAGTCCTGGCGGCGCTCGTAGGACGACACCCGGCCCTGGTCGCCGACGGCGCGCAGCAGCGAGCAGGACAGCGCGCCCGAGCCCACGCCGGCCTCCAGGACGCGGGCTCCGGGGTAGAGGTCGGCCAGGCCCACGATGAGCGCCGCGTCCTTCGGGTAGACGATCGTGGCGCCGCGCGGCATCGACAGCACGAAGTCCTGCAGCAGCGGGCGCAGCGCGAGGTAGGGCACGCCCTGGGTCGACGTCACGACGATGCCCTCGGGGCGGCCCAGGAGGGCATCGTGCTCGACGATCCCCTTCGCGGTGTGGAACTGCCGGCCCGGCGCCAGCGTGATCGTGTGCATCCGCTTCTTGGGGTCGGTGAGCTGGACGCGGTCACCCTCGCGCAGCAGGCCGCGCCGGTGGTCGGCGCCGTGCGGGGCGGGGGGTGTGGTCACGGTCGGCAAGGATAGGCGCTCGACCACCGCGCCCGTCCCGCGCGCGGGCGGTGCCGGCTCGGTGCTCAGCCCGCGCCGCTGAGCGCGGCCTCGACGTCCGACGTCGACAGCACCCCTACGAGCCCGCCGCCGGGTTCCACGACGAGGTAGTGGGCGGCCGGGAACGCCTGCATCGCCTGGAGCAGCTCCATCCCGGCGAGCCCGGCCGGCAGCTCGGCGCGCGGGTCGAGCGCCGCGGACACCGACGACACCGGGACCCAGGGGCGGCGCTCGAGCGGCACGGCCGCCACGGCAGCCTCCTGCGCGACAGCCGCCGGGCGGCCCGACGCGTCGACGACGACGATACCCGCGGCCCTGGCGACCTCCACCTGCCGCAGCGCCTCGGCCAGCGGGACGTCGGCCGGCACGACGACGGCCCGCTGGGCGAGGCCGCGGGCGGTCAGGCCCGGAACCCGGCGCGAGATGCGCGCGGTCTTGAGCGTCTGGTTCGCGCCGGAGAACAGGTAGGCCGAGATCATCCCGCCGAAGACGATGCTCGTGACGTCCGGTGTCCGCCCGGCGCTGAGGTCGGGCCACAGCAGCGCGACGAAGACGAGGAGGGCGACGACCCGACCGGCCCAGGCGGCGACGACGGTCCCGCGGTGCTCGTCGCCCGTGATCGCCCAGACCACGCACTTGAGCACGTTGCCGCCGTCGAGCGGCAGACCGGGCAGCGCGTTGAAGATCCCGAGGAGGACGTTCGAGACGCCGAGGGCCCACAGGACGGTCCCGATCCGCACGTCGGTCACGGCCGGCGACTCCGAGACCCACTTCGCGACGACGCCGATGAGCACCGAGGCGATGGGACCGGACGCGGCGATGACGCCGTCCCGGAGGGCGGAGGACGTCCGCCGCTCGTAGGCCGTGAAGCCGCCGAGGGCCCACAGCGTGATGCTGTGGACGGGGTAGCCCACGAGGCGGGCGACCCAGGCGTGCGCGAGCTCGTGGCCGAGGATCGTCGCGTAGAAGAGCACGGCGAACGTGATCGCGAGCAGCGCCGTCTCGGTCGACGAGGTGGACACGACGTCGAAGCTGCCGAGCCAGAGGAACGCGATGAGGCCGATGCCGAGCAGGCTGCTCCACGGCATGAGCACCGGGATGGCGCCGAGCCGGAAGGACAGACCCGTCCGCCGCTCCGGCGTGCCGCTCGCGCTCATCACGTCACAGTAGGCGTCCGGGGGTGCCTGTCCGCGACGCGGCCCCCGGGACGGGTCCCGGTGTCGCCGGTCCGCCGTAGGGTCGGCCCATGTCCGACGCCGTCGCCGCAGCCGTGCCCGAGCCCGAGCCCGTGCCCGGCGGTGGTGCGGACCCCGCGGAGGCGTGGGAGACGGGGCCGCGGCTCGTGCCCTCGCTCTCGCCGTCGCGCGCCGGCGACTTCATGACCTGTCCGCTGCTCTACCGCTTCCGTGTCGTCGACCGCATCCCCGAGCGACCGAGCCGGGAGGCCGTGCGCGGCACGGTCGTCCACCGGGTCCTCGAGGACCTCTTCGACCTGCCCTCGGCCCAGCGCACCCTGGAGCGCGCCGCGTCGATGCTCCCCGCGGCGTGGGAGCTCGTGCAGGAGGAGGACGCGGTGGCCGCGACCGAGCTGTTCGGCTCCCCCGACGAGGCGCAGGAGTGGCTCGCGTCGGCCGTGCCGCTGCTGGAGAGCTACTTCCGGCTCGAGGACCCGACCACCCTCGACCCCGCGGAGCGCGAGCTGCGCGTGGAGACGACGCTCGAGGACGGCCTCGTGCTCCGGGGCTACGTCGACCGGCTCGACCGCAACGCTGCCGGGGAGACGCGCGTCGTCGACTACAAGACCGGCAAGGCGCCCGGCGAGGGCTACGAGCAGCGGGCGCTGTTCCAGATGCGCTTCTACGCCCTCGTCCTGTGGCGGGCCACGGGCACACTGCCCCGGCAGCTGCAGCTGCTCTACCTCGGCAGCGAGCACGTGCTGCGCTACGAGCCCGACGAGGCCGACCTGCGCGCCACCGAGCGCAAGGTCATCGCGCTGTGGGCGGCGATCCAGCGGGCGCACGACACCGGCGACTGGCGGCCGTCGCCGTCCCGGCTCTGCGACTGGTGCGACCACAAGTCGCGCTGCCCGGCATTCGGCGGGACGCCGCCCCCGCTGCCCGGCGCCGGGACCGCAGCGGCGGGAGCCCCCGCCCCGCGTTAGCGTGACCCGGTGACCTTCGCCGCCCGCGCCGCCTCGCTGACCAAGGTCTACGGCAGCGGCGACACCCGCGTGACCGCGCTCGACTCCGTCGACGTCGAGATCGAGACCGGCCGCTTCACCGCGATCATGGGGCCGTCCGGCTCGGGCAAGAGCACGCTCATGCACTGCCTCGCCGGGCTCGACTCGGTGACCAGCGGTCGGGTCTGGATCGGCGACGTCGAGCTCTCGGGCCTCTCGGACAAGAACCTCACCCGGCTGCGCCGCGACGCGGTGGGGTTCGTCTTCCAGGCCTTCAACCTGGTGCCCACGCTGTCGGCCCTGGAGAACATCACGCTCCCGCTCGACATCGCGGGCCGCAAGCCCGACCAGCAGTGGCTCGACACGGTCATCGACACCATCGGCCTGCGCGACCGGCTCGGGCACCGGCCGAGCGAGCTCTCCGGCGGCCAGCAGCAGCGCGTCGCGTGCGCCCGGGCGCTCGCGAGCCGGCCGACCATCGTGTTCGCCGACGAGCCCACCGGCAACCTCGACTCCCGCTCGGGCGCGGAGGTGCTCGGCTTCCTCCGCCGCAGCGTCGACGAGTTCGGCCAGACGATCGTCATGGTCACCCACGACCCCGGTGCCGCGGGCTACGCCGACCGGGTCCTGTTCCTCGCCGACGGTCGCATCGTCGACGAGATGCACGAGCCGACGGCGGCGCGGGTGCTCGAGCGGATGACCGCGTTCGAGACCGGCCGGGGCTGAGCGTCCCGTGCTCCGCGCCGCACTCCGCTCGCTGCTCCAGCACAAGCTCCGGCTGTCGCTCACGCTGCTCGCCGTCGTCGTCGGCGTCGCCTTCGTCGCGGGCACCTACATCTTCACCGACTCGCTCAAGCGCTCCTTCGACGCCCTGTTCACGTCCCCCCAGCCGGACGTGACCGTCACCGTCGACTCCGCGCTCGGCGGCCAGGGCGGTGCCCCCGGTGGGCCGGCCGGCGACCAGACGCCGACGCTCCCCGGGGCGCTCGTCACCACCGTCTCGCGCGTCGACGGGGTGGCCGCGGCGTACGGCGTGGTCACCGCCGACGGGGCTCTCGTCATCGGCGCCGACGGCAAGGTCGTGGGCCAGGCCGGGCCGCCGGCACGGGGCACGACCTGGGTGCCCGACCCGGCGATCAGCCCGCTCACCCTCGCGAGCGGCAGCGCACCCACGGGCCCGGACCAGGTGGCGCTCCTCGACTCGACGGCGAAGGCCGCCGGCGTCGCCGTCGGCGACATCGTGCGACTCGACACCCCGGGCGGCCCGGCCACGCCCCGCGTCGTCGGCATCGTCACGCGGGGCATCGGCGGGAGCGACGGGGCCACGCTTGCCGTCTTCGACCTGCCCACCGCGCAGAAGCTGCTGCTCCAGGACGGCGACCGGGTGACCTCGATCGTCGTGCGCGCCGACCCCGGCGTGAGCCAGGCGGCGCTGGCCGCGCGGATCCAGGCGGTGCTCCCGTCCGGCACGAAGACCCAGACCGGCGCCCAGCGCTCGGCCGACATCGCCGACCGGCTCGCGACGGCGTTCCAGTTCATCAACATCTTCCTGCTGACGTTCGCGTTCATCGCCCTGTTCGTCGCGATCTTCCTGATCTTCAACACGTTCTCGATGCTCGTCGCGCAGCGCACCCGCGAGCTCGCGCTGCTGCGCGCCGTGGGGGCCAGCCGCGGCCAGGTCCGCCGGTCCGTGCTGGCCGAGGCGTTCGTGCTCGGCCTCGTCGCCGCTGCGCTCGGTGTCATCGGCGGCGTCGTGGTCTCCCAGGGGCTGCGGCTGCTGCTGACCGCGTTCGGCGCCGACCTCCCCTCCGGCCCGCTCGTGATCGAGCCGCGCACGATCCTCGTGTCGCTCGTCGTCGGCGTCCTCGTCACCGTCGTCTCGGCGTACGTCCCGGCACGCCGCGCCGCGATCGTGCCGCCGGTCGCCGCGATGCGCGACGAGGTGTCGCTGCCCGCGCGGTCGCTGCTCGTGCGCACGATCCTCGGCGCGGTCCTGCTGCTTCTCGCCGTCGCCACCGCACGGGCCGGCCTCGGGACGCCGGACGACGCCACCCGCGCGGCGCAGCTCGTCGGCGCCTCCGCGCTGGGTGCGCTCGTCGCCGTCATCGCGCTGGCGCCGATCCTCGGCCGCGCCGTCCTGCGCGTCCTCGCCGCCCCGTTCGCGGGCTCGGCGGTCGGCCGGCTCGCCCGGGAGAACGGCCGCCGCAACCCGCGGCGCACGGCCGCGACCGCGAGCGCCCTGGCCATCGGGCTCGCGCTCATGACGACGATCGGGGTGATCGCGTCGTCCACCAAGGCCTCGGTCGCCGACGTGATCGACCGCACCATCGGGGCGGACTTCGTCGTGTTCGGCGCGAAGTTCCAGCCGTTCAGCCCGGACGTCTACGACGCGATCAAGGACACCCCGGACGCGTCGGTCGTCACCTACGTGCGCCAGGTGCCGATCAAGGTGGCCGCGGACCAGAACGTGCTCACCGGGGTCGAGCCGGAGAGGTTCGCGCGGGTCGTCGACCTCACGTTCGTCTCGGGCTCGATGAGTTCGCTCGGCCTCGGCGGCGCCGTCGTCGACGACAAGACGGCGAAGGACCTCAAGCTCTCCGTGGGGCAGACCGTGACGGGCACGTTCGTCAACGGGACGGGGACGCTCGTCGTGCGCGGTGTCTACAAGGCGGCCGGTGCCTACTCCGGCTGGATCACGAGCGTCCCGACGCTCATGTCGATCGGCGCCCGCGAGCTCGACACCGCCGTCTACGTCAAGGTCGCCCCCGGTGCCGAGCCCGCCGCCGTGCGCGCCGACCTCGACCGCGAGCTCGCGGCGTTCCCGAGCGTCACGGTGCTCGACCAGGCCAGCCTCAAGGACGAGATCAACGGCCAGTTCGACCGCGTCTTCGGCTTCATCTACGCGCTGCTCGCGCTGGCCGTGATCGTCGCCTTCATCGGCATCGTCAACACCCTCGCGCTGTCGGTGCACGAGCGGCGCCGCGAGGTCGGGCTCCTCCGCGCGGTCGGCACGAGCCGCCCGCAGATCCGCCGCATGGTCGTGCTCGAGGCGGTCCTGATCTCGGTGTTCGGCGCCGCTCTCGGCGTCGTCCTCGGTCTCGTCTACGGCGCGCTCCTGCAGAAGGTTCTCGAGCCGCAGGGTGTGACCGTGCTCGCGATCCCGACCGCGCAGATCGGCTGGTTCCTCGGCCTGTCGGTCGTGGGCGGGATGGTCGCGGCGCTGTGGCCGGCGTTCACCGCGAGCCGGCTCGACGTCCTGCGGGCGATCGCGTCCGAGTGACGGCGCGGCGTCAGGCCCGCGGGCTCCACTCGTGCGACCACTGCCCGAGCAGCCCGGGGGTCAGCTCCTCGAGCGACCGGACCACGCGCAGGCCGGGCTCCGCCTCGATGTCGACGAGCGACGGGACGGCCACGACGTAGGCGCCGGAGGCGAGGCCGGCCCGGGACCCGGTGTGCGAGTCCTCGAGCACCACGCAGTGCTCGGGCCGGACCCCGATCCGGGCGACGGCCAGCAGGTAGGGGTCGGGGAACGGCTTCGTCCGCTCGACCTCGTCGCCGGCCACCGTGGTCGAGAAGACGTCGTGTCCCACCTCGTGCAGCACGGCGTCGTGCACGGCGTCGACGAGCGAGCGCCACGACGCCGACACCAGGGCGCACGGGACGCCCGCGTCCTCGAGAGCGCCGAGCAGCGACTGCGCGCCCGGGCGCCAGTGCACCGGCCTCGTGCGCAGGATCCGCTCCATCGTCACGAGCAGCAGCGCCATGACCTCGTCGTGGTCGTGGCCACCCCCGGCCTGCGCCACGAGCAGCTCGACGGCCTTCTCGAGCGGACCGCCGACGAGGGCCTCCTGGTGGTGGGGCCCCCAGTCGCCGCCGAGCTGCGCCATGACCTCGAGCTCGGCGTCGTACCAGAGGTGCTCGGTCTCGACGAGGAGCCCGTCCATGTCGAACAGCACCGCGGCGGGCAGCGCCCCCGGGACGGACTCAGGTGGCATTGAAGTACTTGGCCTCGGGGTGGTGCACGACCAGCGCGGACGTCGACTGCTCGGGGTGCAGCTGGAACTCCTCGGACAGCTCGACGCCGATGCGGGTCGGCTCCAGCAGGCCGACGAGGACGGCCTGCTGCTCGACGTCGGGGCACGCCGGGTAGCCGAAGGAGTAGCGAGACCCGCGGTAGCCCTGCTTCCCGATGAGCGTGTCCATGTCGGGGTCGTCGGCGGAGCCGAAGCCGAGCTCGGCGCGCACCCGGGCGTGCCACATCTCGGCGAGCGCCTCGGTGAGCTGGACGGACAGGCCGTGCAGCTCGAGGTAGTCGCGGTAGGCGTTCTCGGCGAACAGCTTGGCCGTCGCCTCGGCGACCCGGCCGCCCATCGTGACCACCTGGAAGGAGATGACGTCGGTCTCCCCCGACTCCTTCGGGCGGAAGAAGTCCGCGAGGCACAGGTGCCGGTCGCGGCGCTGGCGCGGGAACGTGAGCCGGGCGCGCTCCTGGCCGGCGAGCTCGCCCTCGTGGTGCAGGATCACGAGGTCGTCGCCGTCGGAGTAGCAGGGGAAGTAGCCGTAGACGACCGCGGCCTCCAGCAGGCCCTCGGTGTGGATGCGGTCGAGCCACATGCGCAGCCGTGGCCGGCCCTCGGCCTCGACGAGCTCGTCGTACGACGCGCCGCCGGCACCCCGGCCCGGCTTGAGGCCCCACTGCCCGAGGAAGGTCGCGCGTTCGTCGAGGTAGCTCACGTAGTCGGCGAGCTGGATCCCCCGCACGACCCGCGAGCCCCAGAACGGCGGCGTGGGCACGGGGTTGTCGACGGCGACGTCCGAGCGGGCCGGCAGGTCCTCGGGTGCGGTCTCGTCCGGGCGCACCGTGGCCGACGTGACGCGCCGGCCACGCAGCTCGGGCAGCGCCGCACCGGGCACGCCGCGCTTGACCCCCATGACGGCGTCCATGAGGCGCAGCCCCTCGAACGCGTCGCGGGCGTAGCGCACGGTGCCGGCGTAGACCTCCGCGAGGTCCTGCTCGACGAACGCCCGGGTCAGGGCGGCCCCGCCGAGCAGCACCGGGTACTTCTGCGCGACACCCCGGAGGTTGAGCTCCTCGAGGTTCTCGCGCATGACGATCGTGCTCTTCACCAGCAGGCCGCTCATCCCGATCGCGTCGGCCGCGGCCTGCTCGGCCTGCTCGATGATCTCCGAGACCGGGACCTTGATGCCGATGTTGACGACGGTGTAGCCGTTGTTGCTCAGGATGATGTCGACGAGGTTCTTGCCGATGTCGTGGACGTCGCCCTTGACCGTCGCGAGGACGATCGTGCCCTTGCCCTCGTCCCCGCTGCGCTCCATGTGCGGCTCGAGGTGGGCCACGGCCGTCTTCATGACCTCGGCGCTCTGCAGCACGAACGGCAGCTGCATCTCACCGCGGCCGAACAGCTCGCCGACCGTCTTCATCCCCTCGAGCAGCGTGTCGTTGACGATCTCGAGGGCCGAGCGGTCGACGAGCGCCTCGTCGAGGTCGTCCTCGAGCCCCTTGCGCTCGCCGTCGACGATCCGGCGCCGCAGCCGCTCCTCGAGCGGGAGAGTGAGCAGCTCGTCGGCGCGGGCCTTCGCGAGGTCGGCGGCGTCGACGCCCTCGAACAGCTCGAGGAAGCGGGCCAGCGGGTCGTGCACGAGGTTGCCGTCCGCGTCGTAGCGGCGGCGGTCGTAGACCATGTCCAGCGCGGCCTCGCGCTGCTCGTCGGGGATGCGCGACATCGGCACGATCTTCGACGCGTGCACGATGGCGGAGTCGAGCCCGGCCTCCACGCACTCGTGGAGGAACACCGAGTTGAGCACGACGCGCGACGCCGGGTTGAGCCCGAAGGAGACGTTGGAGACGCCGAGGGTCGTCTGGACGTCGGGGTGGATGCGCTTGAGCTCGCGGATGGCCTCGATCGTCTCGAGCGCGTCGCGCCTCGTCTCCTCCTGCCCGGTCGCGATCGGGAACGTGAGGCAGTCCACCAGGATGTCCTCGACGCGCATGCCCCAGTTGTCGACGAGGTCGCGCACGAGGCGGTCGGCGATCCGCACCTTCCACTCGGCCGTGCGCGCCTGCCCCTCCTCGTCGATCGTGAGCGCGACGACGGCGGCGCCGTGCTCCTTGACGATGGGCATGATCCGCCGGAAGCGCGAGTCCGGGCCGTCGCCGTCCTCGTAGTTCACCGAGTTGACGACGGCGCGGCCACCGATCATCTCGAGGGCCGCCTCGACGACCGGCGGCTCGGTGGAGTCGATGACGAGCGGGATGGTCGACGCGGTCGCGAAGCGGCCGACGATCTCCCGGACGTCGGCCACGCCGTCCCGTCCGACGTAGTCGATGCACACGTCGAGCAGGTGCGCGCCGTCCTTGATCTGGTCCTTGGCGATGCGGACGCAGTCATCCCACCGCTGCTCGAGCATGGCATCGCGGAAGGCCTTGGAGCCGTTGGCGTTCGTGCGCTCGCCGATGGAGAGGTACGCCGTGTCCTGACGGAACGGCACGTGCATGTAGATGCTCGACGCGCCTGCCTCACGGCGCGGCGAGCGCGGCGCGATCTCGCGCCCGCCGACCCGCTCGACGACGTGGCGGAGGTGCTCGGGCGTCGTGCCGCAGCAGCCGCCGACGAGACCGAGGCCGTACTCGCGGGTGAACGTGTCGTGGGCGTCGGCGAGCTGCTCGGGGGTGAGCGGGTAGTGCGCGCCCGTCCCCTGGAGCACCGGCAGGCCGGCGTTGGGCATGCACGAGACGCCGACCTGCGCGTGCCGGGCGAGGTGGCGCAGGTGCTCGCTCATCTCGGCCGGGCCCGTGGCGCAGTTGAGCCCGATGAGGTCGATGCCCAGCGGCTCGAGCGCGGTGAGCGCGGCGCCGATCTCGGAGCCCACGAGCATCGTCCCCGTCGTCTCGACGGTGACCTGGACGAGCACGGGCAGGTCGACGCCGGCCGCGCGCAGCGCGCGTCGGGCACCGACCACAGCGGACTTCGCCTGCAGCAGGTCCTGGGCGGTCTCGACGAGGATCGCGTCGACGCCGCCGGCGATCATGCCGCGCGTCTGCGCCTCGTAGGCGTCGCGCAGTGCGGCGTAGGTCGCGTGCCCGAACGTCGGCAGCTTGGTGCCGGGGCCGACCGACCCGAGCACCCAGCGGGGGTGGGCGGAGGTGGAGTAGCCGTCGGCGACCTCGCGGGCGTGCCGCGCGCCGGCCTCGGCGAGCTCCTCGATCCGCTCGGCGATGCCGTACTCGCCGAGGTTGGCGAGGTTGGCGCCGAACGTGTTCGTCTCCACCGCGTCGACGCCCACGGCGAAGTAGGCGTCGTGCACGGAGCGGACGACGTCGGGGCGGGTGGTGTTGAGGACCTCGTTGCAGCCCTCGTGCCCCTGGAAGTCGTCGAGGCCGAGGTCGTGGGCCTGCAGCATCGTGCCCATCGCACCGTCGGCGACGACGACACGCGTGGACAGGGCGTGGCGGAGGGCGGCGACCCGGACGGGGTCAACGGCGGCGGACGTCATGATGAGGACAGCCTAACGGCGTACCGGGACGGCCCGGTCAGCGCGGCGCTAGCGTGGGGGTCGGACGGCTGGCGTACGGTGGCGCGAAGTCGCGCGCGCCGGCCGGTGCGGTGTCGGTTCCGACGTCCGAGGGGTGACCGGTGATCGAGTTCGAGGGTCTTCCCGAGAGCCTGCCCGACCTGGTCGACCCCGTCATGCTCTGCGCCTTCGAGGGGTGGAACGACGCCGGGGACGCGGCGAGCGGCGCTGTCCTGCACCTCGAGGAGGTCTGGTCGGCGACGCAGATCGCCGAGTTCGACCCCGAGGACTACTACGACTTCCAGGTCAACCGCCCCGAGGTCACGTTCGAGGACGGCGTCCGGTCGGTGACCTGGCCCACCACCCGGCTGTCCGTCGCCCGCATCCCGCTGGCCACGCGCGACGTCGTCCTCGTGCACGGCATCGAGCCGTCGATGCGCTGGCGGTCGTTCACGCAGGAGCTCCTCACCGCGGCCCGCGAGCTCGGCGTCGAGATGGTCGTCACGCTCGGGGCCCTGCTCGCCGACAGCCCGCACACCCGCCCTGTCCCGGTGAGCGGCACGTCGACCGACGCCGACGTCTCGCTGCGCCTGGGCTACGAGCCGTCGACGTACGAGGGACCCACCGGCATCGTCGGCGTCCTTCAGGACGCCTGCGCGCAGGCCGGCATCCCCGCGGTGTCGCTGTGGGCCGCCGTGCCGCACTACGTCGCCCAGCCGCCGTGCCCGAAGGCCACGCTCGCGCTGCTGGCGCGGATCGAGGACCTGCTCGACGTGCCGGTTCCGCTCGGCGACCTGCCCGAGGAGTCCCGCGCCTGGCAGATCGGCGTCGACGAGCTCGCCGGCGAGGACGAGGAGATCGCGGCCTACGTCCGCACCCTCGAGGAGGCGGTCGACACCGTCGAGCTGCCCGAGGCCTCCGGCGACGCGATCGCCCGCGAGTTCGAGCGCTACCTGCGCCGCCGCAGCACCGAGCCGCCGAAGTAGGGCGGTCCCGTGCCGACGAGCGGGATAGGTCCGGTGGGCGCGACCTGGCGGACCCGGACCTGGGCGGCGCGCCGCGGCATCCTGCTCCCCGGCTCCGCGGGCGGCACCCGAGGCTGGCCGACCGGCCTCGCGGCGCACGCCGAGAAGACCGCGGGGATCCGCCCGAACCCGGTGCTGGCGCTGACCGGGCCTGACCGGGACCGCTAGAGCGACACGCGGTTCCGGCCGGCGTCCTTCGCGCGGCGGAGCGCGTCCCCGGCGTCGCGCAGCACCTGGCCC
>JAJXTD010000211.1 GCA_021784035.1 Actinomycetes bacterium | reverse complement strand
CGAACCTGAGCGTGTACGGGCCGAGGCGGCTCGTCGTGCTCGTGGTCGTGTGCGCCGGTACTGCGCCTCGAATCGGCTCAATCGGTTGGGCACGCTGACCTATGCCGGTGCGCCGCCACGACGTGCGGCAGTTGGCGGCCCCGGTACATCGCTCCGCACGCGACTCATCCAGTAGGGCGCGGCAGACCTATCGATTAGTCCGGGTCCGCCGCATCGTATGGCCGACGGGCTGATCGGCCTCGATTATCGCGGGCTAGGTCGGCGGCACCGATCATGCCGGCGTCGTTGCCCAGGACTGCTGCGACGATTCGCGCGTGCGGGCGGTGCTCGCCTGCTACGAGCGTCGACTCGAACGCGGCGCGGGCCGGCGCGAGAAGCAGCTCGCCGGCCTCGGACACGCCACCGCCGATGACGAAGACCGCGGGGTCGAGCAGCGCCGCGACGTCGGCGAGCCCGGTGCCGAGCCAGGTGCCGATCCGGCGGAACGCCTCGAGTGCAACGGGATCGCCGTCCCGCGCCGCGATCGTGACGTGCTGGCCGGTCACGCCCTCCGGCGTACCGTCACCGAGGCCGAGGAGCAGCTGAGCCTCTCCCCGACGCTCTGCCGCGAGGTCGCGCGCCTTGCGCAGCAGGGCGTTCCCGCTGGCGTACTGCTCCCAGCAGCCCCGTTTCCCGCAGCCGCAGAGGCGGCCGTCCTGCACGCGGACGAGGTGGCCGAACTCCGCGGCCATCCCGTAGGACCCGCGCACGAGACGGTCGTCGTGCACGATGCCGCCGCCGATGCCGGTGCCGACCGTGACGGCAACGAGGTCATGCGTGCCGCGGCCTGCGCCGAAACGAAACTCGCCCCAGGCCGCGGCGTTCGCGTCGTTCTCGACGACCACGGGGAGCCCGCACCCGGAGCTCACGGCGGGGCCGAGCGGCTCCTCGACCCAGTCGAGGTTCGGCGCGAAGCGCACGATCTGGCGCGTCTCGTCGACGAGCCCCGCGGCCCCGAGGCCCACAGCCTCTGCCTCGCCGACGCCCTTCGCCCGCGCGGCGTCGGCGAGGTCCGCCACCACGGCGACGATCGTGTCGACGATGCCCTGCTTCGATCGCGCCGGCGTCTCCCGGCGGGCGCGGCCGAGGATCGTGCCCTCGACGTCGACGAGGCCGCCGGCGATCTTCGTCCCGCCGATGTCGATGCCGATCGTGACGCTCATGGGTCCTGCCCTCGGGTCCGCCCGCGGTGCGGGCCGGCTGCGTGCCGTGCTGCGGGAGGAGGCGTGTCGCGAGCGGCGTCGTTGCCGCGCGGACCCGCCACCGTCATGACGTGGAGGTGTCGGTCTCGTCCTCGCGCGTGATCGGGATTCGGCGCACGCGACGAGGACGTGGACCATCCTGCCCTGGCAGTACCTCTTCCGTGGCGTCCTCGGCGCGGGAGTCGTCCACCGTCGCGTAGCCGTCGTCGCCGGCCGTGTCGTCCGGTTCCCCGGCGTCGGCGTCCGTCGCCTCAGGCGAGCGAGATGCGGCAAGGTCCCCGGCCTGCACCACCAACGAACCGATCGTCGTGACGGCGGAGTCGACCCAGCGGCCGACCGAGTCCGGGTCAGCCTCGCGCAGGCTTGCAACGGCACGGCAGACCGGGCACGAGCACGGCTCACCGTCCGGCGCCAGTGGGGCGAGATGCGGCGCCGACGTACGCAACCAGTCCTGCGCGGCCGCGAGCAGTCGCGCGGCCTCGTGGCCCGCCCGGGGCTCGGGTCCGGTCACGACCGCACGCTCGCGGACCAGTGGTCGAGGTCGCGGTCGAAGTGCACGCGGAGGACCTGGCCGGTCTCGGTGAGGTCGAGGCTGGCGCCGGAGACCTCGCAGCGGCGTAGCACCGGCGGCAGGGCGATGACACGACGATGCGGGCCGAGATCGACGACGAGGTCGCCGTCCGCGGTGACGGCGATGTCGAGGTCGTCGAGGTGAGCGCCGGGCACGGACACGTCGAGGAACCAACGGTCGCCGTCCGCCCGCACCTCGGTCGACGCCCGAACGGCGCCGAGATCCAGCGGGTCGTCGCCGCCGAGCACGACGTCGGCGAGCTCGAGCAGCGCCTCGACCCCGACCGGCTCGGCATCGGCGTACGGCGCGAACCGCACCGGCAGGTCGGCGAACCGGTCACGCGCCGCCACGAGCATGTCGCGGTGCCGCTCCGAGATGGCCGCGGGCCAGTTCTCCCCCACGGCGACCCGGTTCACGACGACGCCGTCGACGTGGTGGCCGAGCATCGCCAGCGTCGTGCGCGCGCGCTCCGTCTCGGCGAGCACGACCCGCTCGGGCGTGGTGACGAGGCGCACCGAGGCATGCGGCCCGGTGACCAGGTCGCGCACAGCGGTGAGCTCGCGGGCCAGCCGCTCGAGGGCGTCGATCGCCTCGACCGTCGACGGCGACATGCCGGCCGGCCCGAGCAGGCGGGCGATCCGCCGGTCCATCGGGAACCCGCGCGACACCAGGCGGTCGAGCGCCTCGGGCAGGGCGAGCAGCCGGAGCGTCTCCGCCGTCGGTGCGCAGTCGACGACGAGAACGTCGTAGCCGTCGGCGTACGACCCCACCTCGAGCAGCGCGAGGACGTCATCGACGCCCGGCACCGCGGCGATCTCCTCGGCGACGAGCGGGTCGACCCCTGCGCCGTCGAGCAGGCCGCCGAGCGTGCCGCGCAGCGTGGTCCACGCGGAGTCGAGCCTCGCCCGGGTGTCGATCTGCAGTACGTCGAGGTCGCCGGGAGCGTCGGGCACGGCCACGGGCTCCGCCGCGACGCGCCACTCCCCCACCCTTCCCGCGTCCCCGGTCATGCCGAGGACGTCGGTGAGCGAGTGGGCGGGATCAGTGCTCACGAGCAGCGTGCGGCCACGGTCGCGCGCGGCGGCGAGCGCCGTGGCGGCGGCGAGGGTCGTCTTCCCGACCCCGCCCTTCCCGGCAACCAGCAGCACGCGCACGGGAAGAACCTACCGGCCGCCCCCGCCGCTCCGCCCAATCGCGCCATCGACCATCGCCGTCAATGTGCCCCCAACTGCGCTGATATGTGGGGGCGTGTGTCAAGTGGGCATGGCAAGGCGGCCCCGTCGATGGTGTCGGCGGGGCCGCCTTGTTCCGTCTCGTGGCAGGGTGCGGGCGTGCGTGTCGTGCGACGCGTGGTCAGGCTGATATGCGCGGGTTGGTTACCGCATGACGGGCTGTCCGGCTGGAGCGTGCGCGGTCTAGAGAGCGAGCGTGGCCCCGGGGGGCTGCTCATAGCGCAGACGCGTGTCGCTCCTCGCGCTCGCTGCCCGCATCGCCGCGGACGGAGTCAGAGGGGGTCGGGGGTCAGGTCATGACGGCCAACGACCAGCACCAGCCGGCGAGCTCGCGGGCGATCGCGACGTTGGCGACCGAGGGCTTCTTGGATCGGGCGTCGAAGCGCGCCCAGCGGGCGTTCAGCCGCTGGTTGCCCTCGTGGCCGCGGGCCCGGGCCGCGGCGTCGGCGCGGTCCCAGCGCCGGGTCATGGTCGCGCCGACGACGTAGCGGCGCCGGTGGTGCCAGGCCGCCTCGACCAGCAGTCGTCGGGCGTGGCTGTTGCCGGTCTTGGTGATCGACCCCAGCGACCGGGACTGCCCCGAGCTGGACTCCGAGGGGGTCAGCCCGACGAACGCGCCGATGCTCGACCCGGTGAACCGGTGCCAGTCCCCGATCTCGACCGCGAGCCCGAACGCGGTCAGGACGGATACCCCGCGCAGGCAGCCCAACCGGTCCACGACCGGAGTGAACTCGCTGTCCGCGGCCATCGCCTCGATCGCCGCGTCGAGCCGGTCGCGGCGCCCACTGGTCAGCGCGACCGCTTCGTAGGCGGACTCGAACGCGACCTGGCGCGCGGGCTGGTCGAAAAACTGCCGGCGCAGCCACGCGTCGTGGACCCCGGTCCAGGGCTGCCCACCCGAGTAGACGATCCCCTGGCGCAGCAGCAGCTTGGAGACCCGGTGCCGCTCCCGCATCAGGTCCCCGCGGCAGTCCTCCCGGGCCCGGACCAGATCCCGGGCGGCCTCCGCCGCCACCGACGGGACGACCACCTCGACGATCTCACCGAGCTTGAGCAGGCGCGCCAGCAGCATCGCGTCCCGCGCGTCGGTCTTGACCCGGTCACCCGGCGCCCGGGTGATCTTGCTCGGCGCCGCCACCGGGCAGCGGAACCCGTGCGCGCGCAGATCCCTGGCCAGACCGAACCCGGTCGGGCCGGCCTCATAGGTGACCGCGACCGGCCCCGCCAGCTCGGCGAGCCAATGCCGGATCTCCCCATGACCGGTACCCAGCCGGCGCAGGACCACCTCACCGGTCACCGTGTCCATCGCGCATCCGACGACCGATCGGGCATGGACATCGAGCCCGACGAAAGTACGCTCACAACCCACTGGGGCCTCCTCACGACTGTGGCACTACCAGTGGGCCATCCACCGGCAACCCACGAACACTCGCGAGTGAGGCCCCAGTCCGTCACCCCATACCGTCTATAGCAAGCGCGAGCTCCTCACGTGCGCGAAGGACATCGACGCAGGCTTTGACCCGGGTGTCCTGGCCGAGCAGTTGGGCACCTTGAGCCGATTCCTCGACGGCGACCTACCTGTCGAGAGTGTGTCCGCCGAGCAGGTGCGTGAGTTCTTCG
>JAJXTD010000210.1 GCA_021784035.1 Actinomycetes bacterium | reverse complement strand
TCACCTGGGCGGCGACGGACTCCAGCTTCTTGAGCAGGCGGCCTTCACCGGCACGGAGGATCTTGTCGAGGATCGACACCAGCAGACGTCCTTGTCAGCAAGCCCGGGCCCGGGCACGACGAGGTGGGCGGGAACCCCGCCACCCCGAGCATGGTAACCATCAGGTCACGGTCGCGCCGATCCCGACGCTCGCGGGCGGCGCCCCAGGACGGTCGCGCCGCGGAACCTCGTGGTGCGGGGACGCCCCGTGCGATGGGATGGGCGCGTGACCACCACCCCGACCGCACCGGGCCGGCCGACCGCCCTCCCGCCCCGGCGCGACCTCACCGACGGTGTCGTCCTGCTCCGCGAGCCCGGCGCGGCGCCCCTCGACGTGGACGCGATCGTGCACGGCGCCTCGACGCCGGACGTGGCCCACTTCACCCGCGTGCCCTCGCCGTACACCCGGGCCGACGCCGAGCAGTTCCTCACGAGCGTGCGGACCGGCTGGTCCGACGGCACGGCTGCCGTCTTCGCCGTGTGCGCCGCGGACGAGCCCGACGCCCTCCTCGGGATGGTCGGGCTGCACGACGTGGACCTGACCGGTGAGCCGGGCGGCGTCGCCGAGATCGGCTACTGGCTGGCGCCGGCGGGCCGCGGGCGCGGCCTCATGACCCGCGCCGTACGGCTGCTGTCCACCTTCGGCGTCGACGAGCTCGGGCTCACCCGCATCACCTGGTTCGCGATCGTCGGCAACGAGCCGTCGCGCCGCGTCGCCGAGGCGTGCGGCTACCGCGTCGAGGGGCTGCTCCGGCGCGGCGACGCACGCCGGGGCGAGCGGCTCGACCACTGGGTCGGCGGCCTGCTGGCGGAGGAGCTGCTCCGGTGACGCCGGTCGAGCCCACCGAGCTCGTCGCCGGCGCGTGGCAGCTGCGCCCGTGGCCGGTCGCCCACGCCGACCTCGACGACGTGCTCGCGGAGCGCTACCCCGCCGACGCCGTCCCGGCCGAGCGGGCGGTCCGGCTGGACGGCTGGCAGCGCGGCGACCTGCTCGGCTTCGCGGTGCGCGCCGCGACGACGGGCGCGAGCGTCGCCGAGGTGCTCGTCGCCGTGGCACCGGACGGGCGGGCGTCCGTGGACGCGTGGGCCCGGTCCGGCACCGCGCTCGACCCGGACGTGGCGGACGTCGTCCGCCGGTGGGCGGCCGGGGCGCTCGGCCTCGTCGTCGCCCCGCAGGCCCCGGGACCGGGCCAGCGGCCCTACCGTGCTGCCGTGCCCACCGACGACGAGGCCCTGGCCGAGCGGCGCCGCATTGCGCGTCGCGGCTGCACCCGCTGGCTCATCGGGCACGGCGACGTCTCGCCGGCCGCGTGGCTCGGCGCGACAGCCGCGGCCGCGACGGAGCCCGACCTCGACCGCTACGGCGAGTCCGGGGAGGTGGCGGTGCTCGAGCGCGAGGTCGCCGACCTGCTCGGCACGGAGGCGGCCGTCTTCCTGCCGAGCGGCGTCCTCGCCCAGCAGGCGGCGCTGCGCTCGTGGGCGGAGCGGTCCCCGACCGACGCCGTCGCCGTGCACGGGCTGTCCCACCTCGTCCTGCACGAGCTCGACGCCCTCACCGAGCTGCACGGCCTGCGGCTGCAGCTGCTCACGAGCGAGCCGCGCCAGCCCGGCGTGGCCGACCTCGACGCGCTCGCCGGGCCGCTCGCCGCGGTCACCCTCGAGCTGCCGCTGCGCGACGCCGGATTCCTGCTGCCCACGTGGGACGAGCTCGTGGCGTTCAGCGACCGGGCGCGCGAGCGGGGCGTGCCGCTGCACCTCGACGGTGCCCGCCTCTGGGAGAGCGGGCCGTACTACGGCCGGACCTACGCGGAGATCGTCGGACTGGCCGACTCCGTCTACGTCTCGTTCTACAAGGGCCTCGGCGGCATGGCGGGCGCCGCGCTCGCCGGTCCGGCCGACCTGGTCGCTCAGGCCAGACGCTGGCAGGTGCGGCACGGCGGGCGGCTGTTCACGCTGCTGCCCTATGCCGTCTCGGCGCGCGAGGGGCTGCGCCGCTACCTGCCGCGGATGGGCGAGTACGCCGAGCGCGCCCGCGACCTCGCCGCGGCGCTCGACGCGCTGCCCGGCGTACGCGTCCTCCCGCAGCCGCCGCACACGAACTCGTTCCGGCTCTTCGTCGACGTCGACGACGAGCGACTCGTCGAGGCCGGCCTGCGCACGGCGGAGGAGCAGCACGTCGCGATCGCACTGGGCTGGGCCGGCGCCGACGTCCCCGGCTGGTCGATGACCGAGCTCGTCGTCGGCGACGCGACCCTGGCCTGGCCCGTGGACGAACAGGCCGCCGCCGTCGCCGACCTCGTCGACCTGGCCCGCAGCCTCTGACGCCCGTCAGCGCGCCGCGAGGGCCGACTCGAGCGCGGGACGCACGGACGCGGGAACCACGCGGCCGAGGACCACGGCCTCCGAGCCGACCCACGACGCCGCCTCGCGCAAGGCCGTCGCCGTACCCGTGACGGCCGACGCCGGGACGCCGCCGCGCGGCCCGGTCTCGAACGTGACCTGCCGCGCGTGGAGGGCGTCGCGCTCGCGCTTGGGGTCGACGCGCGCGACGAGCCGGCCGTTGTGCAGGACCGGCATCGTGAAGTAGCCGTGCACGCGCCGGCCCTGCGGGACGTAGAGCTCCATCGTGTAGTCGAAGCCGAACAGGCGCGACGTGCGGCCGCGGTGCCAGACGAGCGAGTCGAACGGCGAGAGCAGCGTGGTGCGCGAGCGTGCGCCGTCCGTCCCGACCGCGAGCGCGGTGGTGTCGGCGTACGCCGGTGCCGCCCAGCCCTCGACCTCGACGCGGGTGACGAGCCCGTCCTCGACCAGGCCGGCGAGCAGCGCCTCGATGCGCTCGCGCGGGACGGACCGCGAGGCGAGCCGGTGGACGTCGGCGAGGTCGCCGCGCGTCCCCACGCCGCATCCGCGGACGGAGCGCAGCAGCAGCGCGCGCAGGCACTCGTCGTCGGTCGGTCCGACGACACCCTCGTCGTCGACCCACGCGGGCGCCCCGGCGACCGGCTCGCGATGACGCTGCGGGATGGCGCGCTCGGTGAGGTCGTAGACGCGCCGCCAGCCCACCCGGCGCACGCAGACCACCTCACCGAGCATGAGCAGCCACTCGACCGCGACCTTGGCGTCGGACCAGTCCCACCACTCGGCGGACCTCTTCGCCCCGCCGAGGCCCGCGGTCGTGAGCGGGCCGTCGTCCGCGAGGGCCCGGCGCACCTCTCGGATCGCCTTCGTGGGCTCCTTGTGCCAGTGGAAGCCCCGCCGGGCGAAAGCCCTGCGGCGGAAGGCGAACAGCGGCCACTCCTCGACCGGCAGGATCGACGCCGCGTGCGACCAGTACTCGAACGTGGTGGCCTCGGCGCCGTGCTCGGCGACGCGGCCACCGCCCCAGTAGGCCGTCTCGACGGCGTCGCGACCGACGGCGCCGAGCCGGGCGTACTGCACCAGCTCGTGGCTGCGCGCGAGGACGCTCACCGTGTCGAGCTGGACCGCGCCGAGACGGCGCAGCGTGGCGTCGACCGCCGCCACGCGCCGCGCCGCCCGAGCCGTCGGCGCCGCCGACGGCCGCAGCGGCAGCACCCCGGACACCAGCCCCTGCGCCCGCAGCACCACCCCCCGCGCCTGCGCACCCGACAGCTCGACACCCACGCCGGAGAACCTAGTCGCCCGGTCCGACCCCCGGGTCTGAGCCGCTTCACCACCCGAGTCCACCCCACCGGTCGTCAGTCGCCGCAGGCGACCGATGCAGTACCCCGAAGCGGAGCGGCCCGAGGCCGGAGTCCGGCCCCCGCAGGGGGTCGGCGAGGCCGAGCGGGAGGCGACCGCAGGTCGCCGACCAGGCCGCGCAGCGGCGGGGGGTGCGCCGACGAACCGCCCCGGCAGGGGCGGTTCCTGGAGGCGCCAGAAGCCGCGCCTTACCCCGAAGCGGAGGCGGCCGCGGTCCGAGACCACCCCCGCAGGGGGTGTCGAGGACCGCGCGGGAGTCGCCGCCAGGCGACGACCAGCCGCCGCAGCGGCGGGGTGCGCCGACGGGCCCGCCGGGAGGCGGGCCCTAATGGGGCTGCATCGGGTCATGGATCGAGCAGACTCGGTGTCCGAGCCACTGGCAGGTGAGCACTCGCGGTTCCTGGTTCTCGAGGCCTACTCCAAGATCGTGCCCCTGTCGGTGGTGAGGAGCCGGTTACCGCTGGTGGGATGTCGTCGCCGTTGAGCACTGATCCATTAGGTCGCGGCCGGTCTCCTTTGGCTCACCGACGACGAGGAGGTAGCGGTGTTGTTCATTGGCGATGACTGGGCCGAGGCCCATCACGACGTCGAGCTGGTCGCGTCGTCCGGTCAGGTCCTGGCCCGGGCCCGACTGCCGGAGGGCGTCGCCGGGATCGCCCGGTTGCATGCCATGGTCGGCGAGCACCTCGATGAGGACGCCGAGGCGGATCAGGTGGTGATCGGGATCGAGACGGATCGGGGTCCGTGGGTGACCGCGCTGGTCGCGGCCGGCTACACCGTCTACCCGGTGAACCCGGTGCAGGTCGCCCGCTACCGGGAACGGCATGGTGTCGCGGGCGCGAAGTCCGACCGCGGTGACGCGCACATCCTGGCCGAGATCGTGCGCCTGGACCGGGCCCATCACCGGCCGAT
>JAJXTD010000037.1 GCA_021784035.1 Actinomycetes bacterium | reverse complement strand
GCGATCCTCGACGTGATGATGGAGGCGATCGACCGTCCGGACGAGATGTCGCCGTACGCGCCGCGGATCATCTCGATCCAGATCCCGGTCGACAAGATCGGCGAGGTCATCGGGCCGAAGGGCAAGATGATCAACCAGATCCAGGACGAGACCGGCGCCGAGATCACGATCCAGGACGACGGCACGATCTACATCGGTGCGACGGACGGCCCGAAGGCCGAGGCCGCGCGGGCGCAGATCAACGCCATCGCCAACCCGCACATGCCCGAGATCGGCGAGCGCTACCTCGGCACCGTCGTGAAGACGACGGCGTTCGGCGCCTTCATCTCGCTCATGCCGGGCAAGGACGGCCTGCTGCACATCTCCAAGCTGCGCAGCCTGGCCGGCGGCAAGCGCGTCGAGAACGTCGACGACGTCGTGTCCATCGGCCAGAAGGTGCTCGTGGAGATCTCCGAGATCGACGCGCGCGGCAAGCTGTCGCTCTCGCCGGTCGAGGACGACGACGCCGCGCCGGCCGACGCACCCGAGCCCGTCGGCGCCGACGTCGAGGCCTGACCGCCCCGATGACGAACCCGCGCACCAACGCCCCGGGCACCCGGCACAGCCGGGTGCCCGGGGCGCGCGAGCAGGCGCCCGGATCAACCCGCACGCTGCTCGTCGAGGACGGCGCCCGGGTGCGCCGCACGGTGCTGCCCGGCGGGCTCCGCGTCGTGACCGAGAACGTCCCGGGCGTGCGCTCGGCGTCGTTCGGGATCTGGGTCGGGGTGGGCTCGCGCGACGAGACCCCGGCCCAGGCTGGGGCCGCGCACTACCTCGAGCACCTGCTCTTCAAGGGCACCGCGCGGCGTTCCGCGCTGGACATCTCCGCGGCGCTCGACGCCGTGGGCGGCGAGATGAACGCGTTCACCAGCAAGGAGTACACCTGCTTCTACGCGCGGGTCCTCGACGTCGACCTGCCGCTCGCGGTCGACGTGGTGAGCGACCTCGTGACGTCCGCGCTGCTGCGCGCGAACGACGTCGACTCGGAGCGCGACGTGATCCTCGAGGAGATCGCGATGCGCGACGACGACCCCGGCGACCTCGTGCACGAGGAGTTCGCCGACGCCATGTTCGGCCCCACGCCGCTGGGACGCCCGATCCTCGGCACCGTGGACACGATCGCGGCCATCACGCCGCGGGCGATCCGCGGCTTCTACCAGCGCCGCTACCGGCCCGAGAGCATGGTCGTCGCCGCGGCCGGGAACGTCGACCACGCCACCGTGGTCCGGCTGGTCCGCAAGGCGTTCGGCGCCGGGGGCTTCCTCGACGGCGACACCGCACCCGCCCTGCCGCGCGCCGGTGCGTTCCGCACCCGGGGGGCCGGCGACGTCCGGGTCCTCACCAAGACCACCGAGCAGGCCAACGTCGTGCTCGGCGTCCCCGGCCTCTCGCGCGAGGACGACCGCCGCTTCGCCCTCGGCGTCCTCAACTCCGCGCTCGGCGGCGGCATGAGCAGCCGGCTGTTCCAGGAGATCCGCGAGAAGCGCGGGCTGGCCTACTCCGTCTTCTCCTTCGCGTCGCACTACGCCGACACCGGCATGTTCGGCGTCTACGCCGGCTGCATGCCGAAGAAGGTGGACGAGGTCCTCGGGATCACCCGCGACGAGCTCGCGAAGGTGGCCGCACGTGGCCTCACCGACGAGGAGCTGAGCCGGGGCAAGGGCCAGGTGCGCGGCGGTCTCGTGCTCGGCCTGGAGGACACCGGGTCCCGGATGTCCCGCATCGGCAAGGCCGAGCTGCTCGCGGGCGAGCTGTGGTCGATCGCCGACGTCCTCGCCGCGATCGACGCCGTCACGATCGACGACGTCCGCGAGATCGCCGGCGAGCTGCTGGAGACCACGCCGACCCTCGCCGTGATCGGGCCGTTCGACGCCGACCGCGACTTCTCGTCCGCCGTCGCCTGAGGGGGAGCCGCATGGCCATCCGCGTGGGAGTGCTCGGCTCGGCCGGGCGCATGGGTGCCGAGGTCGTCCGCGCGGTGACGTCGGCGCCGGACCTCGAGCTCGTGGCCGCGCTCGACCAGGGGGACGACCTGGGGGCGCTGACCGCGGCGGGCGCCGAGGTGGTCGTGGACTTCACCCACCCCGGCGCGGTGATGGGCAACCTGGAGTTCCTGGTGGCCCACGGGATCCACGCCGTGGTCGGCACCACCGGCTTCGACGACGACCGGCTCGCGCTCGTGCGCACGTGGCTCGAGGGTTCGCCGTCGACCGGCGTCCTCGTGGCCCCCAACTTCGGCATCGGTGCCGTCCTGATGATGCGGTTCGCGGCGCTCGCCGCGCCGTACTTCGAGTCGGTGGAGATCGTCGAGCTGCACCACCCGGACAAGGCCGATGCGCCGTCGGGAACCTCCCGGCACACCGCGCGCCTCGTCGCCGAGGCCCGCCGGGCCGCAGGTCTCGGCGCCCAGCCGGACGCCACGGTCGACCGCCTCGAGGGCGCCCGCGGCGCCGACGTCGACGGCGTCCCCGTGCACTCGGTCCGGGTGCGCGGCCTGGTGGCCCACCAGGAGGTGCTCCTCGGCCACGCGGGGGAGACCCTCACGATCCGGCACGACTCCCTCGACCGGGCGTCGTTCATGCCGGGCGTGCTGCTCGGGGTCCGCCGGGTCGCCGAGCACCCGGGCCTCTCGGTCGGCCTGGACAGCTTCCTCGCGCTGGGCTGATCCCCCGCGTCGGGACCCGCGTGAGCGCAAGAAGCGGCGGGAGGCCGCGCCGGGCCCGCGTTGCCCCTGCCCGGAGGCTGGTGGAGCATGAGTCGCATCCGACCGACCGTGGTCCCGGCGGGGTCCTGGTCTGGCGGTTCGCCGCTCGGTGACGGGCGCTGGGCCCGCGACGCGCGGGGAGCGCCGTCTGCGTGTGACATGCGCCACAGGCTCGAGGGAATGGTTGAAGGGTCAATTACTGTTTCATCAGTGACCGGACCCCGACCCTCGTAAGGAAACCTCTCATGGACACCGGACTTCTCATCCTCCGCCTCGTCGTCGGCCTCGTTCTCGCCGGGCACGGCGCACAGAAGCTGTTCGGCCTCTTCGGCGGCTACGGCATCGCCGGCACCGGCGGCTGGCTGGACTCCATCGGCTTCCGCCCCGGGCGCCCGATGGCCGTCCTCGTCGGTCTCGCCGAGCTCGCCGGCGGACTGGGCCTGGCGCTCGGCCTGCTCACCCCGCTGAGCGCAGCGGTCGTCATCGGCACGATGGCCGTCGCCGTGTGGACGCACTCGAGCAACGGCCTGTGGTCCACCAGCGGCGGCTACGAGCTGCCCCTCATCAACGCGGTCGCCGCCGCCGCCCTCGCCTTCACCGGGGCCGGGTCGATCTCCCTGGACAACGCCCTCGGCCTGACCTTCGGCACCGACTACGGCGTCGCCGCTGTCGTGGTGGGACTGGTCGCGGCACTCGCCGCGGTCACCCGCGCGAAGCTGGCGCTGCGTTCCACCAGCACCGAGCAGGTCCTCGCCGAGGCGTAGGCCCCGCACTCCCACGACGGCGCGGCACCGCCCGGTGCCGCGCCGTCGCACGTCCGGACCGGTCAGACCGCCCAGCCGAGGTGGCGGAACACCGCGGCGGTGGCCGCGGCCACCACGACGACGACGAGGAAGGGCGCGCGCAGCAGCAGGGCGACGATCGCCGCACCCAGCCCGGCCACCCGGGCGTCGAGCACGAGGGTCTGCCCGACGGCGAACGTCTGCACCGCGACGAGCGCCATGAGCAGCGCGATCGGCAGGGCGTCGGAGATCGCGCGCACGATCGGGCGGTCGAGCACCCGCTGCGGCACGGAGTGCCCGCCGAGCTTCGCGGCGTAGCAGCCGGCCGTGGCGAGCAGGACGGCCCACCAGGTGGCGCTCATGACCCGACCCGCGCGTTCCGCACCGCGAGGACGCCGGCCACCACGGCGACGACGGACGACAGCAGCACCGGCACGCCGGGACGCAGGAACGGCGTGAGCACGAGGGCGACCGCGGCGGCGGAGAGCCCGACCGCCCACGAGCGCCGGTCGCGCAGCCGCGGCCACACCAGCGCGATGAAGCCGGCCGGGATCGCGGCGTCGAGCCCGTAGACCTTGGGGTCGCCGAGCGCGCTCGCGCCGAGGGACCCCGCGAGCGTCGCGAGGTTCCAGAAGAGGAAGACCGACAGGCCGGTGGCCCAGAACGCGAGCCGCGAGGCGCGCCCGCCGTCGTGCTCGACCGAGCGGGCCACGGCCATCGCGGTCGACTCGTCGATGGTCAGCTGCGCGGCCACGGCGCGCCGCAGTCCGTGCACCCGCAGGAGCGGTGCCATCGCGAGGCCGTAGAAGGCGTTGCGGAAGCCGAGCAGCACGCTCGTCGCGACCGCCGACAGCGCCCCGCCGCCGGCGGCGAGTACTCCGACGAGGGCGAACTGCGAGCCGCCGGTGAACATCAGGGCCGAGAGCACCTGCGTCTGCAGGACGGTGAGCCCCCCGGTCACGGAGATGGCGCCGAACGAGATGCCGTACGCGCCGGTGGCCAGACCGACGCCGACGGCGTTCGCCACGATGCCGCGTCGTTCCTCGTGCCACCGCGTCTCGCCGTCGGAGCCCACGCCGCCCGCGACCGCGCTCACCGGGGCTCGGGCGGGATGCCGTCGTCGGCCGGCCCGACGTGGTCCACGAGCCAGTCGACGAGCGGTGCCATCGCCCGCCACTCCCTGCGGACGCGGGACAGCGCCGTGCGCGTGCTCATCCACGGCTCGATCCCGTGGTGCCGCTCGACGGTCAGCGTGCGGTGCCGGAGCAGGCCGAGGTGCGGATGGTCATCGGGGACGCCCCGGGGCCGCGTCTTCATCACGTCCCCGCCGAGCTCGAGCCCCGCCTTCGTCGCGACCCGCAGCGCCCGCTCGAGCCCGACCACGACGGGGGAGTCGACCGCGTCGCGGTAGCGCTGGAGCTGCTTGCCCTCCGCGGCGTACCAGCCGCCGGCGACCATGAGCCCCGAGCGGGACACCTGCACGTACCAGCCGATCGAGTCCTCGGCGCCGACGAAGCCGCCCTGGTGGTCCTTGTAGGGCGTCTTGTCCTTGGCGAACCGCACGTCGCGGTACGGGCGGAACACGTGGCCCGTGCCGAACTCGTCCTCGAGCTCGGCGAGCAGGTCGACCATCGGCGTCCGGACGAGGGCGTCGTACTCGGCCTTGTGCGCGGCCCACCACGCCTTGGTGTTCTCCGCCGTCAGGGCGTCGTAGAACTCGAAGGCCTCGACCGGGAACCCGGAGAACCGTGACGTCACGGGACCGAGCCTAGGGCGCGGTCCCGGCGGGCGGTCAGTCGATCCGGGCCGACCAGCGGACCTGGCGCAGGGCAGCCGCACCCGGGCCGCCCTCGAGCGTGCGGCGCGCGCCGTCGGCGGCGAACCCCGCGGAGGCGAGGAACGCGAGGCGGGCGTCGTCGCCCACCGCGACCCAGGCGAGCAGCTCCGTGCAGCCCGCCCCGCGCAGCAGGTCGACGGCGGCGGCCAGCAGGCGCGAGCCGTGCCCGCGGCGGGTGCGGTCCGCGCGCACGACGAGGTCGAGAACCTCTCCGCCGGTGCCGTCCGGAGCGGCGTCCGGGTCCTGCGACGGGGCCGCGAGCGCGTAGCCGACGACCACGTCGCCCTCGAGCGCGGCGAGGACGAGGTGCCGCGGGCTGGGGGGAGCGGCGATCGCGGGGAGCCAGTCGGCCACGAGGTCGTCGAGCGCCACGTCGTCCAGGCCGCCCGCGGGCAGCAGCTCGGCCGGCTGCGCCCGCCACGAGTCGAGGGTGAGGGCCGCGATCGGGCCGGCGTCGGCCGGACGGGCCCGGCGTACCGAGGCGTCGGGACCGGTGGTCGTCTCGGGCGCGTGATCGGTCATGGGGACATCCTCCCGGTAGCGTCGCCGCCGTGCGGTGCGTGGTCGTGGGCGCGGGCGCGTGGGGCCTCCCCGCGGCCGCCGAGCTCGCGCGCCGCGGGCACGACGTCACGCTCATCGACCGGCACGGACCCGCCTCCCAGCTCATGTCGTCGTCGGGCCCCACCCGGCTGTGGCGGCTGAGCCACCCGGACCGGCTGCGCGTGCGCCTGGCGCGCCGCTCGGTCGAGGCGTGGGAGCGGCTCGAGGCCGCCAGCGGGATCACCGTGCTGCTGCACCGCGGCCTGCTCTGGCGCGACGACGTCAGCGGGCCGGCCGTGGCCGCGGCGCTCGCGGCGGAGGGCGTCGCGCACACGGTCGTCGAGCCGGACGACGTCGGCCGATTCTTCCCCGGGCTGCGCCCGGACGGCCGCGCGGGGGTCTGGCAGGAGACCGCGGGGCCGGTGCTCGCCCGCGACGCGCTGGACGCCCAGGCGGCCCTGTTCGCCATGGCGCGCGGGCGGCTCGTCGTCGGCCCGGTGGTCCGCGAGGTCGACACGTCGGGCGACGGCGTCGTGCTGCGCGCCGAGGACGGTCGCGACTTCCGCGCCGACGTCGCGGTGCTCGCGCCGGGGCCCGGTGCCGGGTCGCTGCTCGCGTCGCTCGGGATCGATGTGGTGTTCCGTCCGGTGCTCGAGCAGGTGTGCCACGTGGGGGTCCCGCCCGGCACCGACTCCATGCCCTGTCTGTACGACGGACCGATGGGCGACGAGCCGGGCATGTACGCCATGCCGACGCCGGGCCGCGGCTACAAGCTCGGGATCGACCTGCCGATCCGCGAGTGGCACGAGGACGACGTCGACCGGGTACCCGTCCCCGAGGTGTCGGCCGCGATCGCGGCCCGCGTCGTGCGCAACTTCGCCGACCTCGACCCCACGGTGCTCGACGCCCAGGTCTGCAGCTGGACCGAATCGCCGGACGGCAGGTTCGTGATCGACACCGTCGCCGGCGGGCGCGTCGTCGTCGCCGCGGGGGACTCGGGGGAGGGCTTCAAGTTCTCCGCGCTCATGGGCCTCGTCCTGGCCGACCTCGCCGAGCGGAAGCCCGCCGACCGCGATGTCGCGGCCTTCGGCCTGGCCCGGTTCGACGGCAGTGGCGGCCAGGTCACCGGCCGGCACGTCCTGGGCCGATAGGCCCGCCGGTGCCGTCCGGCACCTCGGACGCGTGGCGGGTGCGCCGGGTCACCGTCGGCCCCGTGGTCTAGGTTCGGGCCCGTGACCGAGAACGCCACCCCCGAGATCACCTTCCGCAGCGACGTGACGGTCGAGCTGGTCAAGTCCTCGGCGTCCGACGCCGACGTCCTGTTCGCCGCCCGGGTCTCGACCAAGGGCGAGCAGTCGCTCGAGGACGTCGACTCCGACGCGTCGCGGTCGGCGGGCCTCATCAACTACCTCATGCGCGACCGGCACGGCAGCCCGTTCGAGCACAACTCGTTCACGTTCTTCGTCCGGGCGCCGATCTTCGTGTGGCGCGAGCACATGCGGCACCGCATCACCTCCTACAACGAGGAGAGCGGCCGCTACCGCGAGCTCGAGCCGGTCTTCTACGTGCCCGGCCCGGACCGCAACCTCGTGCAGGAGGGCAAGCCCGGCGCCTACGTCTTCGTCCCCGGCACGGCCGAGCAGCACGCGATCGTCGACGCCGAGGTCCGCCGCTCGTGCGAGCAGGCCTACGCCGCCTACCAGACGATGCTCGCCGCGGGCGTCGCCCGCGAGGTGGCGCGCATCGTGCTGCCGGTGACGATCTACTCCTCGGCGTACGTCACGATGAACGCCCGGGCGCTCATGAACTTCCTGTCGCTGCGGACCAAGCGCGAGGGCTCGCACTTCCCGTCGTTCCCGCAGCGCGAGATCGAGATGGTCGCCGAGCTCTACGAGGCGGAGTTCGCCCGGCTGATGCCGCTGACCCACGCGGCCTTCCAGGCCAACGGGCGCGTGGCCCCCTGAGGCGCGGCGAGCGGTAGCCTGGCCGCCATGCCAGCCACGTCCACCCCGCAGCGGCCGTTCGGCCGGATGCTGACCGCGATGGTCACGCCGTTCCACGCCGACGGCTCGCTCGACGAGGCGGCCGCCGCCGCGCTGGCCGTCGAGCTGGTCGACCTCGGCAACGACGGCCTCGTGGTCAACGGCACCACCGGCGAGGCGCCCACCACGACCGACGAGGAGAAGGAGCGCGTGCTGCGCGCCGTGCTCGAGGCCGTCGGCGACCGGGCGCACGTGCTCGCCGGGGTCGGCACGAACGACACCCGACACACGATCGAGCTGGCGAAGCACGCCGAGAAGGCCGGCGCGCACGGGCTGCTCGTCGTCACGCCGTACTACAACAAGCCGCCGCAGGACGGGCTCCGGGCGCACTTCACCGCCGTGGCCGACGCCACGGGGCTGCCCGTGATGCTCTACGACATCCCCGGCCGCACCGGTGTCGCGATCTCGACCGACTCGCTGCTCCGGCTGGCCGAGCACCCGCAGATCGTCGCCAACAAGGACGCCAAGGGCGACCTGTTCGCCGCGCAGCAGGTGATGTCGCGCTGCGAGCTCGTCTACTACTCCGGCGACGACGCGATGAACCTCCCGCTCGTCGCCGTCGGCGCCGTGGGCGCCGTGAGCGTGACCGGCCACCTGGTCGCCGACCGCATCGCCGCGATGGTCGTCGCGCACGAGGCCGGCGACGTCGACCTCGCCCGGGAGCTCAACGACGAGCTCGTCCCGGTCACCGAGGCCATCATGACGAGGACACAAGGAGTGATCGCCGTGAAGGCAGCGCTGGAGCACCAGGGTCGACCGGGCGGTGGTGCGCTGCGGCTGCCGCTGCTGCACATGCCCGCGGCCGACCGTCCCGCGCTCGTCCAGTCCCTGGCCGACGGCGGCGTGCCCGGCTTCGAGTCCGTCGCATGACCTACGCGCACCCGCAGCTCGGCGTCCCGCCGGAGCTCCCGAAGAACGGCCTGCGCATCGTCCCGCTCGGCGGCCTGGGCGACATCGGCCGCAACATGACCGTCTTCGAGCACGCCAAGCGCCTGCTCATCGTCGACTGCGGCGTGCTGTTCCCCGAGGACGCGCAGCCCGGCGTCGACCTGATCCTCCCGGACTTCGACTTCATCCGCGGCCGGCTCGAGGCCGTCGAGGCCATCGTGCTCACGCACGCGCACGAGGACCACATCGGCGCCGTGCCCTACCTCCTGCGCGAGCGGCAGGACATCCCGGTCTACGGCTCGCGGCTCACCCTCGCGCTGCTCGAGGCGAAGCTCAAGGAGCACCGGATCAAGGCCACGACGATCGAGGTCGTGGAGGGCGAGACCGCGTCGGTCGGGCCCTTCGAGCTCGAGTTCGTCGCGGTCAACCACTCGATCCCCGACGCGTTCGCGGTGTTCATCGCGACCCCCGCCGGCACGGTCCTGCACACCGGCGACTTCAAGATGGACCAGCTGCCGCTCGATGGCCGCATCACCGACCTGCGCTCGTTCGCGCGCCTGGGCGAGCGCGGCGTCGACCTGTTCCTCGTCGACTCCACCAACGCCGAGGTGGCCGGCTTCGTGGCGAGCGAGCGCGACCTCGAGCCCGCGCTCGAGCGCGTGTTCAACAACGCCCGGGGTCGCATCGTGGTGGCCTCGTTCGCCTCCCACATCCACCGCATCCAGCAGATCATCGACGTCGCGCACCGGCACCACCGCAAGATCGCGTTCTTCGGCCGGTCGATGGTGCGCAACATGGGCGTTGCCAGCGACCTGGGCTACCTCACGATCCCCGGCGGCGTCCTCGTCGCCTCCGACCAGCTCGCCGAGCTGCCCGACGACCAGGTCGTGCTCATCTGCACCGGCTCGCAGGGCGAGCCGATGGCGGCGCTCTCGCGCATCGCGAACAACGACCACCAGATCAAGGTCGGCGTCGGCGACACCGTGGTGCTCGCGTCCTCGCTCATCCCCGGCAACGAGAACGCGGTCAGCCGCGTGATCAACGGCCTCACCCGCCTCGGCGCGAAGGTCGTGCACAAGGGCAACGCGATGGTGCACGTCAGCGGTCACGCCGCCGCCGGCGAGCTGCTCTACTGCTACAACATCGTCAAGCCCAAGAACGTCATGCCGGTGCACGGGGAGCCGCGGCACCTCAAGGCCAACGCCGAGCTCGCCCTGGCCACCGGGATCCCCGCCGAGCGCATCCTGCTCACGCTCGACGGCGGGGTCATCGACCTCGTCGACGGCCGGGCCACCGTGTCCGGCGCGGTCCCGTGCGGCTACGTCTACGTCGACGGCGCGAGCGTCGGCGACCTCACCGAGTCCTCGCTGAAGGACCGCCGGGTCCTCGGCACCGAGGGGTTCATCACCTGCTTCGTCGTGGTCGACTCCGTCGACGGCAAGGTCACCGCCGGGCCGGAGATCCAGGCCCGCGGCTTCGTCGAGGACGACGCCGCCTTCGACGACGTGCTGCCGCGGATCAAGGAGGCCGTGGAGGACGCGCTGCGCCACGGCAACACCGACCAGTTCGCCCTGCAGCAGGTCGTCCGCCGCGTCCTCGGCCGCTGGGTCAACGACCAGCACCGCCGCAAGCCCATGATCGTCCCCGTGGTCGTGGAGGCCTGACGTCCCCGCCCCAACTTTTCGGGTGAAGGTGCCCTGAACTGCGCTAGAAGCAGCCCAGCTTCCCCTGCCCTGGCAGATCGCGGGGCCCTCACCGCCGGTCGGTCAACCTCTGGCCGGGAGGGCAGAGAAACCCCGGCCAGAGGTCTGCGGACCGTCCGTCGGGCGATGCCGTCCGCGTGGGATCGACTTCGCGGTCGCCCCAGGTGCAGTACGGCGAGGCCACGGCGGGTCTCTCAGCGCCGGCCGGTCGGTCAACCTCTGGCCGGGAGGGCAGAGAAACCCCGTCCAGAGGTCGACGGATCGTCCGGCGGGTCGTGGGCTCGCGAGCGGTCGCGCTCAGTGCGCCCCCGGGCAGTACGGCGAAGCACGGAGGGGCGCCGGCCCGGAGTCGCCGCCGGAGGCGGCGGCGACGGGTCGGCGGGGCCGGAGCGGAGCTTCGGCCCCTGCCCCGACGCGGAGCCGTCCGCCGACGGGTCGCTCCGGAGGAGCGACCCGTGGAGGCGGTAAAAGCAGTGGTGACGGTGTGGCAGATGGGACTCGTGGGGGTGGTGTGGGTAGCCTCGCCGGCATGGCGACCCGTTCGCCCGCGCCGCCGCGCCCCCGCTCGGGGTCGAAGCGGTCCGGGTCTTCCCCCACGAGCCGCTCGGCGACGACCCCGGCCTCCGCGCCGCGGTCGACCTCGACGCGTCCCTCATCCGCTCGCCCGCGCACGACGCCGGCCCGGTCGGGACCCTCGCCGCTGGCCCGAGTCGTCGGCGGCCTCACCGCACTGGTGGGCGCGCTCTGGCTCGGCGTGGGTCACGTGCTCGGCGGCGTCGTGCGCCGGATCGGGCACGGCGCGCGCGACCTCGACCCGGCCCACCGGCGGGACGGCCTCGGCCTCACCCTCGTGGGACTCGCGATCCTCGTCGCCTTCTCCGTGTGGTGGGACGTCACCTCCGGCCTCGGCGGCGTCGTCGGGGCGATCGTCACCGGTGCGCTGGGCAGCCTGGACTGGACGCTGCCCTTCCTCCTGCTCGGCCTGGCCTGGCGCGTGCTGCGCCGCCCGGACGAGAGCGCGGCGACCGGCCGCATCACGATCGGCTGGACCGCGCTCGTGCTCGCGGCCTGCGGGCTCGTGCACGTGCTGCACGGCACCCCGGTGCCGGCCGACGGCGGCGCGGCCATGGAGGCCGGCGGTGGCTGGATCGGCTGGCTCGCCTCCGCGCCTGTCGTCGCGGCCACGCACCCGGTCGTGGCCGGTCTGCTGCTCGTGCTGCTCGCGGTCTTCGGCGTCCTGGTCGTGACGGCGACGCCGATCGCGGCCGTGCCCGAGCGGCTGCGCCACGTGCGCGACCGGATCACCGGCGTGCGCATCGAGGGCGAGGTGGAGCCGGAGCCCACCGGCCCGGTCACGACGACGCGCCGTCAGCGCCGCCGGGCCGCGGCCGAGGCGCAGGCCGCGGGGACCGACGCCGGCCTCGGCGTCCTCGCCGGCGACATCGCGTTCGAGACCCCCGTCGTGGCCGACGAGGGCACCCGCGGCCGGCGCCGCGGACGGCGGGTCGACGTGGACCTCAGCGAGCAGGTCGACGCCGCGGAGCACCCGGTCGCGGACCCGGACGGCACCTCGACCGTGATCGTCGACCTCACCTCGGGCGCGGTGGTGACCTCACCGGCCAAGCACGTCGCCGACCCGCTGCCGCAGTCGCCGTCACGCGTCGAGCAGCTGGCGCTGTCCGGGGACGTCACCTACCACCTGCCGCCGGCGGAGAGCCTGAAGCCGGGCGCGGTGCACAAGTCCACGAGCAAGGCGTCCGACGCCGTCGTCGAGTCGCTGTCCGCGGTGCTCGACCAGTTCGGGATCGACGCGCAGGTCACCGGCTACTCCCGCGGGCCGACGGTCACCCGCTACGAGGTCGAGCTGGGCCCGGCGGTCAAGGTCGAGCGGGTCACCCAGCTGTCGAAGAACATCGCCTACGCCGTCGCCAGCGCGGACGTCCGCATCCTGTCGCCGATCCCCGGCAAGTCGGCCATCGGCATCGAGATCCCGAACACCGACCGCGAGCTCGTGAGCCTCGGCGACGTGCTCAAGAGCAAGGCGGCGACCAGCGACCACCACCCGATGCTCGTCGGGCTCGGCAAGGACGTCGAGGGCGGCTTCGTCTGCGGCAACCTCGCGAAGATGCCGCACATCCTCGTCGCGGGCGCCACGGGCGCCGGCAAGTCGGGCTGCATGAACACCCTCATCACGAGCGTCCTCATGCGGGCGACGCCGGACGAGGTGCGGATGATCCTCATCGACCCGAAGCGCGTCGAGCTCACGGCGTACGAGGGCGTACCGCATCTCATCACGCCCATCATCACGAGCCCGAAGAAGGCAGCCGAGGCGCTGCAGTGGGTCGTGCGCGAGATGGACCTGCGCTACGACGACCTGGCGCACTTCGGCTTCCGGCACATCGACGACTTCAACAAGGCGGTCCGGACCGGGCAGGTGCAGCCGCTGCCGGGCAGCGAGCGGGTCATCACGCCCTACCCATACCTCCTCGTCATCGTCGACGAGCTCGCCGACCTCATGATGGTGGCCCCGCGCGACGTCGAGGACTCGATCGTGCGCATCACGCAGCTCGCCCGTGCCGCCGGCATCCACCTCGTGCTCGCGACGCAGCGGCCGAGCGTCGACGTCGTCACCGGCCTGATCAAGGCCAACGTGCCGAGCCGGCTCGCGTTCGCGACGTCCAGCCTGGCCGACAGCCGGGTCATCCTCGACCAGCCGGGCGCGGAGAAGCTCGTCGGCCAGGGCGACGCGCTCTTCCTCCCCATGGGCGCCAGCAAGCCGATCCGGCTGCAGGGCTCCTGGGTCACCGAGAACGAGATCCGGGCCGTCGTCGGCCACTGCAAGAGCCAGCTCGCCCCGGCCTACCGCGAGGACGTCGCGGCGCCGACCGGCGGCAGGAAGGAGATCGACGAGGAGATCGGCGACGACCTCGACCTGCTGCGCGCCGCCATCGAGCTCGTGGTCACCACGCAGTTCGGCTCGACCTCGATGCTCCAGCGCAAGCTCCGGGTGGGCTTCGCCAAGGCCGGTCGCCTCATGGACCTCATGGAGACCCGCGGCATCGTGGGACCCAGCGAGGGCAGCAAGGCGCGTGACGTCCTTGTCACACCCGACGAGCTCGAGGGCATCCTCACCGTGCTCGGGGGCGACTGACCGGCAGCCCCGACCGGCCGAACGATCTTGGACGGGTTGGCCCCGGCCCGTGGTCCCGGCCTAGCATGGGGGCTCCGACGGTGTCCCGAGTGGCGTCCGTGCTGCTCGCCGTCGCTCCCGTGAAGGGGTCCTGGCGTGAGCGAGGCAGCGATGACGGTCGGCGAGACCGTCGCCCGCGCGCGCGCCGCCGCCGGGATGACCGTCGCGCAGGTTGCGGCGCAGACACGCATCAGGTCCACCGTGATCTCGGCCATCGAGGCCGACGACTTCCGCCTCTGCGGCGGGGACGTCTACGCCCGGGGCCACCTCAAGAGCATCGCCACCGTGATCGGGATCGACCCGGTCGAGCTGGCCGGCCGGTTCGACGAGCAGAGCGGCGCCGCCCGCGTGGTCGCCGAGCCCGTGGCCCCCATCGTGCAGCCGACCCGGGTGGCCCAGAGCGGGGGCGGGGACCACGGCCTGGCCTCCCTCGCGGGCACCCTCGGGGCATCGATGTCCGGCGGACGCCGGGGCGCCAACTGGACCGCCGTCATGGCGCTCGCGCTCGCCGTGATCGTCGGCATCGGCCTCATCTCGTTCCTGCAGCGACCGTCCTCGTCCGCCTCGCTCGCCACCGGCCCCACGCCCTCGCCGAGCACCAGCACGGCCCCGGGCGGTACGCCGTCGTCGACCCCGACCACCACGCCGTCCACCCCGTCCGCGCCGTCGTCCAGCCCGTCCGACGTCGTCGCCGCGGCCGACGGCGTGACCGTGACGGTGACGACCACCGGCCGCGCGTCATGGATGCGCATCACCAACGGCAGCGGAAAGACCCTCTTCGAGGGCACCCTCACCAAGGGCCAGACCCAGACCGTCCGGGACAGGACCAAGGTGAAGCTGCTCATCGGCAACGCCGGCGCGGTCGCGCTCACCGTCAACGGCCGCGACCTCGGCGCGCCGGGCTCGGGCGGGCAGGTCGTCAAGGTCGAGTTCGGTCCCGGCGACCCGACCCTGTCCGCCGCCTGACGCGTCGGGTCCCACCCGGCTGCCCGTAGGCTCTCGGCATGACCGTGTCGTCCGAGCAGGTCCCTGCCGTGCGCCGCGTGGCCCTCGTCACCCTCGGCTGCGCCCGCAACGAGGTCGACTCCGAGGAGCTCGCCGGGCGCCTCGCGGCCGACGGCTGGGAGCTCGTCGAGGACGCCTCCGACGCGGACGCGATCGTGGTCAACACCTGCGGATTCGTCGAGCAGGCGAAGAAGGACTCGGTCGACACGCTGCTCGAGGCGGCCGACCTCAAGGCGTCGGGCCGGCCGCGGGCGGTCGTCGCCGTGGGCTGCCTGGCCGAGCGATACGGCGACCAGCTGGCCGAGTCGCTGCCCGAGGCGGATGCCGTGCTCGGCTTCGACGACTACGCCGGCATCGGCGCCGAGCTGCGCCGGATCCTCGCCGGCGAGCCGCACGTGGCGCACACGCCGCGCGACCGGCGGCTGCTGCTCCCGGTCACGCCGGTCGAGCGGGTCGCGACGGTCGTCGCCCTCCCGGGGCACGCGCAGGCCCCCGACCTGCCCGAGGGCGTGGCCCCGGCCAGCGGGCCCCGCGTCGTCCGCCGCCGCCTCGGCTCCGGCCCGAGCGCGCCGCTCAAGCTCGCGTCCGGCTGCGACCGTCGGTGCGCGTTCTGCGCCATCCCGTCGTTCCGCGGCTCGTTCGTGTCCCGGCGCCCCTCGGACGTCCTCGACGAGGCGCGCTGGCTCGCCGGGCACGGCGTCCGCGAGGTCGTGCTGGTGAGCGAGAACTCCACGTCGTACGGCAAGGACCTCGGCGACCTCCGGCTGCTCGAGACGCTGCTGCCCGAGCTCGCCGCCGTCGACGGGATCGACTGGGTGCGGGTGTCCTACCTGCAGCCGGCCGAGACGCGCCCCTCGCTCGTCGAGGTCATCGCGACGACCCCCGGGGTCGTCCCGTACTTCGACCTGTCCTTCCAGCACGCGTCCGCCCCGGTCCTGCGCCGGATGCGCCGCTTCGGCGGCACCGAGTCGTTCCTCGACCTGCTCGCGTCCGCTCGCGCGCTCGCGCCGGACGCCGGCGCGCGCAGCAACGTCATCGTCGGCTTCCCCGGCGAGACCGAGGCCGACGTCGAGGAGCTCGAGCGGTTCCTCGTCGCGGCGCGGCTCGACGCGGTCGGCGTGTTCGGCTACTCCGACGAGGACGGCACCGAGGCCGCGGGCTACGACGGGAAGCTCCCCGAGGACGTCGTGCGGGAGCGCGTCGAGCGGGTGGCTGCGCTCGTCGAGGAGCTCACGTCGCAGCGGGCCGAGGACCGGATCGGCGAGACGGTCGAGGTCCTCGTCGAGTCCGTCGAGGAGTCCGCGGAGGGCCCGGTGGTCGAGGGCCGCAGCGCGCACCAGGCGCCCGAGGTCGACGGCAGCACGCTGCTCGTCGCCGGTGGCCTCGACCTCGCCGGGCTGCGCGTCGGATCACTCGTCACGGCGGAGGTGGTCGGCTCCGACGGCGTCGACCTGCTCGCGGTGCCGCGGCGGCCGGCCCGGTGATGCGACCGGCACCACCCGACCACGTCGGCGACCCGGTCCAGTCGCCGTCGGTCGTGAACGTGCCGAACGCCCTCACGGTCCTGCGCCTCGCCCTCGTGCCGGTCTTCGCGTGGCTGCTGCTGCGCGAGGGGGGCGACGAGGCGGCGTCGCGCGTGTGGTCGGCCGTGGTGTTCGTCGTCGCGGGTGCCACGGACTTCGTCGACGGCGAGCTCGCCCGGCGGCAGGGCCAGGTGACGTCCTTCGGCAAGATCGTCGACCCGATCGCGGACAAGGCGCTGACCGGGACGGCGCTGGTCGGGCTGTCCTACCTCGGCGAGCTGCCGTGGTGGGTCACCGTCGTCATCCTCGTCCGCGAGATCGGCGTGACGCTGCTGCGCTTCTGGGTGATCCGGCACGGCGTGATCCCGGCGAGCCGCGGCGGCAAGGCGAAGACCGCCGCGCAGATGCTCGCGATCCTCATGTACCTGCTGCCCCTGACTGGCTGGCTGGTGACCGCGAGCGAGGTCGTGATGGGCGTTGCGGTGCTGCTCACGCTCGTGACCGGTCTCGACTACGTCGCCCGCGCGCTGCGGCTGCGCGCCGCGTCCCGGGCCGCGCGGGCCTGACGATGCCCGTCCCCGCCGTCGAGGAGAGCGCCGCGCAGGTCGTGCGCCTGCTCACCGAGCGCGGCCGCACGGTGGCCGTCGCCGAGTCGCTCACCGGCGGGCTCGTGGTCGCGGCGCTCGTCGGCGTCCCCGGCGCGTCGAAGGCCGTGCGCGGCGGAGTCGTGGCCTACATGACCGACCTCAAGACCGCGTTGCTCGGCGTCGACCCGGACCTGCTGGCCCGAAGCGGTGCGGTGGACCGCGAGGTGGCCCTGGCGATGGCCCGTGGCGCGGCCGAACGGCTCGGCGCCGACTACGGCGTCGCCACCACCGGCGTCGCCGGACCGGACCAGCAGGACGGCCATCCGGTGGGCGAGCTGTGGGTCGCCACATGGGGTCCCGACGGTGCGGGCGAGGCGACCGGGCTGGCCCTCGACCCCGCGCTCGGCCGCGACGGGATCCGCCGGGCCGCCGTGGCCGAGGCGCTCTCGGCCCTGGTGTCGGCCCTCGGTCACTGACCCGCGACGGCGCCGGCCCGCAAACCTGGTGGCGGCGGCGGGAACACCGACCGATGATGTCGGCGTTCTCCCTCCTGACGGCCCCTGCCGTCGTCCGGGACGTCGTACGACGAGGTCGTCCCGACCAGCACCACCGACACGGATCCGCACAGCGGCCGGAGAGGGCGGGTCCTGTGACCAGCACCGCCACGAGCGCGGTCGCCACCGGCGGCTCCGCGAGCACGCCCGCCGCGAGCGTCGCAGCGCGACGCGCCGACGCCGTCCGTACGGGTGCCGACGCTGCGCACGGCCGCATCGCCGGGTACCGTGGAGCCCACGTTCCCGCCCAGGGGGACCGGCCCGCGAGAGGGGGTGGACCCGTGATCGTGCTCCGTCGTGTCATCGGGGACGAGCTGCGCCGTCGTCGGCAGGACCAGGGTCGCACCCTGCGCGAGGTCTCGGCCGCCGCCCGCGTCTCGCTGGGCTACCTCTCCGAGGTGGAGCGGGGGCAGAAGGAGGCCAGCAGCGAGCTGCTCGCCTCGATCTGCACCGCGCTCGACGTCCCGCTCGCGATCGTGCTGCGCTCCGTCAGCGACGAGGTCGCGGTGCTCGAGGGCGTCGCCCCCGTCACCGACCTGCCGGTCGCGTCGCCCTCCGTCGTCGCCGCGGCCTGACCGGTCCCGTGGCCGAGCGGTCCCCGCGTTCCCGCGCGGGCAACGCCATGGGCCGCACCCGCACCGCCGCGCTCGACGGCGCCCGGCGCGTCCTCGCCGAGCACGGGCTGCGCAAGGCCACGATGGGCGACGTCGCCGTCCGCGGCGGTCTCGCGAAGGCCACGCTCTACAACCACTTCCGCACCAAGGACGACCTCGTCGCGGGCCTGCTCGCCGACGACGCCGCCGAGCTCGGGGCCGATTGCCGCGACCTCGCCCGCGACGACCTCGCCGTCGCCCTCACCCGGGCGGCCGACGGCGTCGCCGCGCACCCCGTGCTCGTGGGCCTGCGCACCGTCGAGCCCACCGCTCTGCTCGCCGCGGCGGCGCCCGGCACCGGCGCCGGGTGGGACGTCGTGCGCGCCCAGGTCGCACTCGTGCTCGATGCCGCCGACCGCTCCCGGGACGACCTGCACGTCGACCTCGTGTGTCGCTGGCTCGCCTCCCACGTGCTCGAGCCGGGCACCCGGGACTCCCGTGCAGCGCAGGCGCGATCCGTCGCCGCCGCGGTCCCGGCAGCCGTGCGGACGACCGCGTTCGCCGCGCCGACCGCCTGAGCCGCGCCGGCCGTCAGCCCTGGGACGCCTTCGCCACCAGGAACTCACGCACCTCGGGGGTGAACGACGAGCCGTCCACGCGGAGCCCGTCGCGGCCGTTCTCCGAGCGCAGCGACCGCTTCACGGCGTCGGCGTACGCCGGCGGCACGGGTCCGCCCGGGTCGGCGAGCAGGGCGGTCCGGACCTCGGGGGCGAGCGACGCCCACCAGTCGTCGAACGGGTGGCCGTGCTCGGCCACGAAGGCCTCGTGGGCACCCGGCGCCCAGTGGTCCTCCTGCCGGTGCCGCGAGCGGAGCTTGCGCACCTCGGCCCACGACGCGACCGGGACGGGCGCGTACCGGTCGTCGAACGTCGCGGTGAACGTGCCGTCGGGCTGCTGCGCGATCTCCAGCCGGTGCTCGGACACGCCCCGACCCTACGCGTCCTCGGGCGGGCCCCCGTGCCGCGTGGACGAAGGCGGGCGCGGGGCCCGACGGACCGGGTGAGCACTCGCGCGACCGGGGCGGTTCGGCAAGGATCGAGACGTTCGAGCGCCACGCCGTACGGAGGGGAGCGTCATGCGGATCGCGGTTCTGGGCACCGGGGTCGTGGGCACCAGCGTCGGGTCGCGGCTCGTGGAGACGGGGCACGAGGTGCGCATGGGGTCGCGCACCGCGGGCAACGAGCGGGCCGTCGCCTGGGTCGGGACCACCGGCGCCGGGGCGAGCGGGGGCACGTTCGCCGACGCCGCGGCCTGGGCCGAGGTCGTGGTCAACGCGACCGGTGGGCTCGTCTCGGTCGAGGCGCTCACGGCGGCCGGCGCCGAGAACCTCGCCGGCAAGCCGCTGCTCGACATCTCCAACCCGCTGGACTTCTCGGGGGGCTTCCCGCCGACGGTCGCGCAGCCCGACGGGCGTTCGCTCGGCGAGCTGATCCAGGACACGTTCCCTGCGGCGCGCGTCGTCAAGACGCTGAACACCATGTCCGCCGACGTGATGGTTCACCCGCGTGCCCTCCCCGGCGCGCACACGGTCTTCGTCGCGGGCGACGACGCCGGCGCTAAGGCCCTCGTCGCCGGGCTGCTGCGCGGCTTCGGCTGGGCGCCCGACGAGATCGTCGACGTCGGCGGCATCGCGGCCGCGCGCGGCCTCGAGCTCTACCTGCCGCTCTGGCTGAGCCTCATGGGCACGTTCGGCAGCCCGGCGTTCAACGTGAGCGTCGTCCGCGCCCGACCTGACGAGTGACGCGTCGCCTCAGCCGCGGATGCGCAGGCCCTGCGGCGTGGCGGTGAAGCCGGCGGCCTCGAGCGCCGCGCCGAGCGGCGAGCGGGGCGAGAGCACGGACTCGCCGTCGGCCTTGCGCACGGTGAGCCGGCCGAGCACGCCGCGGCGTACCGCACCGGCGAGCGCGCCCGTGGCGGCGCGCAGCACGGCGTCGTCGTCGGACCAGGTGAGCAGGGTGCGACCGCCGCGCTCGACGTAGAGCGCCAGCGCGCCGTCGACGAGGACGACGAGCGCCCCCGCCTTGCGCCCCGGCCGGTGCCCGCTCGCGCCCTCGCCGCCGCGCACGGGCCACGGCAGCGCCGCGCCGTAGGGGTTGGCCGGGTCGGTCGCGGCGAGCACGAGCGCCTGCGGCACGGCGCCGGGGTCGCGCCGGTCCGGGGCGACGGCGCGGACGCGGTCGATGGCTCCCGGGAGCGCGAACTGCGCGGCGCCGAGGCCCTCGACGACGTAGGCCCGGCGGCAGCGGCCGGCGTCCTCGTACGCCGACAGCACGCGGTAGACGCCGGCGAAGCCGCCGCCGACGTGCTCGGCCGCGACCGCGCCACGGGTCACGACTCCGTGCCGGTCGAGCAGTCCCTCGGCGACGGCGGCCGCGCGCAGCGTGA